>CAIYZV010000421.1 GCA_903930765.1 uncultured Pirellula sp.
CAGCATCGTTCCGGTGGCCTCATGAGCGTGGTGGCCCGCCGCTTCAGGAATCTTTTCGGTGCCGTGGAAGGTTTTGAAGTATGCCTTCGAGGTGTAGATTGCCGTAAGGAAGGCAGTGATGAAGCCGATGGCCAGCAATGCCATGAACTGAGTTCCAACCATGGTGTCGTGGCTCGCATCTGCGATCACGCCCAGAACGCCGTCTTTGCTGAAGAAGCCGGAGAGTGGTGGCAACCCGGCTAGCGCGGCAGCCCCGATACCGAACAGCAAGTGCGTCTTCGGTAGGACTCGTTTCAGGCCCCCGAACTGACGCATGTCGATCACATCACCCATCGCGTGCATAACATTCCCGGCCGAGAGGAACAGCAGGGCCTTGAAGAACGCATGGGTTACCAAGTGGAACATGGCGGCGACCACGGCCACCGTCATGAGATCTTTGACGGCACCGGCGCCCAAGGCCATGAACAAATAGCCAAGCTGGCTGACGGTGGAATAGGCGAGAACGCGTTTCAAGTCGTCTTGGTAGAGGGCCATCACTGCGGCGATGAGCGAGGTGATTCCTCCGAGCCATGCTACCGTTGTTAGGACCGATGGGGTCAGGGCCATCATCGGCGAGAGCCTCGCCATCAAGTAAACCCCTGCGGTCACCATCGTTGCGGCGTGGATCAATGCGGAAACCGGAGTGGGGCCTTCCATCGCGTCGGGCAACCACACATGGAATGGGAACTGAGCAGACTTGCCAATCGCCCCGATCATGAGCAGCATGCAGATGCAGGTGAGCAAGGCTGAATGCTTTTCCGCGATGACCGGCGCCGCGTCGAAGATGTGCTGGAAGTCCAAGCGGGCGAACCACGAGACGTCTTGACCGACGTCGGTTTGTCCCACCGCAAAACTCAGCAATAGGATGCCGAGTAAGAATGCGGTGTCCGCGATACGATTGACCAAAAATGCCTTGGTGGCTGCTTTCGCTGCTGAAGGCCGTTGGAACCAGAACCCGATGAGCAGGTAGCTACAGGTTCCGACACCTTCCCAAAATGCATAGAGCATCAACAGGTTGTGGGACAGAACCAGCATTGTCATCGAGAAAACGAATGCGCAGAAAACGGCGAAATAGCGGGCGTATCCTCGATCGCCATGCATGTAGTCCTTCGAGTAGATTGCGATCATCGCCGAGATCGATGTAACTACGGCGAGCAACGTCAAGCACAATGCGTCCAGTCGCAGGGAAATATCCAGCGTTACACCTCCGATCTGAAGGTATCGATATCCTTGGACATAGGTGACTCCCTCACTGCCCGGAGCTCCCATGGCCAGCAACGCAATGGCGCATACTGCCGAGAGGACCAACGATAGAATCGCGGGCACGTGCGCGAATTTCCTATCCCCTTGGAAGGACAAAATCGCACACGCGATGCATCCGACCAATGGAGCAATAGGGACCAGCCATGCAAACAAATCGGAATTAGGCACGTTGTACGACCTCCGTTGCGTTCGCGGGAGTTGTCGAGTTTTGTTGATTCATTGCTGCATCCAAGGATGGAGGCATGGGGTGAGAAAGTGGGTCCAAACCAGCGGGAGTCAAGGTTGGGTATTGCTCGTGGGGTTCGCTCATATCCGATAGGGCATCTGGCATCTTCGGCATGATGGTTTCGCTCAATTCATCCCACGCCAACACATCCAATGTCGGCTTGCGACGGTACAGGGATACCACAAATGCCAGCGCGATCGCTGCTTCGCAAGCGGCGATCGTCAAGACCATGATCGCGAGGACTTGGCCTTGGTAGTTTTGATGGATTTTCGAGAACACGATCAAATTCAGGCTGACCCCAGAAAGCATGGTTTCGAGGGAGAGGAACATCAAAATCATCGAACGTCGGGTGAGGAACCCGATCAATCCAATTGCAAACAGTACACCGCCAAAGATCAGCAGGTTTTGAGAATCAAAATGGTTCACGAGACACCTTCTTCCGGCTTTTGAGCCAATGCGATGGCACCGATGGTCGCAACGAGAAGTACGGTACCTGCCAGTTCGATTGCCAGCAGGTAGTCCGTATACATCGCTCGGCCCAGTCCCGAGGTTTTGGAGGGTACGAACTTGGCCGATTCCGAAGGGGACATCCCTGGTTGCATTGCAGGTGGTAAGACCGATTCCGGATCATTGGATATCGCAGCCAAACTTCGGGATCGCGTTAGATCCATTTTCGTCGGAAGTATTTCTCCTTCGTCGGATACGCTATAGGTGATGGTGATCAGTAGCGCCGTTGCGATGAATGCGGCAACCGCGGGGCGAGTCAGTTCGACATCGTAGATCCTCAGTTTTGTTTGCTGAGCGAACATGAGGACGAACAGAAAGATGATGATCGTCGCGCCCGCGTAAACAATCATCGTGGCGGCAGCGATGAAGTACGCATGTTGCATGAACAGGATTCCACATGTCGAAAGCACGCACGTCGCGAAACCGAGGGCCGCATGGACCGGTTCGCGGGCGACGATGAACCCGAGACCACCTCCTGCTGCTAGCAGGCAGAAGCACATTTTGACGACAGGTTCCAAGTAATCTGAAAACGAGTTTTCGGCGGGGAACGTGGTAGGCTTTGGGATCGCGGAGAAGGCCATGACGCAGGCGAGTCCGAACAGCGAAGCGCCGGCGATCGCAAGAGGCTTGGACCGGACAACGCCACGTTGCAAGCACCAATATGCGACAGCGCCGACCACGATGACCAACAGCATCGCATTCGAGAAGTGACCGTCGATTGGCGATCCGGTCACCAAAGGCAGATTGCTTGGATCAAACGCTTGTTGCGCCAGCGGCCAAGCGAGTGTCAAACTTTCCATGGAAGGGGTTCCCAAAGTTCGTTTTCTAAAATGCAAAAGTGAGTGGAGCGATGGATCGCGGCGAATCCCGCGATGGCATCAAACGCAATGAAACTAACCGTGTTTGCCGCGACCTGGAGGTGGCGGTCCTTGGCGACCGGACGGTGCTTCCTCCGAGGCCGGTCCGAGCGTACCTCGGTTCGTTCGCACAGGGTCCTTTCCGGTTTTGACGGTCTCGTCGAATACCGAAAGGAGTTTTTCTTTGTCGAAAATCATTTCTTTGCGAGTAAGACCCGTTAGGTCATAAACGCTGGTGAGTTCGATCGCATCGACCGGGCACGCTTCTTCGCACATTCCGCAGTAGATGCAACGCAACTCATCGATGGTGAATGTCGCCGGATATTTGTCGCGATCCGTCCAGTGGGGATCTTCTTTGGGCGCTGGTGCCGCGATGATTTCGATACAGTTGGCCGGGCAAGCTGTTTGGCACATGTAGCATGCCACGCACTTGACTCGTCCTTGTTCATCGCGATTGAGGCGATGGACCCCGCGATAGTTGGGCGGTATTTCCGGTTCGACCTCGGGGTATTGCCGTGTTGTCGGTTTCCCGGAAACGGCGTGACGCACAGCGGTCGCCAACCCGGAGACGATGGCTGGCAGATACAGCGCGTCGAGCATACCGAGTTTCGGTTCCTCACCCCATTTAACGGTTTTTGTTTTTTTGTTACTCATACGACATTGCTCGCGATTTCGAGAGAACGTTCCGCTCCGAGTTCAGTTTTGTCATCGATTCATTGAATTGAGTTGCGCTGTAATACGCTGCGATCACCGGCAGCACCGCGGTCACGAAGAGCAGATGCTTTGGCAGATCCAGCGAAAGCACGATCGCGACACCGATCAAGTTGACAAGAGCCAACGGGATCAGGCCCTTCCAAGCCAATCCCATCAATTGGTCGAACCGGAACCGAGGGAGAGCCCAGCGAAGGAGCATAATCAGTGCAACAACGCAGGATACCTTCAGAACCAGTACCAGTAGTCCCAACAGCATGTACGTCAACGATGCCCCTTCGGGCGTGGATGGACTAGGAATCCCGGGGCAACTCCAGCCGCCGAAAAAGAGCAACGCGGTCAAGAAACTAACGGTAACGATGTGGGTGTACTCTGCCAGGAAGAACAGAACGAATTTGATGCCGCTGTACTCGGTGTGGAATCCACCGACCAGTTCTTGTTCGCACTCGGGAAGGTCGAACGGCAATCGGTTGGTTTCGGCCAGGGCACTGGTGAAGAAAATCAATAGAGCAAGAGGTTGCCAGAAGATGTTCCAATCCCAAATTGATTTGGATTGGGCATCAACGATGTGTTCGATGTTCAAGGAACCCGCTACGGCGATCACTCCGATGATGGACAGACCAAGCGGAATTTCATAGCTGATGAACTGCGCACAGGATCGAATCGCACCGTACATCGAATACTTATTGTTCGAAGCCCATCCGCCGACGATGATACCGTATGCCGATAGGGAACTGATCGCAATCATCATCAAGATGCCGATGTCGATGCCGGGGGCGACGATGAATCGGAAACCACCGGTGTAATTTGTCGGTACCGGACCGAACGGCATGACGACCAAAGCGAACATGGCGGTCATCAAACTCAAGGTTGGAGCCAAGAAGTAGAGGACCGTGTACACGTGGTCCGGGATGATTTGTTCCTTCAAAAAGATCTTCAAACCATCCGCGACGGCTTGGAGCAAGCCGAATGGACCGACCCGGTTTGGGCCCACGCGGTCTTGGACATAAGCAGCGAGTTTGCGTTCGATGAAGGTCATGTAAAGACCCAAGAACGGAACAACAGCCAGGATGACCGCGATGGCAGCCAGGATGGGCCAAAGTCCGGGCCATTTCTCTACCAGTTCGTTGATCAGCGTTTTTAGCATTGCTTTTTAAACTCTTTGATGGACGAGGACTTAGGTCGCAGCGGCGGTAGCTTGTTTGGCGAATCGAACCAGTCGGACTCCTTGGTCTCCGAGATCACCGGAGCCGAGTACCGATAGCTCTGGGATGGCCGCGCCGATTTCTTTGCGGAGGGCCATGGCGTTGAACAAACCCGTTCGGCCAGCGAGTTCCATCAGGATTCGACCATCGGCTCTCGCTTCGCCGGGAGCGCGGACCGCAGCGCTAGCGGATTGGGCCAAACCTGCGTGGTTGACGTAGGTGCCATCTCTTTCGGCGAAGGAACCGGACGCGAGTACGATGTCCGCTCGCTCGCTGAGAGGCGATGGGAAAATGTCTTGAACGATGAGTAGCGATGGCGTGCCGATCGCTTTGTCGATCGCCTCGGTAACCCATCCGGACGTGTAGCCACCGACGATGTACCACGCATGGGCATTGGGGCGTTGGGCGATCGATTCGATACGGACAACGCTCCCCTCGAAGTGCTTGAGGACCGCTTCGACTCCGAGGCGATTTGGGCACTTCTCAGCGCGGATCGTGAACTTGACATTGCCGTCGGCAGGCGATTCACCCTTGGGTCCTTTGGGGTACTTGTCATCGACACCCACCGATGGGACAGGTCCCAAGACCAACCGAGCTTTGTCATGGATCCCTTTGATGAACTTCGCGAGCAGGTACGCTTCTTCGACCGTCATGAATGGAGAGAAGACCGCGACGAAACTTGACGGATCCGCTTTGATGGCGTCTTGGATTTTTTGACGCGCCTTGGTGAGGGCGGTCGGCCAAAGATCGGCGAAGTTCAGATCTGGCGCGAAATTCGCGGACGTCGTTTTGCGTTGCGATTCGATCCCGCTCGCAAGTGCAACCGACAACCTAGGAGTCGACAGCCTTCGTTCATCGTGGATGTACTTGAAACCGAACCGACCTTCGTCGCACATGAAGTGCCCTTGGGCCTCTGGGTTTGGTCGCGGACGAAGACGATAAACTTTGTTCTCGTTTTGATCGATGGAGATGCTGCAACCCGTCGAGCAACCCGTGCAAACGCTTTCGGCTTGTTTCAGCCACCATACGCGTTTCTTGTACAGGAAGTCCTTGCTGCAGAGGGCCCCGACAGGGCAGAGGTCGACGACGTTGCCTGCGAGTTTGTTGTTGCAAGGCTCCTCGGGGAAGACATCGATTTCTTCGTGGCTTCCACGGGCGACAACCTGAAGTTCCGCGGTACCGCTGATTTCACGCGTGAATCGGACGCAGCGCGTGCACATCACGCATCGGTCGGTGAACAGAGCGATCTGATCCCCGATATGGTATTTGTCCATCCGCTGCAGCTTTGGCTCATCGAGCCGGCTATGCGCTTTACCGTATTTGTAGGTGTAATCTTGCAAGTAGCATTCGCCGGCTTGGTCGCAGATCGAGCAATCGAGCGGATGGTTCAGAAGGAGCAGCTCGAGCGTCATCTGCTGGGCGGCTTTAACTTTCGGCGAGTCCGTCCGAATGACCGTGCCGTCTTTGATCGGTGTTTGGCAACCTGGCACCAGTTTCGGTCCCATCGCAATGGTGCCGTCCGGTTTGGTCTCTCCCACTTCCACCAGACACATACGGCACGATGCGACCACCGACAACGATTCGTGCCAGCAGTAGTGAGGGATTTCTACGCCGGCTTTTCGCGCCGCCAAGATGCAGTTGTCCTTGGGACCTGCATCGACTTCAATATCGTTGACCTTTACCTTGACCACGGGAGCAATTTCCAAAATGGGTTAGGGATGATGTATCTTTGGATCAGTGGGCGCCAGCGAGCACCGGGCTCTCGCTTCGTCGACCGCTCTTGATGTATTCTTCGAACTCACCGCGGAACTTGTTGATGGCGGTTTTAATCGGCCAAGCGGCACCGTCAGCGAGACCGCAAATGGTGGTTCCTGGGATGGTCCCGATCGATGCAGAGATTTCCAGAAGCGTATCGATGTCGCTGAGTTTGCCGCGTCCTTCGCGGATACGTTCCAGAATCTTGGTCGACCACGCTGTGCCTTCGCGGCACGGAGTGCATTGACCGCACGACTCGTGAGCAAAGAATCGGCAAGCATTGTAGAGGACATCCACCATGCTGGTATGGTCGTCGATCACCACCACGGCAGCGGTTCCGAGTCCCAAGCAACCGACGCGGCCAGGGCCGTTGAAATCGAGTGGCGTGTCCAGTTCGGCGCTCGACATGAAGCCCATGCTGATCCCTCCGGGGATGACCGCTTTGGCCGATCGACCTTTCCACACACCACCGGCATGCTTGTCGATCAGCTCACGGGCAGTGATACCCATCGGCAGTTCCACCAATCCAGGTTGGTTGACGTGCCCACTGATGCAGTAGAGTTTTGGACCGTACGATCCAGCATCGCGAGGGTTGTTCGGATCTTTGGGGATCCCCATGGTTTGGAACCATTCCGGACCGTGCTTCATGATGTGCGGAATGCATGCCATGGTTTCGACGTTGTTGACGACGGTTGGCCGGCGGAATGCGCCTTCGATGGCCGGGAACGGAGGTTTGATCCGTGGCCACGCTCGTTTTCCTTCCAAGCTTTCGATCAGCCCGGTCTCTTCGCCGCAGATGTAAGCGCAAGCGCCTCGGTGTAGATAGATATCCAAATCGTAGCCGGAACCGAGGATGTTTTTGCCCAGCAAGTTGTTGGCATACATCTCGTCGATCGCTTGCTTGAGAACGCGGTAGCAGCGACCGTATTCATATCGCAGATAGAAATAAGCAGTTGTGGAGCGTGTGGCGAAACTACTGATCACGATCCCTTCGAGGACTTGGTGAGGATCTTCTTCGATGAGGACACGGTTGTTGAACGTGCCGGGTTCGCTTTCGTCGCCGTTGATGCACAGGTAGATCGGTCCCTTGACATCTTTGGGTAGGAAGGTCCACTTGAGGCCTGTTGGGAAGCCTGCACCGCCGCGTCCTCGAAGACCGGATGCTTTCACGACATCGATCACTTCGGTGTTGGCCATCTTCAAGGCCTTGGCGAGCGCCTCATAACCACCATCAGCTCGGTACGAAGCGAGCGTTTGGCTGTTGGGGCGTCCGACGCGTCCCAAAAGAACAGGTTTGAATTCCGAATCGCTCACTATTTAGCTCCTGATGATTTGGGATGGTCCGCGATCTTCTCGACGTCGTCCGCGGTGACTCGGAGTTGGAGTTCATCGTCGACCAGGATACAAGGTGCACCGTCGCATGCGCCGAGGCATTCGGCGAGTTCCAGCGTGACCTTGCCATCGGGTGTTGTTTCGCCTGGAGAAATCCCCCAACGCTTGCACAGTTCGGCGAGCAACTCTTCGCCACCGCGCAGCATGCATGGCAACGATCGGCAGACCCAAATCCGTTTTTGGCCGAGCGGGTTTTCTTCGGATCGAAAGAATCCGTAGAACGATAAGGTGTCATTGATCTGGGCAGGCGAAAGTTCCAGGAGGTCTGCGATTTCATGAATCGATTTACGGCTCACGCAGCCCTTTTCCTGTTGAACCACATGGAGTGCCGGCAGCGTTACCGCTTGTTTGCTTGGGTACCGAGGCAAATGCTCGGCAATGGTCTTTTTTGCATTCTCGCTTAATTCGCTCATCGATCCAACTCCGCCGCAATGATGTTGATACTTCCGAGGACTGCAACGACGTCACTCAGCATGCATCCTTGGATCATGCGATTGAACAACGAAAAGTGCAGCAAAGAAGGTGGACGTGTCCTGGCTCGGTAGGCGCGAAAGTTTCCATCGGAAACAAGGTAATAGCCGAGCTCCCCGTTCGGTGATTCGGTGGCAGCGTAGAACGATTCGTTCGGAGAATGCATTTGCCGATTCGGCATGATGTTCTCGAAGTGGTGAATCAATCCTTCGATACTGCGATAGACTTCGTTCTTGTCTGGGATCCCTTCCTTGCCAGTGCCCGCGGTAAACACTGGACCTGACGGGAGTTTTTCGATCGCTTGTTCGATGATCTTCAAACTTTCGAGAATCTCCATCATTCGGACCTGGAATCGGCCGTAGCAATCCCCGGTGTCGGCGCAACAAATATCGAAGTCTAAATCATCGTAGGCGAGGTAAGGTTCGTCGCGCCGCAGGTCGCGGACGACACCGCTGGCACGTGCTACCGGTCCCGTCGCACTCCCGGCGATAGCATCGGCCTTGGTCAAGACTCCGACACCGCGAGTCCGTTCGACGAAGATTCGGTTCTTCATCACCAAACCGGCGAAGTCTTTATAGGCTTTGGGAAACGTGCGGCAGAAATCGCGAACCATCGAAACCCAGTCGTCGGTCACGTCGTAGAGAAGACCTCCTACCCGCGTGTAGCTGGTGTGGAACCGTTGTCCGCTGGCCCGTTCGCAAATGTCGTAGATCTTTTCCCGCTCGTTGAAGGCATACATAAAAGCGGTAGCGCCACCCAAATCGAGCACGCAGGTGCCAGTACACAGCAAGTGATCATGGATCCGCATCAGTTCGGCAAAGATCGTGCGGATGTATTTGCAACGAGGTGTCAGCTCGATCCCCAGCATCGACTCGACCGCATGATGCCATGCGATCTCGTTGGCCATCGGAGAAATGTAGTTCATCCGATCGACGATGGTGACGTATTGGTTGTAGTCCAAGACCTCAGCCAGTTTCTCGAACCCGCTGTGCAAGAACCCAATGTCGGGCTCGGCGTTGATCACCATCTCGCCATCGAGTTGCAGTACCAAACGAAGGGTGGTGTGTGTTGCGGGGTGCTGCGGGCCGAAGTTCAGCGTCCATAGCCCTTCCCGCTGATTTGGCTCCAAGCCTGGATGATCGGTCAACTCCAATGGCATAATGAATGGTCCTTGTTAGGTTCCTGGTTCTTTCGGGCTAGCTCTCGGCGCGAGTGATCACCGGGAAATTGTGGCGTTCGCCTCGGCCCTTGACCGGGTAGTCCTTCCGCAACGGGAACGATTCGAACTCTTGAGGCAGGAGCAACCGTTTGAAATTGGGGTGGCCGTCAAATACGATCCCAAACATGTCGTAAACCTCACGTTCCAACCAATCCGCACCGAACCAAATCGGCATTGCAGATGGGAGATTCAACTCGGGCTCGTTCAGATGAGTCTTCACGATCAATCGCTCGCCCGACTCGGTATTGAGCAATAAATAGACCACTTCGAAGCGGTCGGTGGCGCCCGGATATTCCAGCAAATCAACCGCGGTGATATCGATCAATTGATCCATACCCGCATCTCGAGCCGCCGTGAGAGCTGAAGTTAAGTCTGAGGATTTTACGGACACTCGTTGTTGGCCGCGGAACTCAGTCCACGTCAACCCGCTGCTCGCTAAACGCGATTCGATGAACGATCGAGTTGTGGTCTGTCCCACAGGGGCTTCCGTGGGCGATTTGCCGGCGGGATTGGAAGTTGGATCGGCCATAGATGCTTAGTGGATAGGGTCGTACTTTTGGTCTTCTAATTTCAACCCATTGCGCTCACGGATGCGCAACAGTTCGTCTTCATCGAATCGAGATGGGCCATCCGACAGGATTCGCAGTTTGAACTCGCGGGCGTCGTAGGTGCCCGTCTTCATGATCTTGTCTTGGAGATCGAGAATCGAACGGATCAATTGTTCTGGACGCGGAGGGCAACCTGGAACATAGACGTCGACAGGAATGAAGCGATCGATCCCTTGGACTACCGCATACGTGTCGAAGACACCGCCCGAGCACGCGCACGCACCCATCGAGATGCACCATTTCGGCTCAGGCATCTGCAACCAAATCCGTTGCAGTACCGGGATCATTTTCATGACCACGCGGCCAGCGACAATCATCAAGTCGCACTGACGTGGAGAGAATCGCATCACCTCGCTACCAAAGCGCGACAAATCATGCTTGCTCGCGGCGGTGCTCATCAGTTCAATCCCGCAGCATGCGGTTGCAAATGGCATCGGCCACAAACTGTTGGCACGGGCCCACGAGGCCGCGGCATCCAACTGGGTCAAAAAGATATTGTCACCCAATTGCTTGTTTACTTGCGTCGCCAATCGAAGACTCCTTTGCGGTAAGCCACCAGATAGGCCAAGCCTAAAGTGACGAGCAGGACCATCAACACAGTAAGGACGATAGGGCGGAACGAGACCGGAATGCCGTACTCCGCTTTCAAAGACACCGCCCACGGATAGACAAACAAAAGCTCGATGTCGAACACCAAAAAAAGGATGGCGATCAAATAGAATTTGATGTCAAACGGCTTTCGAGCATCCCCAATCGGATCCATCCCGGATTCGTAAGGCATGTCCTTGACCCGCGTAGGACGCTTGGGTGCCACCAAGTGCGGGAGAAACAGCGACACCGCGGCAAATCCAATCACCGCGATTAAGTAGATCAAAATAGGTAGTTGCGAGGCCACAATCGAATCCTGCGTCAGTGCATTTGCTGAGTCAGAGCGACTTTGTGAAATCTTTCACAATCTCATCGAAGTATTGTAGGAGTTTGCGACGATTTGTCATCGTCAGTTGCTCGATTTTGTTCTCCGTCTTTCGAAATCCCGATGCAGCAAGCTTTTCGTGGCCCTTTATTTGTGCTTTTCGTTACAAAAAAGAAATCTATCGCAGTTTGACGTGAAAAATAAGCTTTGCAACTTCAAATAGCGCCCCATAATTCGTTGGAACTCGCCCGAGCGTGGGATGCCCTTGGTGGATTTCCCTGATCCTTCCAATCGTTTTGTTGCTCCCGATCCTTGTCGTATTTCCACGAACCCTTTACCTGCGTCCACAATGCCCAGCAAAGCATCCGATTCCGATTCTCGCAACCTGGATCCGTATCGAGATTTGATGAGGAACGTTCTTGGAGAGCTTCTTGTTCGGCTGGAGTTGCCGCATGAGAGTTCGCGGACGATCCAAGCGGTGAACGATGCATCGTTGGATCGGGGGGAAGGTTCGACGGATGCTTCGTTGCTGACGATGATGCGGGCGGGCTCGGCCGTCGGGCTGAGGCTGGCACCGGTCGATTTGACCTCGTCGGATGTGTGGGAGTTGCTGCTCGATGGATTTGCGGTTGCCATGCTGGAGAGTTCCAGCCAGAAGGACGCGACGGCGTGGGTTTTTTCTGGGGTGTCGATCAGTAGGGTCGACGCGACCCATTTGACGGGCAAGGAGCAGCGGGTCGAATCCTTGTCGCGTCGCGAGATTGCCGCACAGGTCCGAAAGGCTCGCTCGCCGATCTTCTTCATCGCCGAACCATCTTTGTCCTGCGAGGTGATTTCTGCGAGCCATGAGCCCGATCAAGTTCGCATTGCAAAGGTGACCGATGACCATGATCCGGATCACCATGCGAAGCATTTGTCGCCCCAGCAACGACTGCTGCGGTTGCTGGCGCTCGACTCCCGCGACATTTGGACGTTGGGTGTGTTCTCGATCGTAGTCAGTTTCCTCGATTTGGCGACGCCGCTCGCAGTCGAGCAGATGGTGACCACGATCGGTTTTGCGAGCGTGATTCAGCCGCTTATTTGGATCGCGATCCTGCTATTCGGAATTCTAACGCTCTCATCCGTATTGAAGGCGCTTCAATTGTTCGTGGTTGAAATCCTGCAGCGAAGAATGTCAGTGCGGGTGATCGGAGACCTTGCCGAACGATTGCCGCGATTGGAGCGGACGGCGATGGATGGAGTTCACGGTCCCGAGATGGCCAATCGCTTTTTCGATGTGATGACGATGCAGAAGGCTACGGCCTCGCTTCTCATCGATCTGCTCGCCCTCTCCATCCAGACCATCACGGGGTTGTTGCTCTTAGCCGTCTACAGCCCCTTCCTGTTGGCCTTTGACATCGTGCTCATCATTTCGATGACAGCTATCCTGTTGTTCCTGGGCCGCGGCGCTGTACGTACCGCGATCGAGGAGTCGTTGATCAAGTATCGTATCGCGCACTGGTTGCAGGACATCATCGGCAATCCGAATGCTTTTCAAGTTCACGGTGGGAATGGATTGGCGGTCGATCGCACGAACAGGTTGGTCGTTGAATACCTGGCGGCTCGCCGCAAGCACTTTATCGTCCTCATCCGGCAGTCACTCTTTGCATTGATGCTCTACGCGATATCGATATCCGCTCTCCTTTCCTTGGGAGGTTGGTTGGTGCTGAGCAACTCGCTCACGATCGGGCAATTGGTCGCCAGCGTTTCCGTGGTCGCTGTGATTGTCGGAGCGTTTTCAAAGATTGGTAAGTCGCTTGAGTCGTTCTACGATTTGATGGCAGCCACCGACAAAGTCGGACACTTGATCGATTTACCAACAGTCCCGCCATCGCGTGCTCTGGATGCAGGTATCGGCCCGGTCGAAGTTCGGTTGCGCGATCTCAAGGTGGGAACGGGCGAGCATGAGTTCGCCGTTCCCGATCTCACGATCGAGGCTGGTCAACGGGTTGCCATTACGGGCGAAGGTCGATGCGGAAAATCGATGTTGATCCAGACGCTATCTGGCCTCCGGTTCCCAGTGGCTGGATTGGCGGAGATCGGTGGAATCGACTCCCGCGATGTGAACCGGTTTGCCGAGGGCTCGATGGTCGCGGTTGCCGCCGACATAGAGATTTTCCACGGAACGATTTTGGAAGGGATCACGCTCAATCGTCTTTCGATCCAGCAAAGTGACGTGCGCGAAGGAATGGCAAACACCCAATTATGGGATGAGGTTTTGGCCCTTCCGCGAGGGTTGGACACGATGTTGCAAACCGGCGGTTATCCGCTGAGCCATTCTCAAGCCAACCGGATGATGATCGCTCGAGCGATTGCCTCGAGACCTCGGTTGCTCCTGATCGATGAGACCCTAGACCGGCTACCTCCAAAGATGCGTTCGGAAACCTGGAAAAACCTGTCAAAGTCATCCCAGCCGTGGACCATCGTGATCGTCACCCACGATCCTGAAATCCTCGCCGCGTGTTCCCATGTCATCCCAATGCAACCCAACCATTCGTAACTTGGCAGACTGAACGAGATTCCGTTAATGCAAACCACAGACGCATTGAAATCCAACCCATCAGGATCCTCGGCAGAGACAACTCGGCGCATGATCCGACTGCGCCCCAGCGAACAGCTCGGGGAACGTTTTCCTGCAATGCACTTGGTCCGTTCAAGTTGGTTCGCGCGAGCGTTGTCGCGGGTTCTGCTTTGCTTGATGATACTTTTGATGTTTGCCGCGATTTTTCTACCGTGGCAGCAATCATCGCGCGGCGAAGGCCAAGTCGTCGCGCGCATGCCGCAATTGCGACTTCAAGCGGTTGAAAGTCCAGCGAAAGGGATTATCTCTTCTACCAGACCAGACCTGCGCGAAGGTTCGTTGGTCGATGAAGGTGAGATCATCATGGAGATCAAGCCTTTCGCCGAGGATGCGGTTAACTTGACCCGCGAGGTTGTCAAAGCCCAACAGGATAAACTCGATTCGTACCGCATCATCTATGAAAATATGGTTCGCCAAGTCGAGTCGGTGCACATGCAGGTCGCTCAAGAGATCGCAAGCACGGAGGCGGAAGTCCGCTCCGCGAGCAACGCGTGGGAGAAAGCCACTGCCGAAGTGGAAGAGCAATTGCCGAAGTTCAATCAAGCAAAGCTCGAACGAGAACGCTACAAGGATATCCAGGTGGAATTGATCTCCGAGGTTGAGTTTTCAAGCCTTGAAAACACAGAACTCAGTGAGCTCAAGAAGCTAGAAGGTGCCATGGCTGCTGCAAAGAAATCCTACAACGACCTCGAGTCCAAAGAACGGGACTTGGAGGGGAAGCGTCGATACCTCGAGCAGAAGGTCCTTCAAGCACAAAACTACGTCGACAAGGCGCAGACCGACGTGAACGCGGCTCAGAAAGAACTCAACGAAGTGTTGACCAAACAAGGTGAATTCGATCGACTCCGGGTTCCCAGCCCTAGCCGCGGGCGCATCCAAGCCATTCGAGGCCAAGTCGGCACCAATACGGTCAAAGAAGGGGATAAGCTTTTTGAAGTTGTTCCAGAAACGGAGGACCTCGCCGTCGAGTTGACGGTTCGAGGAGTTGACACGCCATTAATCCATGTCGGTGATCCTGTTCGATTGCAGTTCGAAGGTTGGCCAGCAATTCAGTTTGTTGGCTGGCCCAGCGTGGCGGTCGGAACCTTTGCCGGCGAAGTGATTGCTATCAATCCTACCGACTCCGGGAAGGGGATCTTCAAGATCATGGTGGGCCCTGTGCCAGGCGAAAAAATCTCCAAAACCGGCGAGGATGGGACAAACCATCCTGAGAATCGCTGGCCCGACAGTCGATATTTGAGGCAAGGAGTTCGAGCTAACGGATGGGTAATCTTGAATACCGTCCCACTGGGCTATGAGATATGGCGACAAATCAACGGTTTCCCGATAACGATCAGCGATTCCGAACCGACGGAGTCGAAATCCAAAGATCCCAAGATGCCCAAGATCAAATAGCTAGCATCCGGTTCTTGTGGGTTGTTGTTTGTTCGTGTGCACTTGTTCTGTGTGTCCCATCCGATGCCGATGGTCAGACAAAACCCCAAGCTGCAGGGAAGACTCTCGATGAGCTCGAGGCTTACTTGAAGGCGAGCCGTGCCGAGCTCGGCGCGAGGTTGTCGAAAGAGGATCAAGAGGCGAAAACGCCGCCGACGGTCCAACAAGGTGAGATCAGCGACGGTGAAAAGCGTTTCCTCGAAATCGAAGCCATCATCAATGAGCGTCGATTGCAGCGCGAGAGAGAGTTGCTTGAAATCCCAAAAACGCCCGAGCGGGTACCAGGTGCCCCACCCAGAGTTACTCCTCTTCGAATCGATGATCCGCTGGAACCGCTCCCTTCCACGCTTCCATCGCCGAGCAGCGATGCGGTGGCCATGGGGGAAGCGTTACTGCTATCGGATGTGATCGCGTCGACGTATCGAGCGTATCCGGAGATCGAGATGGCGCGATTGGAGGCACGCGTCACTGGTGGTCAGACGACCACAGCCTTTGGTGCATACGACACGCATCTCGATTACTACACATTGAACAAACCGGTGGGCTATTACGAGAACAGCCGAAACGGAGTCAGTCTATCGCGGCAGCTCTGGTGGGGTGGTTACGCGATGGCTGGCTATCGCATCGGCCGCGGAACATTCGAGCCATGGTACAAGGAACTTCAAACCAATAAAGGTGGTGAGTTTCATGCTGGCTGGGTGCAACCTTTGTTGCAAGGTCGAGCGATCGATCCTTACCGCGTGGAATTGTTTCAGGCGAATTTGAACCAGCAAGCGGTGAAGCCCGAGATCCAGCAAAACATTTTGTCGGCGAGTTTCGATGCTTCGATCGCGTACTGGAAGTGGATCGAGGCGGGGAATGTGTTGCTCGCCCAAGAGAGACTTCTCGAGTTGGCGGTGAAACGCAACGATGGTTTGCAAAAGCTTTTGGATCGTGGACTGGCGACTCGTCAGGAATTGTCGATCAACGCCCAAGCGATCTCGGAGCGTCAGTTGAAGGTGTACGAATCGCGATTGAAGTTCCGAGATACGGCCTTCAAGCTCGCGATATTCCTGCGCGATGAGGCGGGCAGCCCGATGCTTGCCAACCCCGATTGGTTACCGAGCGATTTTCCGCGGTTGATCGAACTGCCTCCCCAAAACTTCGAAGAAGAGTTTGCAGGAGCGCAAGAGCGACGGCCGGAACTCGCTCTCTTGAATATCGAGATTCAAAAGCTCCGCTGGGATGTGCAACTCGCGCAAAATCAAATGCTCCCGAACGTCGATTTCACGGTCCGTGGTATCCAGAACGTAGGATCGCCCGCGACCATTATCGACGACAAGGGTGAGTTTATTCTCGAATCGGGGTTGGTAGGTGGTGTTCCTATTCAGCGTCGTAAGGCGCGAGGTAAAATCGAAAGCACACTTGCAAAGATCCAGCAGGTCGAGCAAAAGCGTTGGTTGCAACTGAACAAGATTGAAGTCGATTTGCGGGCCGCTCGAAATGCGGTGGATGTCTCTCGGGATATGGTGATTCGATCCGAGCAATTGCTGCGAGAGACTCAGCAGACGCTCGAGTATTTCCGAAAGGACTTTGCGGCAGGCAATCGGGATTTTATCTTCTTGTTGGGACAAGAAGCCAAGGCGACAGAAGCTGAAATCAAGCTGCTCGACTCCGAGCGCGATTACTTCATGGCACTTTCGTCGTTGCAAGTTACGCTCGGGTTGGATCCGTTGGAGCAGTCGCTGAACCTCGATTCGCTCGCACAGCAACCGGACTCGAAGTAGATCGTCGCTCGAGTGACCACTCGTCTAGGAACTCAGGATATTTGTCGCAGCAGCCGCAATGCAGTTTCCGCCGCTACCTCGGGTGCCAATGCGGTGGTTGCGATCCCTGAGACCACTTTGGTGATGTTGTGGTCGACCTTAGACGGGATGCTCCATACCTCGCTCTCGGCGGATGTCAGATAAATCGACAACGTGCGATGACCGCTACCGGGTCGTTCTCCAATCACATGCACAATATTGAGTCGCTTCGATTTTGATGGTTCCCTGGATGAAGTTGAGGGGCCTGGCTGTTCCGTTTGGGGCGAGACACCTCGATGCTTGAACATGGTCTCGCCGATGCGGTATCCGGCACGCACGCGACCCGATCGAACAATCAACGTTTCATCAGCGACATGATAACCCCCGTCGGTGAGTTCTTTTCGGAGGGCTGCGATCAAACGCGAGGATTGCTCGTCGGTGGTGGAGGCCAGCGCATTGAGACCATCCGAGAGCACGATCACGGTATCGATGCGATCCTGGTACTGGTTTGATAACTGCGAGAGTTTGCTAGCCGACTCCTCCGAGAGTTCTTCGCCACCGATGGGGTGGAGGATGTAATCATTGCGATCGATGGAACGGGTCGTGATGGGGACTGCATTGGGTAGGTGCGATTCGAAGTTCGCGGGAAGTTCCGCCCAGATGCACTTCTTCGCGTCGTCGTAAATCCGATGGACATGCTCGTCGAGATCCACGGGTAGTTTCGAATAATCCTTACCGTAACGCTCTGATAGAAAGACCCCGCGCGCGCGAACACGAGCGATTGCGGCTTGGCCATCCGCTCGGATCTCAGCCTCCGAGCGAGTATCTCCGAGAGCACGCAGGTACGCTTGATACACCCAAATTGGATCGCCGAAATGTTCCGTGGGTTTTCCGTCGTGGTCGATGACTCCCAAGCGTCGAAAAAAGGCCCACATCGCGTCGTTCACCCGATAGCCGAAGGATTCTCGGACATGGACGTGGTCGTGGTATCCGGTCGTGAGGTACCCGAGCATCGGATCGATTCGGGTGGGGAGGGCCATCAAGTAGCCTGGGTTGGCGGGCATGATTTGATCGATGCACCAGCCCAGGTCATCGAGCGAGACATCCATATGGAGCGTAGTGCAGATATCGAGTCCGATCATCAATCCGTGCAATTTTCCCATCACGATGTCTTCGAGGCAGCATCGGACGAGTTGCTCCTTGGTTCGAAAAACTTCGGGGCCGATGAATCCTGCGACATCGTTCACGTGGACCCAGGCATACGAACCGAGACCCGCTCGCTGTCGGGCTTTCGTGACGACAGCGGTCAACGCGCGCGCCAAACCGTACTTGCGGGATTCATGGATCACCATATCGGTTCCATGACCATGTCCATTGGTGAAATCGGCTCCTTGACCGGTCTCGAAGTAAAGGGCAAAGGGGCCGAGGCGATTCTCTGAGTGGCGGATCATTTTTTCCAGCGTGACATCAAACGTTCCATTCGCCGTGTCGGAACCGGCAATGCTTTGGAACCAGAGGGCCGTGGAGCCTGGATCGTTTTTCTCCACTTCCGCTTGGACGTCGATATGCGCGAGCACGCAGTAGGGAAGAATGTCCGAGATACCAAAGGCTCGAACGATCTCCTTCAAAGTTTTCTCGACGGTGGCGACCGATGATGGTTCGCTGGATACGGGGTTGGTCCCAATGAGGACGTCACCCACCCCATACGCGAACGCATCGAGGACTTGCCAAAGGATATCTTCGGGATCATCGGTTGGAGAATTGGGTTGGATGCGAGCTCCCATGTATCCTTTAGCACCCAATTTAGTACCTGGTAGCGGGTTGAAGACTTTGGCACCGACGATTCGCAGTTCGTCATCGCTCATCAGTTTGGTGACGCATGCGATCGCGTCGCTCGAGAGGCCTGGGCGAATCCGATGGATATCGCTTTCGGGTTTATCCAGCAAAAACGATTTCAGCTGTCCCAAGGTCATCGAGTTGATCGATGTCGCTACGGATGGTGTTAGTGAACTCTGGATCCAATCCAGCATGGTGTCGTGAAACGGAGGATGAGCGTCGATCTGTGCAACGGTTGTTCTCCCGAGCAATTCCCTGGCCCAGAGCCGTTCCTGTTCGGATTGGGCAGCAACACCGAGGCTGGCGTCTCCTTCCTTGGGAGTGTTTGCGGCACCGAGCATTCTGCAGTACAGCGTTGGGTCCCAACCGTTGGAGCAGCGGTGAACCCAATCGATCAGATTTTCATCGTTGTTGGTTGGGAGAACCTCGTTCGCCCGGATTCTCAAGGGGAGCGTTGCGAGCAAAGCGCTGTTGGCACCAGTTGCCAGGAATTTGCGTCGGCCCAACATAGGTACACCCTTTCATTTCGCCCGTTCAGGCGGATCATTTCGCCGCTTCGGGCGGGATCAATTCCAGGCAAAGGAGTTTGTCGCTTCCGCGAATGAATAGCAATCCGTGCGAGAGGACCGGTGGGGCCCAACTGGGTGGGTCCACCAACGGCTTACCGTCATTCGGATCGATGATGGAACCGAGATCCATCTCGGTGGTCACTTGATACGATTCTGCGGTTGTCGGAATCAATTGTAGTTTTCCGGTTTCCCCAAGCCATAAAAAATAGGAATCGACGATCAAGGCCGTTCCGCGGTCGCGATTGCGATGGCTCCATCGAAGTTTTGGGCGATCGGTCCCTTGGAGTTGCAGGGCTCTCAGGTCCGTGTCCGGTTGGTTTCGACCGCTGCTGGCGAAGAGAGTGTTTCCATCGACAAGCGGAGTGTTCCAGTGTGTTCGCATGCTTTGGCTGCTGCGAGTGCCGCTGTCCCGCCATAGTTCCTCGAGTTTTCCATCGCGCCATTGGAGCATTGCGCTGCCGATTTCGTAGGCTTCGGAGATGAAAATTTTTCCATCGAATACCAAGGGAGATGCCGCGTTGACGCTCTCCAGCATGGCTGCGCGCCAGGGGAAAAACTGCTCTCCGGACCCATCGATGGCTCGGAACACGAGCAACCCTTCCCGTACCAGAGCGACACAATGATCCACTCCATCGAGTTTGGCGATCACCGGTGCGGAGTAGCTTGCTAAGTGGTTTCCGACGCGATAGACCTCGCTCCCTGTTCGCTTATCGAATGCGACGATCGCCGATCCGTCGGGGGATGTTCCCGGCAAATCATTCACTGTAGGTGAGCGAGAAAAAGCGGATCGCTTGGGGCTGCCGCCGACCATCGCTAGGATGAAGTCACCGTAGATTACCGGGGATGCACCCACCCCAAAGAAATTGGGGACCACGCGGTACTCGGTGTTGATATCTCGAGACCAAACCGATTTTCCGTCGACGATTCGCACGCACGACAATCTTCCCGCGACGCCGTAGGTGTAAACATAGTCACCGTCGACGACGGGACTGCATCGCGGCCCATTGTTGTAGCCATAAGGATCTCGGTATTCGACTTGGGAGTCCCATGCCCAGAGGGTCTCTCCGGTCTCCGCACGGTAGCAGCTGAGCCGTTCAACATCTCCAAACCGGTCGAACTGAAACCAACGGCCTTTGGACGTGACGCCGTTACCGTAGCCGATGCCTGTGGGTTTGGACCAGACCAGCGGTAAGCCTTTCGGGCCCCATTGCGTTCGAATCCCTTTTTCAGAACTTCGAGAATCGAAGTGAACCCCGAGCATGCGAGGCCAGTCTTCTCCTCGCTCGCGCGTCCAAAGGGAATCTACGCTCGCGGCTACCGTTTCGGTGGATCGGTTCCCAGTCGCTGCAGTGGTATTCGCTGCGGTGTTGGTCGCTGGGGGCGGCTCTTTGGCGTTGCAGCACGTGGAAGCGATCACGAGCGTGATCATTCCCCAGCACCCAAGCCGAGTATACGGTCGAACACGAAACGGCTTGCCCAAAGCGGGTCCGAGGGGACACCGTAAGTATCGGTAAAACGACGTTCCCGTTCTCGCCTCACCACGCATCTCAAGGTACCTTAGTGTTATGGAAGATTTACCGATTCAACCCTATTTGACGATCCCAGCGGCGGAACTGCAAGCAGTGTTTGCGCGGAGTGGCGGTCCGGGTGGCCAAAACGTCAACAAAGTCAATTCTAAGGTAACTCTCGGTTGGGATTTGAATCAGACGCAGGTTCTCAATCCGACGACGTTGGTCCGCCTGAAGGCCTTGGCAGCGAGCCGCATCACCGATGAGGGGATTTTAAAGATCACCTGCCAAGTCCATCGGGAGCAGCCCAGGAATATGCAGGCGTGTCGCGAATTATTGCGTTCGCTGGTGGTGGAAGCGATGAAGCCGGTGATTCCTCGGAAACCTACCAAGCCATCGGCGGGGGCGAGGCGCCGGAGGTTGTCAGAAAAGAAAATCACGGGCGAGCGAAAACGAGGGCGATCGGAGAAATGGGATGGATGAAATGGGATGGATGAGGTGGGATGGATGAGGTGGGGGTGATTCCGGACCGCGGCTGGTTCTAAGCAAGTTTCTTGATATCTGTCTTCATGGCACCGATCCGGTCGCTGACCAATTTCAAGGTCGATTCCAGTGAGCCTGATGCGGGAATCGCTTCGTGGCCGAACAGGTAAAATTTGATTTTCGGTTCGGTGCCTGATGGTCGAACGGCGATCGCGTTCCCAGAAGGTGTTGTCGATCCGGGAGAGCCGAGGTCGAGAATGAGCATGTTGCTGCTCGGAGCATTGAGCGGTTCGAGCGTACCGTCCGGTTTGCGGCGGGTCCGTTTTCCGTAGTCGCGGACTGCGACGACGGGGAGTCCGGCGATGGAAGAAGGGGGGGCATCGCGGAAGGCTTGCATCAATTTCTTCATATTGGCCATCCCTTCGCTTCCTTCCATTTGCACATTGATCAGGTCTTCGAGATAGACACCGTGCTCTTGGAGCAATTCGGAGAGGCGCTGGTGGAGCGTCAATCCGCGATCTTTTAGGTCCGCGGCCAGTTGGGCCATGAGCAAACAAGCGACGGCGCCGTCTTTGTCACGGGCGTACTGACCGATGAGGTAACCGTGCGATTCCTCCGTTCCGAACAGGAAGTCATCGGGACCGCATTCATCCATGAGCCCAGCAATCCATTTGAAACCGACATGGATGTTGCCTTCGCAGCGAGCGCCGTAAGATTCCGCGATTTTGCGGATCAGCTCGGTGGTTACCAAGGTCTTGATCACGTATCCGTTGGCTGGCAGATCTCCGGCTTGCTTTCGTTTGCCCAAAACAAAATCGGTGAGGAGAGCACCGAGTTGGTTGCCGTTGATTGTCGCCCATGGGCTGTTCGGGGCGGTTGTTAGCGGGCATGAGCAGCCCATTCGGTCGCAATCGGGATCGGTGGCTAAGACGATGTCGCCGCCGATGGATTTGGCGTAGTCAGCGATCGCATCGAAGACGGCGGGGTTTTCAGGGTTGCTGACATGTCCAGGCACATTGGGGAAATCGCCATCCGGAGTGGAGTGTGGGCCGTAGGCAATAACATGCTCGAACCCGGCAGCCGAGAGCAAGCTCGGGACGACAAACCCGCCGACGCCATGGAGCGGCGAGTAGACGATCTTTGCCGAGCGCGATCCGGGCCATGCGTATTCGAGAGCCGCGTCGCGAAAGTCGACGTCGACCGCTTGGGTAACGATGGTGACGTTCTTCTGGACGAGGGCTGTCGCGAAGTCGACGCGGTGGATTTTCTCGACATTCATCACGCGATCGATGATGTTCGCATCATGCGGCGGGAGGACTTGGCCACCCGTCGACCAGTAGACCTTGACCGCATTATCACTCGGTGGGTTGTGCGATGCCGTTACCATGATGCCGCAGGTGCAGCCGTATTTGCGAACGGCAAAAGATAGTTGAGGAGTAGCGCGATAGTCATCGAGGAAATAGACGTGGAACCCGTTGGCGATCATGATCGACGCGCAGAGTTCTGCGAAATGGCGAGAGCGATGTCGCGTGTCGTAGGCGATCGCACACGAGAGGTTTTGGGGGCGATCCTTCTGGGAAAGGATGTAGTCCGCGAGGCCTTGGGCGCTCTCACCGATCGTGCGATCATTGATCGCATTGGATCCGATGGGGTACATTCTGCCACGGCGTCCGCCGGTTCCGAACGGGATGATGGTCCAGTAGGCATCATCCAGCTTTTTCCAAGCCTTTTGCTCGATGTGGCTGAGGAGTTCTGGCAAGTACTCTTGGTATCGGGCCTGCGTCAGCCAATTCGCGATGTTTTCCTTGGCCCCCTCCGTGATCAATCCCTCGTTCTGTGCCGCTGCAACGGCATCCATCGCCGATTGAATTCGTGAGTCCATAGTCCGAAGGTACCGATTCTTTTTTTCGAGTTCTTTTTTGAGGAACGTTGATCGAGGGAAAGCATGGCGCAAATCCTGGATTGGGCCCGCGAGCGACTATCGAACAACACATGGGATTTTAAGGTTTTATGCGTTTTGTGACAGACCGCCTATGCATTCGCAACGGGGGTAGCAATCGCACTTTTGCAATTACCGATTGGGAGTGCAATCACCCATTGGAGCAAATCGTTACGATGATGGGTGGTGGCGGTTGGTGGTGGCGGTTGCTCAGATATTTGCCGAGGAGCCAAGCGAGATGATTGTGAATGAAAAACCCATGAAATCTTCAGGAAGCGAAATGGAACCGGCGGCTTTGAGAACCCGAGGGCGTGTGCCTTGGATTCTACTCGCCGTCGGTCTCCTTTTGCCATCTGCGATCACTTGGGTTTACTTTGTCGCGTTGGCGGAGCAAGCATCGGGGTTGCAACAACTTGCTTATGGACTTGGCAAAGGTGCCCAGTTTCTTCTGCCGATCGTGGCTGTTTGGTTTTGGGGAGAGTGGAAGCGGGGGATGTTGCCGGCTGTTCCTGAGTCGGATGCAGGTAGGGAACCCGATGTATCCGGAAGAGGAATGAGGCAGTCGTCGAGCCCAGGCCTTGTAGTTGGTACCAGCGATGGGGGTGAGCGAAGGGGGCGAGTTGCTAATTTTCGCAGGGAATGGCTGATTGCGATCTTGCTCGGATGCGTCGTTTCGCTGGTGATGATGGTCCTTTATTTCGCGTTTCTGTTACCCGGAGGCGGGATGGAACAAGCCAAACGGGAGGGAATGGCCAAGCTCGAAGCGCTCGGGATTGGGTCCCCTGCAGCCTTGCTTCTGTTGGCTGCTTTTTATGCGTTTTTGCACTCGGGATTCGAAGAGTTTTACTGGCGTGGGTTTGTGTTTCAGGGGCTGAGGCAGTACAGCCCACTTCCAGTTGCAATCGTCCTCTCAAGTCTTGGATTTATGGCCCATCACGTCTTGGTGTTGGGGAAATTCTTCGGGTACGATTCCCCAAATACCTATTTCTTTTCCCTATCGATTGCCGTCGGCGGGGGCGCGTGGGCCTGGATCGTGTCGCGGACCGACTCCTTGGTTCCGTCGTGGATCAGTCACGGGATCATCGATGCAGCGATCTTTTTGATCGCCCTTCACCTTATTTTTTTCGCGAGTTGAAAATTTTTCTCGGACATCTGGTCTCGACGGCGCAGATTGGTAGAAAACCTAAAGATTTCAAGGATTATCGATGAGTCGGCCTCGAAAAGGCCACCGGTCGCTTGTGCGGTTTATGCCGATTGATCGCAATTGGCAAGCTCGGTGGAACTTTCCCAAAGTGAAGAGCATCGTAAGTCCCGGTCTGTTTTGTTGACAGTCCATACCCTCCAACTACGATGGAAATTGCTCGTCGATGGTCTTTGGATCGTAAATCCCCTGTCAAATCTGAGGATTACGGGGCCCTACGGGTAAACATTTGAAATTCCTTTACGTTCCTCAATCGGGGATTCCATGGTGAAGTCGAACAAGCCATCTCGTAACCTAAAGAGCCTTTTGCAAAAGCGATCGGTAAGCAAGCAAAGCAAGCGAGGCAGAGTCTTTGAGACGCTGGAGCGTCGCGAGTTGATGGCGAATGACTTTTCGCCAGCGGTGGAAGGGTACCTGTCGCGGATGCGACTCGACGGTCCTGCTTCGTACCAAGAGGCAGGCCAGAAGATGAGCTCCCTCCTCGGTGGTGGATCATCGACCGGAGGCGGCACCGGAGCGGGTGAAGCCAACACGCCGATCAACCTGTCCGAGATCGAGTCGAACGATTTCGTCGCTCAGGCTCAGTTGATCCCAGTTTCGAGCAACCAGTGGGTCAATGTTAATGGGACCTTCCGAACACTTTCCGATGAAGACTATTACGCCTTCGACTTGAAGAAGGGTGATATCCTCGATACTCGCCTCGTCGCTGCGACGGGAACGCGTCCAACGTTGGCGTTGTACGATTCCCAAGGCCGCGAGTTGCAATTTGCTCAAGGCCGATTCTTGGGTGGGCTTGCCTTCCCAACGACCTCGCCGCTCTACAAGGATGGAAACACAACCTTGCCGTACGTGATCGACACGGCCGGCCGTTACTACATGCGAGTGAGCGATGGTGTTTCTGCGTATACGTTGAACATGCGAGTGCATCGTTCGACCTTCGAAGCCGAAACGATCGGAACGCAGCAGACGATTTACATCGACTTTGATGGTGCGCTAACACGGGCTGAAACGATCAACCTGACCGCGCTGGGTGTACCTGCCGGTACGTTGCGAATTCCCTCGATGGCCCGTTACATGACCCAGATTGGGTTGACCGAAGCGGACGCGCCGTCGGTCGCTCGTAACATCATGTCCCGCGTCGAGAAGAAGATGCAGCCACTGCTTGCACAGTTTTCGACCAATGGGTACTACCCACTCACCGGAAATCCTGGGGATTTCGGTGTGCGTTTGGTCAGCAGCTATGACAGCCCAGACCTTTGGGGGCAAAAGAACGTCTCCCGTGTCTTGGTAGGTGGTACGCAACTTGAGATTCTCCAAGATGACGTAGGGTTGTTGGGGATTGCACAGTCGGTCGACGTTGGCAACTTTGCTCGTGAAGAAACAACGTTGGTGATGCTCGACGTTATTGGTGACACGTCTCTCGACCGAACGTTGATCCCGATTGCAGGGAACGTAACCGTTGCAGATTTGTTCGCGGAGTTGGTTGCTGACACGATTGCTCACGAAGCAGGGCATACCTTGGGCGGCGTGCACCAGGATTCGAACAACACAACTGACACCATCATGGATCAGTTCTATGTTCCCGAGATCTCTGCGGGTGTTGGCCCCGACCTTATTTTTGGCACTCGGGATGACATCACGCTGAAGTTCTTGGATGACGAGTATGCAATCACCACGGGGATTCCGTTTGGTGGTGGTCTGTGCAACTCTCCGGATGTTTTAGCCATCGGTATGTCGACCGGTACGGTTGGTGGTTCTATCACCGGGTCGGCCTTCAATGATCTCAACCGAAATGCGCGCAAAGATACTGGCGAAGCAGGATTAGCTGGTTGGCAGGTCTACATCGATTCGAACAATAATGGCTTGCTCGAAACCGGCGAAGTACGGACCACGACCGATGCAACAGGAAATTACACATTGCGTGCAGGTGCTGGCACCTACAACGTTCGCTTGGCACGGCCTGCAGGTTGGATCGCTTCCGTGGCATCCGAAGAAGTCAAGTCGGTGACGGTCGCTCTTTCGAGCACTGTTGTCGCGAACTTTGGTTCGGTACTACCATCGTCTGCAGCAACAGGTTACAAGTGGCTCGATCTCAACGGGGACGGTTTCCGAGATGCAGGTGAACCAGGCCTCGCTGGGGTTTACATTTATCTAGATCTCGATGGTGACGCCCGTCCGGACGTTGGGGAACCAGCATCTGTTTCCAAGGCAGACGGTTCGTACACGTTGACTCCTCCATCGGTTGGGTCCTATCAAATTCGAGAAGTGGTTGATCCTGGTTACGTTCAGACTTACCCAGCGATTGGATATCACTCTGCTGTTTACGATGGTTTCACACCACTCCGCGGGTTTGATTTCGGAAATCGCGAATCCTCCGACTGGGGTGATGCTCCTGCTCCTTACGCGACGACCCGCGCTCAAAACGGTGCGTCTGCAGGCGTTTTGGCCGGCTTCCGATTGGGAGCGAATTGGGATGCTGAATTTGATGGCAACCCATCGGCGACTGCAACCGGTGACGATAGCACTGGTCCCCTCAGTTCCACGGGCAGCGTGATCAATGACGAAGACGGGGTGACACTGCTCACTCCAATCGTGCGTGGCGATAGCCAGAATGCGATCAAGATCAACGTGACCAACACGATTGGTACCTCGGGATACGTCCAAGGTTGGGTCGACTTCAATGGCAACGGCGTTTGGGGCGATGCGGGTGAGCAAATCATCACCAATTTGTTGGTGAGCGCTGGCGATAACTTCCTTAACTTCACGGCACCCGCCAACGCGGTCAGCAAGACCTTTGCTCGCTTCCGATTGTCTCAGACGAAGGACGTAGGACCGACCGGGCGAACTGCTGCAGGGGAAGTCGAAGACTATGTATTCACGATCGGCGATGGTCCACGACGCAATGTTCAAGACGATACCTACACGGTCGC
>CAIYZV010000422.1 GCA_903930765.1 uncultured Pirellula sp.
TAACCAACACCGAGTGGTAACCAACACCGAGTGGTAACCAACACCGAGTGGTAACCAACACCGAGTGGTAACCAACACCGAGTGGTAACCAACACCGAGTGGTAACCAACACCGAGTGGTAACCAACACCGAGTGGCCGCCAAAAACCGAGGGGCCGCCAAAGAAGTTTCCAAAATCGAGCGCAGTCGACCCGCCTCTTCAGTGCAATGTTCCGTTCCTGCTGCTCTTCGTGCTCAGTCCGAAAAGACGGTGCTCGTGCCCGATTCTTCCGGTTGTGATCGGAGTTTTAGCATCCAGACTCCGTTTCCAGAATCGTTGTACGTCGACTCGGTCATGAGTTCACGGATCAACATCACACCGCGTCCTCGCGGTTGGTCGACTCGGTCGTCCTCGGTGGGATCAGCGACATTCCGATGGTCAAACCCTTGGCCTTGATCGGTCACCGCAAGTTCCGCCCGCTCGCGGTTCACGCGAAAGACGACGTGAACCTGTTTGGAATCGTCTCGTTTATTCCCGTGCTCGATGGCGTTCACGACCGCTTCTTCGATGGCCATTTGGACGTGAAACACATCGCGTCCCTCCCACCCCAACGTCTCCAACGCCTTCATGAGTTCTTCGATGACCGCATGCCCCGCTTCCAGTTCGCTAGGGATCTTCTTGTCGATTGACCACGAAGCTTCGATGCTTGTCATGAGTGAACATCGCTTTTGGTTTGAGGCTACGGGTAACCGGTGGTTGTATTACCGGATGTTCGAAACCAAAACGTGGACGGTTTTCCTCCCGTTCTCCGTTCTGGACAGCCGAGGTTCGAGCACGCGTCTAATAACGAAACCGCTAGAGCTTGAACGCAGCCAACGCGTCGTCTTGGGTCTTTCGAAGATCGAACACGCGATCGAGGCGGGTGATCTTGAAGACTTCATGGATCTCAGCGCGAAGGCAGCAAAGCTTCAGCCTGCCAGCGGCAGCCTTGACCTTGCTGTTCAACGAAATGAGTTTATTCAGCGCTGCGCTCGACATGAACTCGACACCGTCGAAGTTCAGCAACAGCATGTTTCGTTTTTCGTTGGTAACCAGGGCGTTTAGTTCTTCCCCCAATTGCTCGATAGTACCCGAGTCAACGATTTTTTTATCAATGAAGCGGACAACACTGACGCCGCCTTCTTCCAAAACTGTGATTCGACGATAGGACGCCATCGAACAACCTTACATGATCGCGAAGGGAATAAAAATAGACCAAGGTGATTAGCGTAAACCAACCCGTACGCTGTGGCAATCGACTGCAAAGATGGATTTGAGAAAAATCACAGGATCAAGCCGATCGTTTTTTCCTGGCGCCCGGGCGATTTAACTACGGATTTTACGCGACTCGGAACGCCGGATGTAGAACTCCTCGGGATGACCCAACATTGCCCCCCAGCACTGGGTTATCCGCACTGGGTTATCCGCACTGGATTATCCCCCGAACCTAGCAATTCCAACAGGTTATGGCGCCGATGGAGTATGGGTTTGTCGTTAAATCTTTGGCAAGGAGTATCCCAAGCAGATGGCGGCGACAATTACCGATATCCAGAAGATAATGACGATATTGGTGAGTTTGCGAGCCTGCATCCTCGAGAACATATAATAAACGATGTACAAAGGAGCAAACAAACAGAGCATGCCTTCCTTGAGTGTTTCCTTAAACGCTCCAAGGGCGATGCCAAGATAGGAAAAAAGTCCAACCAGCGCTGCTGCACCCCCAATTGAAAACGCGAAAACCGCATAGTAAGTCGCGCGTTGTAACTTCGCGATCATTGGGACGGACGAGTAGTTTCCGGACGTGCCATAATCCATTTTCATGGCGATGGCCCCCATCATGAACAAAATACCAATCACCAGGGCGAGCATCATCCACCAAGGCATGCCGGCGCCGATCAGTCGTTTTTCGGTCTCCGACTCCCGCTTCATCATTTCTGCAGCTTCGACCAAGCGTTTGTCTCCGAATTCCTTGACGTCGACTTGGAACCCCTCCACCTTGGCTCCTTGCTCCAAATGGAAGCCGCAACTGACGCAAATGGCCGTTCCCGGTGGCAACGATTTGTCGCACGAGGGGCAAAAGATCCCCTCCCTCTTCGTCAGGCCAGCTTGGTCGAACAGGCTCGACAATGCATCCGGTCCCGCTCCCGCTCCCGCACCTCCCTTGCCAACAGTCTTACCAGCCGCTGCGGTCTTGCCAGCCGCTGCAGGATTTCCGGCGGTGCTGGGATTTCCGGCAGTGCTGGGCTTTCCGGCGGTGGTCGGCGTGGCAGCCCCGCCTCCAGTTGCAGCCGGCACACGGACCGCCACTTGGCACTTAGGGCACTTCACACCCTTGCCCGCCAATGTATCCGGAACATTCAACGCCTGACCACACTGGCAAATCACTCGAATTGGCATAGTATTCCACCGCTCAAACCTGCAAACCAAACCTTAGCCCATTTTGTCCGCAGTTCGATTGAGAAACAATGGCCAAGGCTCAATTCAGTCCAACAATTCCGACCTCAACCGAACGGCCGATGGCTGTATGGCACGGAAATTGCTTAGCGGGTGGGCAAAGCTTTCCTTTATGCCGTTTTGGCGTACAAACCCAAAAGTTCCTCATTTGTTCACGGAGTTGAGTAGATGGCTGCAGCTACGAAAGAGAAGACCAAGGTCAAGCTGGTTCCACTCGGAGATCGCATTGTCGTTCAGCGTCAGGAATCGCAAGAAAAGACCGTTGGTGGGATCTATCTGCCGGATAGCGCCAAGGACCGACCGACCCGGGGCAAAGTCATCAGCGTCGGGGACGGACGCGTTCTCGAAAACGGCAGCCGCTCGCAGCTGCAAGTCAAGGTTGGCGATCATGTTCTCTTCACCAGCTACGCTGGCGAAAACATCGAAGTCGATGGCGAAGAGTATCTGCTGATGAACGAGTCCGAAGTCCTCGCGGTTTTCGGCTAAGCGTTCGGTTGCCGGCCAACCAAACCGGCAAACCAAACCGTCGACTGAAAATCGACACCGACTGAAAACCGACACCGACTGAAAATCGACAACCACTAAAAATCGACACGAAATTGTCAATATCCGGCCGCATGGCTCGGCCCAAACTAGAAATTTTACGGAGCAGTTACAAACATGGCAAAGATCATCGCTTTTGATCAAGAAGCTCGCGAAGCAATTCGCCGCGGTGTTAGCAAGTTGGCTCGCGCGGTCAAAGTGACCCTTGGACCCCGCGGTCGAAACGTGATTCTGCAAAAGAGCTTCGGTAGCCCAACCGTCACCAAAGACGGTGTCACCGTCGCTAAGGAAATCGACCTCGAGGACGTGTACGAGAACATGGGCGCTCGCATGGTTCGCGAAGTTGCTTCCAAAACCAGCGATGTCGCTGGGGACGGAACCACCACCGCAACCGTGATGGCCGAGGCTATCTTCAACGAAGGTCTCAAGGCGGTTGTCGCCGGCGTCAATCCTATCCAAATGAAGGTCGGAATCGAACGCGCTGTCGCTGACATCACTGAGAAGCTCAAGAAGATGTCGATCAAGATCAAGGACAAGGCTGAGATGGCTAACGTTGCTACCATCGCAGCGAACAACGATCGCGCCATCGGGAACTTGCTCGCGGATGCCATGGAACGCGTTGGCAAAGATGGCGTTGTTACCGTCGACGAAGGGAAGAGCCTCCACGATGAACTCGAGTTCGTCGAAGGGATGCAGTTCGACCGCGGTTACCTTTCGCCTTACTTCGTCACCGATGCAGGGGCGATGGAAGCCGTCTTGGAAGATGCCTACATCTTGATCTTCGAAAAGAAGATCGGCAGCATCAAGGACCTGGTTCCTGTCCTCGAACAAGTCGTCCAGCAGAACAAGCCTTTGCTGATCATCGCGGAAGATGTCGAAGGCGAAGCTCTCGCGACCCTCGTCATCAATCGTCTCCGTGGAACCCTCAACGTTTCCGCGGTCAAGGCTCCTGGGTACGGCGATCGCCGCAAGGCCATGATGGACGACATCGGTATTCTTACCGGTGCAATCCCTGTCTTCGAAGCGCTCGGAAAGAAGCTCGACAGCCTCACCTTGTCCGATCTCGGACGGGCAAAGAAGATCATCATCGACAAAGACAACACCACGATCATCGAAGGTGCTGGTAAAGCCAGTGAGATCAAGGCTCGGATCGACCAAATCCGCCGCGAGATCGAAAACACCAGCAGCGATTACGATCGCGAAAAGCTCGAAGAACGCTTGGCCAAACTCGCCGGCGGGGTTGCTAAGGTCAACGTCGGTGCCGCTACCGAAAGCGAAATGAAGGAAAAGAAGGCTCGCGTCGAAGATGCCCTGCATGCAACACGCGCTGCCATCGAAGAAGGTATTCTGCCTGGTGGTGGGGTCGCTCTCCTGAGAGCTTCCACTCAAGTCACCCCGGCTGCGGACATGCCTCAAGACGAACTGACCGGCTACAACATCGTCCTCCGCGCTTGCCGCGCTCCACTCACCATGATCGCGAGCAACGCCGGTCAAGATGGCGGCATCGTTTGTGCCAAAGTCGCTGAAGGCAAAGGCAACTTCGGTTACAATGCCCTCACCGATGTTTACGAAGACCTGGTCAAGATCGGTGTTATCGATCCGACCAAGGTGACTCGTACCGCATTGGCCAACGCAGCTTCCGTCGCAACGCTGCTCCTCACCAGCGATGCACTCATCGCTGAAAAGCCAAAGGATGCTGGCAAGGCTCACAGCCATGCCGGTGACCACGATATGTACTAAGACGATTTGTATTAGAAAGTAATCGATCACCCTCCGGAGTCCGGTCACCGGTGCCCGAAAAATCCAACAAAGAGCCCGCCCCCGTGCGGGCTCTTTGCCTGCGCCCACTGAAAAACAACTCCCCTCCACACGCTTCAACTCTGCACGCTTCGCTTCGAGCAGCGTCCATCAGCTATCGGCTATCATTAGAAGGAATCAACCCTTCACGCAAAAAGGTTCATGCTATGACACGCCCTCCGAATCGCGATGCCTACGATTGCTCAAGCCCCTTGTCTCTTGTGATGTCTCTTGTGAATGCATGCGATGGTCTATCGCGAAGGACTCGCTGGCGGATAGTGGCCCTCGCGCTGCTGGCCACCTGGATCCTCGTGCACGTCACCCTCGTTTCGTCTTGGGGATCTGAAACCATCCGCGTCGAAGTCGCACGCGATACATGGCTCTCAAATTACTCCACCGAAAACAATGGATCCAACGGCGCTGCACCTCGATTGAAACTCAAGTCGATTCAAGAGTTGTCATTGATCGATTTTCAGCCTGGACCACTGCGAGGCCGATCTATCGAGAAGGTTACCCTCTTCCTCAAAGTCGCAGGGGATGAGCCGATCGAACGCGTTACCGTCAGTACCATCACTTGCGATTGGGTGGAGGGGAAAGGTACCAGCTACCAAGTCATCCCTGGCGTTTCCTCGTTCTCGCACCGGGTTTATCCCAACGAGCGCTGGAACGATTCCGACCTCACCGCCGTCTGCATCGGACACGGTGGCTCGATCTACGCATCGGTGGATGCCAAACCATCGTCGCAAAAAGGATGGGTGGAACTCGATATTCCACCCCGCTTGCTCGAAGCCCGGATGGCCGGGCTCAGCTACGGCCTGGTGTTGATGGACGATACGGGAAGTACATGGACGCGAAAAGGAGATGAGTTCCAGCAAAAGATTTTTCCAAATCGATTCGTCTACAGCCGCGACTCCAACGCATCGAGCGCGCCCTACTTCATGGTGGACGTAGCAACCCCCGATGCCCAAGCCTCTAGCTCGCGGATTCCCAAACCATCGGAACTCCGCTTCGAGGATACGAGCGACTCCGATCCTCGCCCACGTATGGTCTGGAGATTCGATAAGCCTACGGATAGCCAGGCGCTAGGATTCCGTGTCACTTGCAACGATGACCCAATCCCACAGTACTTCGTCCCATCCATCGACAGCGCTCGAAAAGGGTGGTTCACCATGCCGATCGACCAGATCCTCGCAAGACTTCAAAAGGGCCAAAAGTTCGACTTCACGTTGCGGGCCGTCGATCGTTTTGGACGAACCAGCGATCCCGCCATTCTCTCGGCCTCGCCCAAGTCCATCGATATGTCACCGATCGCGCTGGAACCCGTGGCCACAGCCGATACGAAACTCAGTGACAATGCGAACTGGAAAGATGCACTGGAGTGGCACGGCGCCCATTGGAGTGTGATCGATCCGCTCGATACCTATCTGCCGGTTTCGAAAAAGTGGATCCCAAAGCAACGGCCCTCCTACTTCTCGCAAAACCATCTTTGGAACGCCCCAACAAAAACGGTCCAACTCGATGCAGCCCGCGGAAGCTGGGTCGGTTTCCAAGTCGTCTGCGACCAACCCCAATCGGACCTAGTTCTCCAATGGAGCATCCAAAGCAGCAACGATCAGCTCGGAGCCCAAGGAATCGAAGATACAAAGGGAGCATCGGGGCAGTCCCCCGCCGGGATGCAGCAAATTCGAAGTGAACTATCCCGTTATGCCCTCGTCGCGAAAGAGAAGGAACAAATTCCCGATCCTTTGGTGCTGTTAACCACAGGGAACACACAGTTCGAATGGTCGACAAAGAGCGAATCAGCCGCTGTCGCTTCCGGAAACACCCATAGTTGGCTTGTCGAATGCTACGTTCCAACCTCCCTCTCGGCTGGCACCTATCCCGCGAAGCTTCGATTGAGCAGCGGCAAAGCCTCGCTCGAAATCGATGTTGCGATGAATGTCCACGACGTGGTTGTCCCCAATGAACTTTCGTTTCTGCCCGAAATGAATTGCTACGACCTTCCCCAAAACGATATCGATTACTATCGGCTCGGTCATCGCCACCGCACGATTGTGAATCGTGTTCCTTACTTCCAAAACGGTCGATTGGCAGACGGGTGCTCGCCGGTGTGGAAGGATGGTGCGTTCGATTGGGATGCCTTCGATCGACGTTACGAGGGATGCTTCACGGGAGCCGCATTTGCAGATCTACCGCGAGGCCCCGTGCCACTGGAATGCTTTTACTTTGCCATGCATGAGAATTGGCCATCGCCCATGGAGACCAACTACAACGGAAGCTATTGGGCCGATCAAGCGTTTCCGGATACGTATCGCGAGGCATGGGTGTCTGCGGTCGCTCAGAGTGCTGGGCATGTGAGTGCCAAAGGATGGAACCGAACCAAATTCCATGTCTTTCTGAACAATAAACTCGATTTTAAAAAACGAGGGTGGTCACGCGGTTCCTCCCCATGGCTTCTCGATGAACCTGCCAACTTCCAAGACTATCTAGCGCTTCGATACTATGGCTTGGCGTACCTAGACGGGATCGAACGCGCGGGTATCGCGCAGTTGAATCCCAAGCCGCACATCCTGTATCGATGCGATGTCTCGCGGCCTCAATGGCAACGCGATACGCTCGATGGGATTCAAGGATACAGCGTCATCAGCCAAGGAGCCTTTCGAGAGTATCGGTACCAAGTCCTCGATCGGAAATTCCTGGATGAGCAAGTTCTGGTTCTCTATGGTGGCAACAACCCCGTCGGCACGAACAACGCGATGGCAGTCGCATGGAGTTGGGATGCGTGGTGCCAAGGTGCCGATGGCGTTCTCCCATGGCAGACCATCGGCCGAAGCGAGTCCTGGAAGTCCGCGGATGAACTCTCCTTGTTCTACCCACACCCCACCGACCCCAAGCAGCCACCGATGCCTTCGATCCGTCTGAAAGCGTATTGCTACGGCCAACAAGACGTCGAGATACTTGCGGCCCTCGCGAAGAAATTCTCGCAGGACCGGTATGCCTTCGGCGCTCGCGCCCAATCCGCCCTCAAACTGAAACCGGAAAGCCGTGTTGAAGGGGATTACGCGGAGCCGGCCACCTGGAACGACTACGGAAACATGACCCCTGAGACGTTGCATCGCTGGCGAGTCCAATGGCTGCGGCTGGCATCATCAACGTTGCCTACTGCCCAGTAGCCCATGGGTTACCGAACACCTATCGGGTTCATTACGGCGATGCACGAGCGTCTGGCCCCGCGCTTATCGAGCGTTTGCCGGAGCTACGATTCCCTGTGAGCAAAGGACCTGACCTGGACTGCGCGCATCCGGAAACCAACAGATCACATACGTGTTGCGCCCATCGGTGACGGGGATGTCGATTTTCCGAGAAGGACCCACAGGTATCCCGCTCAAACACGGACTCAGTTGGACCGATCGGATGCCGCTCGTAGTTTCCACTCGCAGCACTTGAATGTCTCGCGGTAACAACCCCCAACACCGCGTGTCCGCCGATTCGGTGGCTTCCCAAGCGATCCCGGCGACGTCCATTCCCAACGAGGTCAATCCATCCGAAGACATGCCTTGTTTGGCCGCAGCAACCGTCGCTTTCTTGATAACCCGCCTCGCGACCGCCCGAGCCACAATCCGATTGCGATCCGCACGAAACGTGGAAACGGCGAGTTCCTCGATATCTGCAAGCGACGCAGTTGGGCCTATCAGTTGACCATCCACCCGGACACCCACCGTGTTGATATCGCTCGGAGGGATCACTACATCGGGGACTTTGATCGGCGCGATCGTCGGCGGCAGCTGGTAAGGACCAACCGCTGACACGATACGGTCGGCGATGAGAAGGGCGTCGCTCGTCGGCCTTTCTACGGTCTCAACTTTGTACGGTCCACGGCCGACCATGGCAAAGACATAGATCACCCCACAGCCTGGCTGCGAGTGCACCGAGGATTGTACGCGCGAGATATCCCATCGCAACGGCATGCAATCGGGCAGTAGTTCCGAGGCTCGCGTGTAACTCCGCAACGCATCATCGTAGTGCTGATGCGTTTCTTCCCTCAGCATGCCTCGCATGTAAAAACCAAGTGGTAGTCCTCGATAGCGAGTGGAGGTCGCCGCCGCAGGCTGGATCTTCAACGACGGAACTCCAGATTGAGTATGGTTACTCGCTTCCTCGGTGGATGCGTTTTCTGCGTCACCCCACAGTCGTTGCATGATCGCCTCATGCTTCTCCTGAATTTGAAGCGTGTAGCTTTCTGCATCACCCCCTCCACCCATCAAGTTCGCGAGGGCGAGATAGACGCGAATCAGTATCTTTTCATA
>CAIYZV010000423.1 GCA_903930765.1 uncultured Pirellula sp.
AAGGATTCGACACCCGAGTGCATCGGAATGGAAACGACGGTATCGGCTTGCGAGCGGATTTTTTGCGAGATCCCCTGCCCCTCATTTCCGAGCACAATCAGTGTTGGCGGAGTGAAATCGCAATCCCAAAATGATTTTCCGACGGAATCTGCCACGGCGATTTGGATCGATTTGAATCGTGCGTGTTGAAGGAGAGCATCGAGCTCGATGGAGACGGGTGGGTTGCGGAACCATTGGCCGACAGTTGCCCGTACGACCTTTGGGTGGTGTGGCGAAACGCTGTCAGGGCTGAGGAAAACCGGACCTGCACCCGTTGCCGTGGCACTCCGTACCAGAGTTCCGACGTTACCGGGATCTTGAACACGGTCCAGGGCGATGGCTAGATCCAATTCCGGGATCCTTGGCTGGTCAGTCGTATCGAATCTCCCGATTGCCACGACCCCGTCAGGAGTTGTGGTTGTGGCAATCTTGATCAGGAGTTCGGGTGTAACAACGTATTGCGCAGTAGACTTATTCTGCTGAGCGAGAAGTTGCGAATTCCCGAGCAGCCATGACTCTGTCATGAAGACAGCGGCCAGACTCCAACCTGTGCTGATTGCTTCGGACAAGGCGTGGGTGCCTTCGACCAAAAACTCGCCCCGTTTTTGGCATTCCGACATTCGCTGAAGTTTGATCGTCGATTTGACGATTGCGTTTTGGCCACTTTGGATACGGATTGGGGTTGCCATGATTAGCGGAATTGTAAGTATTTCTGAGAATGGTTGTCAGAGCTACTGCCCTTTTTTTTGAACGACTTTGGGGATGAATCCGACGATGAATCAAGCATACGAATGGCTTCAAACGCGATCGAATGACATGGCGAGCGAACTGGAGACGCTCTGCAACATCAACTCCTCGTCCGATAATCTCGATGGGCTGTTGCGTGCGGCCGATTGGTTGACACAGTATTTCCAACCCATGGGGGTTCCATGCGATCGGATCGAATTGCCGATGTATCCTGTCATCGACGATCTCGGCAATGAGACCAACAACGCCACAGGCCCAGCGTTGAGATGGGATATAGGAGGGGCGGGAGATCGTGGTTCCGACAAAAAGAACGTCTTGCTCACGATCCATTATGACACCGTTTATGGACTTCAAGATCCGTTTCAGAAGTGCACGCGCCTCGAAGGAGGGCGGATGCGTGGACCTGGAGTGATCGATGCGAAAGGTGGCATAGTCGTGATGCGCTATGCGGCGATCGCCGCAAGCAAGTTCCTCGATTTGAGTTCGTTGCGATTGACTGTGGTTCTAACGCCCGATGAAGAGATCGGATCGCCATCCACGATTACGCTTTGGAACAAAATCGCCCAGGAGTTTGGGAGCGCGTTGCTGTTCGAGCCTTCGATGGCCGATGGCTCTTTGGTTTCGTCACGAAAGGGAACCGGTACGTTTACGATCGTGGTACACGGAAAAGCCGCCCATGCGGGTAGGAATTTCAATGCAGGACGAAATGCGGTCGTCCATGCGTCGCGCATGGTTGCGGATCTTCATGAGCTGAATGGACAGCGACCTAATGTGACGGTGAATGTCGGGCGAATCCGTGGTGGCCATGCTGTCAACGTTGTTCCGGATTTAGCCGTGACGCGCGTGAATGTTCGAGTGAGCAGCATGGAGGATCAACGATGGATCGAAAGCCGTGTTCAACATTTGGTCGACAGTTACAACGCGCCGTCGGAGGGGTACACGGTTTCGGTACAAGGGAACATCCACGCGCCGCCGAAGATTCAAGATGAGGGGACGACCGAACTGATGAAACGGGTCGAAAGGTCCGCCGAAAGGTTGGGTGAATCCGTCCGATGGAAGGAATCAGGCGGCGCCAGCGACGGAAACAAGCTCCAGGGGCTGAATCTTCCGAATGTGGACACTCTGGGGCCAGACGGCGACGGATTGCACAGCGACCAGGAATGGGTGTCGCTTGCGAGTTTGCCGAGGAAAGCCTGCTTGGTGTTTGGGATTCTCGAAGAGATGGCCGGAGCATGACTCAGCCAATCGCCGGTGGAACGACGACGTTCCAGTGGAACGGTGAATGGCGCTGCGATGAAGTACCGTTCGATGGACTTTTTTTCCACCGGAAGCCAATGGGCGCTCATTGCGGGGTAATCGGCATTCGCGTTTTATTCGGGTGTTACCGGGCTGTCCAGCCGCCGTCGACGACCAGCATGCTCCCGGTCATGTAACTGCTAGCGCGGCTTGCAAGAAAGATCGCGGCACCCTGGATTTCACGCATTTCTCCCCAACGGTTCAACGCTGTCGCTCCAACGATGGTTGCCAGGGCTTCTGGTGAATTAGCGATCGCGTAATTCATCTCGGTAAGGAAAGGCCCCGGGCAAATCGCATTGCATGTGATATTCCACGGGGCAAATTCCAGGGCCATGGCTCGCGTCAATTGCACCACGGCGCCTTTGCTGCTGGCGTAAGGAGTGCGGTTGGACAAGCCTATCAAGCCGAGAGTGCTGGCGATGTGAATGATGCGACCTGATTTCCGTTCCTTCATGCCTGGGATGACCGCGCGGGTGGAAAGCCAAGGGCCTCGCACGTTGGTGGCCAACACCGATTCGAAGTCCGCGAGGGATAACTCATCGACGGGACCGCGGATGTTGATACCTGCGTTGTTGATGAGGATATCGATCTCTCCCAATCGGTCGCGGCAATCGCGAACCATGAGTGAGCATGCCTCTTCGCTGGTGACGTCAGCGGCGAGTCCGATAGCGTGCACAGCGTACTGGGACGCGATGTGGGCGGCTTGTTGTTCGGCTTCGTCTCGGTTCCGGCTTACCAACGCGACATTGGCGCCGGCGCTGGCGAGACCGGATGCCATGGCGAGACCAAGTCCTTTTGTGCCTCCGGTTATCAAGGCGACTTGTCCGTCGAGTCGGAATTGATCGATGCCTGGAAGCGGGTCTTGGGTACTCAGATTCATGGTGTTATCGCGTCATGGCTTTGCGACGCGTTGGGGGGCTGGGAGACTAAGGAAAGGATAGGTCCGTGCGTGTGACGGGGCACGAGAGAGCGTTTGCGGCAGCATGGATTTCGTGGAGGGCCCATGGCAGATCATTGGCAGGAAGCAGATAGCGAGGGCCCGTTAACACCGTCGGTGGGTTCTTTGGGGTCAGTCCCATCGCGAAGGCCCACGGATAACTGTAATCCTCCCATTGAATAGTTTCCGGATGTGGCGTTTCCACGCAGACGATCTTCAAGGACCATGCGCCGTGGTTCTCGATCATTCCGAGTTCGTTGGGGGAGTGGCAATGTAGAACAGCAAACCGACTGGATCGCGCGTGTTGCTTCTGATTGTTTGTGGACTCGTCGAGTCCTAAGGCGTTTCGGATTGCATGAGCGAGAGTATCCGAGTTGCAGATTACGAGGATTGGGTCGGGGGCTGGATTGTAGAGGTTGGCGGCGAGATCTCGGATGGTGGATTGGGTGATGGGGTCTATTTCATCGGGGACAATTGAGAGAGCGGGCGTAAGCACAAAGGTGCGCATGCACATCCGTGGGTGAGGGATCTTGAGGTGCGGTGTCCAGATCCGTTGGCCGTGATGCAGGATCAGATCGATATCGATCCGTCGTGCTTCCCAACGATGAAGTCGCTGGCGGCCCAACTCGGTTTCAATTTTTTTAATGGCATCCCATACCTGCCAGCAGGAGCGATCCGAATCGATGGAGACGACCGCGTTTAGGAAGTCGGATTGTCCGCTTGGACCGCCCACGGCCGGGGTCATGTAGAGTGGGCTGAAGATCAAGGCTTCCGAGTTAAACTCGTCGCGGAGCAGTCTCGACGCTGAGAGCATCGTCTCGTGCACGTTGCCGAGGTTGGCTCCTAGACTGATGAGAGACCTCGGCATTGGAGGGTTGTTCCGCAGGAGTAGACAATCGATCGATCCGGTCGAATCAACGGGCGCAAACGCGTGGCGTTTGCTATTTTGCAGGTTCGACGTTGTCGACGTACCACCGGACCAAATCCCTCACTTCGTAGCGCGTTGCGTCTTTGCGAGCGTACACCCAATAGGATGGCGGATTGGTCTGGCCTTCATCGCGGTACTTGAGTTTATAGGAATACCCGGCGGTGCCAATCGTCTCACCTTCGAGGGAGACGAAAACCCACTTTGCTGGATCCCTACGCTTCTGGATTTCGACGTGCGTTGCGTCTTGAGCGAGTCGCCGCTTGGCCTTTTGCAACTCCGTTTCGGGCTCTTCGTCACCCATTTTGGGTTTCTCAGGTTCGTATTGGAAACCGACCAAGTAATAAACGCTGTCGAGATCGCCTGCGGAGAGCGCATCAAGGTAAAGCTGGGCGACCTTCTTTGCCTGGGTCAGTTCGTAATTGGTGTGCAAGCTGCGTTCGAAGAGGCCCCAGGAGAGAACCGTGACACCGATGATGACCGCCAACGCCCCTAGGATCTTTGATAGGAGGTTTAGGTTCCAAAACCTGGCAGTCAGAAGGACAAACGCCCCCATGGCGCTTCCGATGATTGCCAGCGGCATGGGCTGGACATATTTGATGGAAAAAATCCCTACCAACGAGGCCAAGAAGGCGACAACTGCGACGGCCGAAAAGGACGTGGAGTCGACGACTTCGTACGCCTCTTGAGAAAGTTGGGTCTCGTTCATAGGTTGGTTCCAGCGAATCCTGTTCGTTTTATTAAGAAAAACCTAGTCGTCTGTTGCTTGGTCGGACGTTGTC
>CAIYZV010000424.1 GCA_903930765.1 uncultured Pirellula sp.
CGCGGATGGCTTTTTCACGTGTATCGTACATGGCTTTGTCCTCGGTCTTCTTGGCTATCCGGTCTATCGAGTCGGTGGCCTCCGCGAATGCATCGCACCGTTGATCGACGCGACAAAATGGTACCACAACCCATTCCTCGTTTGGGACGATCCGTTGCGGGTGGGGCTGGCAGCGATTTGTTATCACTGCAAAAGCTGCAGGCGCGTCCGGTTTTTTGAACCACGAATAAACGCTAATGTTCGCTGATAAAGAACCCTAGTACGGTAGGGACTGTCGCAGGATTTTTCTGAGTTTTGTTCGTCCCTTCTCTCCGCGCCCCCGCGTCTCCGCGTGAGCCTTGGCTGTTTTGAATCCCGAGTTACACCGAGCGTCTCTTTGGGGAATCGAATGCGTTTGCGGACGCGCGGACGCAAGGTTGATTCCAGCGTGAGCCGGCGGCAATATGGCGGCGGGCAATTGACTCGACCCGACCATCGTCTCCCAGTCGCTTACCGCGTTGGGCTGATAAACGGACTGCCGCCAATTCCGCTTCACTCAATGGCTTGTTAACTCGATCCACCCATCCCGGCAACCGCGACATCGGCCAAGGCGACAGCGACGGAGGATTCGGCCGCACCTGAAATACCATTTCACTCTCGGATGTTCAACTTGCAGCACCCAAAGTCCAACGATTTGGCGGTTGCATTTTTTGTGTAGAACTCAGGGTTGAGGTGGTAGTAACTGAACTTACCGCTCTTTTCGATGGTTACCAAATCGGCATGGAATAGGACGCGAAGGTGGTGAGATACGTTTGGCATCTCAAGATCGAGGATCTGAACTAAATCGGAAACGGTCAGTGGGCAACTCTGCAGCGCTTTCACGATGCGCAATCGAATCGGATCGCCGAGGGCTTTGAGGTACGTCGCGCAGGCAGAGTTGTTTTCGGACGACGAAGTGTCGATGGTCATTACGAAGTCAATTCCCCATTGCAAAAGTAGCGCTCGCCAGATTTTCTGTTTCCGATTATCGCATGCGAAATCCAAGAAACAAGAACGGGGCCGTACGAGGCAGCCGATAGCAAACCAAAACACGTGCTTGACGAGCCGATCTTACGCTTGTACGCTCAAACGAACGTTTGACAAAGGTTAGTGGTGGCAACTTCGTGTCGGCAACAGGGCATCCCCGTCCGTTCGCACGGTGGTGTCGTTATCTGAGGTACGAAGTAAGTGAAGGAGGTGGAAAGAATGGGAAAAAACCTGGCGCTTGCGATGTCTGTTGGGTTTCTGGTCATCGGTATTCTAGGGCAGGTTGGTCGTGCGGAAATCGGTGTCATTTCGGTGGAACAAGCGTACGAGATGATCCAACGGGCGGATTCATCGCAGAGACCAATCGTGCTCGATACTCGTGGAGGTTACAAAGATTATTTCCGAGGCCATATTCCTCAGTCGCACCATATCAACTTCGACACGTTGAGGGGAACGGATCGCGGTGTTCCTGTTCAATACTTACCTGCAGATTTGACGAAGGAACTGCTCAACCGCGCGGGGGTTCATCGGGATAGAACGCATCTAATTTATGCGACGGGCGCCGCGTTACCCAACGATGAAATCCTCAGCGCGAGCATGGTTGCTTACGTTCTTGAAAAGTACGGTGTCCAAGATATCCGCATCGTGGATGGAGGCTTACCGGCGTGGCAGCACGCAAAGTTGCCGATTACGCAAGAGTATTTCGGCAATCCACCGGGATTGTTGCCGGAGGTGGATTCACTGGACGTTGGTATTTCTATCGAGGAATTGCTTGAGATCCAAAAGAACTCAAAAGCTGTTCTGGTCGATGCCCGCCCCAAGAACGAATATCTTGGTCAAGATGACATTTGGTTACGCAAGGGGCACATTCCGGGCGCGATCAGCTTTCACTGGGCTCGTTTGATGGAACTGGAAAACACGCACAAGTTCCTCGATTTCAAAAGTGCGGAAAGCCAATTGACTGCTGCAGGCTTGACCGCGGACAAGGAAATCATTGTTTACTGCGGTACATCGCGCGAAGGAAGTTTGTTGCGGTTTTACCTCAAGCATATCGCTAAGTACCCAAAGGTTCGGTTGTACGAAGGGTCTTGGAAGGAATATGCATCGTTGAAGCATTTGCCTGTTGAAACCACCGAGCTCAAAAAGCTTTAAGCCGAGTCGGTATGTTAACGATAATTCTGTTGGCCTCCGTCGGTTTCGTCGCTTTTACCAATGGAGCGAACGCCAATTTTAAAGGTGTTGCCTCTCTCTATGGGACAGGGACCACTTCGAGACGCGTCGCGCTCTATTGGGGCACCGCAGCCACGTTCGCCGGTTCGATAGCCGCTTTGTTCTTTGCGGAAGGATTGCTTAAGAAGTTCAGTGGGCGTGGGATCGTCTCGGATCAGCTCGTCGATTCCCAGAGCTTTATCAGTTCTGTTGCGATCGGGGCAGCTTGGACTAGCTTCCTGGCGACTCGACTTGGATTTCCTGTTTCAACGACGCACGCGTTGGTGGGGGCGATCCTCGGAGCTGGCCTCGTTGGTGGTGTTTCCGAAGTCCATTTGGATGCCTTGGGTAAAAGTTTTTTGTATCCTCTTTTCTTCAGTCCTATGGCTGCCATGATCCTGGGAGCTTTGTTCTATGCGTTGCTTCAAGCGTTGCAACTTGCTCCAAACTCACGCTCGAAATCGCTGGATGCTCTCCATTTCTTAAGTACTGGTGGCGCCAGTTTCGCGCGAGGGCTCAATGACACTCCCAAAATGGTTGCCTTGCTCTTGGTAATGCCAGGGTATGATACTTCTTTCGCGTTTCTTGCGGTTGGATGCTTGATCGCTTTGGGTGGGTTGCTCGATGCGGAATCCGTTGCAGAAACACTCGGCAAGAAGGTTACAGGAATGAATCCCGGACAAGGTTTCGCGGCGAGTGTGGTGACCGCTACCCTTGTGGCTACGGCGAGCTTGCACAGTTTGCCTGTTAGCACAACTCACGTCAGCGTTGGATCGATGCTTGGCATGGGGGCTTACACCCATCAAGCCAAATGGAAAAAAGCATTCGAAATACTGTTTGCTTGGGTGAGTACGGTCCCAATTGCAGCGTTGTTGGCAGCATTCACTTATTGGGTTTTGAAAACCACTTTCGGTTGAGTTGAATCGATTTGCTACTCGGGTTTTGCTGTCGGGCCATCGCTATTTGGGCATCGCTGCTTTGACACACGTCGGACTACAGGACTTAGTGATTTTGGAAGGCAGGAAGAGACTCCGCGGCATTTCCTACGTCGCTTCGGCGATGTCTTCGGCGGATCCGACCTCGGTTGTTTCCCCAGCAATGTGAGGAGCGGTGATGGTTTTTGACAGTGCCGGTGGTTCGTCCACCCTGAGGATTTGTCCATCGAACAACTCCATCACCCGCTTCACCAACGGATCGGTCATCGCTTCTCGAATCTTTTGGTTCTGAGGGACTGACGGACGAGCGGCAGCAGGCGGTACCGCGGCCGCGGTCGGTCCATCAACCGATTTTCCCTGGGGCAATCCTCGGTCGGTCAGCACAAACTCAAAGCCCAAGGATTGGCCTACGGTTTCCTTGAGGGTTTCCGACAATCGTCGAACATTTTCAGTCGACCGAAAATGTTGTAACCCAAAGGCAGCTTCCTTGGCCAATAGAACGCGCCAACGCGTCGCCGATTCCTCGATCACGTCCAAAGCCATCACACCACACTGCTGCACGAGCCCGTCGAGTCGCAAAGCGGCCTCGCGAAATACGTCCAATGCACTTCGATCCCCTCGCAGTTGAACTGCGGTCGCTTCCGGAGTCTCTGCTATCACCTTTGCCGGGGTATGTGTTGCCACCGATCGTGCTCTGGAGGACTCTGGTGCCGGGCTCGCAGCTGCAGGGGGCGCAGGGGTGAAACTGCTTCCATGCGATAGACCTGTCGAGGATGCCTCATCTACGTTATCTTTTTTTTTTGACTCGTCCGAACTGGAACCAGCCGAGTTGCCCGTCGGTGATTGGGAGGGATTCAATGCTGGCGATGCAGCCGATTGCGGCGCTAGAGATTGCGGGGGTCGCGTCGCTGGGCGTGCCCCGGTCGCAGAAACTTGATTCTGCGACAGGCCTTTCACCACATCGGCTAAGGCTTGGAGGTCGACCAACGAGCAGATCTGAACGAGAGCCACTTCCAGAAGAATGCGGCTCTGAACGCTGTGCTTCATCCGCACGATAGTTTCATCGAGCAATTGCATCGCGGAGAGCAAGGTCATCGTACCCCAGCTTTTGCCAGCGTCTCGGAGTTGGTCGAAGCTGTTGGGGTTCGCCGTTCGCATCAGATCGGCAGGACCTCCGATCGACACGGCCATCATGTCTCGCAAATAACCGAGCAATTGCTCCGCGAGTTGGCCTGGATCCACCCCGGCACTGACGGCTTGGTCCAATTCCACCAACGCGGCGCTCGGGTTGCGGTCGATCATGCACGATGCGAACGAAGCCAGTCGAGTTTCATCGGCCGTACCAAGCATCGCATGAACGTCTTCGACGGTGATGCGTGAACCACCGAAGCTGAGGAGCTGCTCGAGCAAGGACTGGCTATCGCGCATCGATCCTGCGGCACGGCGGGCGATCAGTCGCAGCGCTGCCTCGTCCGCTTGCGTTCCCTCGGTGTCGCAAATGAGTCGCAATCGGCCGAGGATTTGATCGGTATGAACCGGCGGGAAATCGAAACGCTGGCAACGCGATAGGACCGTGATCGGAATCTTTTCCGGATCGGTGGTGCAGAAGATGAACTTCACATGCCCCGGTGGCTCCTCCAGCGTCTTGAGCAGAGCGTTGAACGCTTGGGTGGTGAGCATGTGAACTTCGTCGATGATGTAGATCTTGTATTTCGAACGGGTCGGGCGAATCGATGCGTTGGAGCGGAGTTGGCGGATCTCATCGATCCCGCGATTGCTGGCCCCGTCGATCTCGATGACGTCCATGTCGTCACCGGAATCAATCGCCAATGCGATCTCGGAACCGGGATCGAAGTTCCCGGTTCCATCATCGGAGGCATTCAGGGCCTTGGCGAAAATGCGAGCGGTGCTCGTTTTGCCTACCCCTCGAGCGCCAGTGAAGAGATAAGCATGCCCGACGCGGTGGGTTTCGATCGCCCGTAAAAGGGCGTGAGCTACGGTGTCTTGACCGACCAACTCACCAAATGTCTTGGGACGGTAACGGCGCGCGACAACGGTGTATTTCTCATTCCCCGTTTGGCCATTACTATCGTTATTGTGTTCGTTCACCGTCAAGCTCGGTCGTTGGTTGGATCGTTTGAAGTCATCTCAGGTCGGGATGATCGAATCCCCGCCATGGAGTGCTGCACCAAAATAAGCAGACTTTGGAAGGGTGAGAACAGTAGCTATTAACCACCCTATTGTTGCCGAGAAACCGTGCAACGTACAGGTCGCGACCCCCCCTAACTGCTCGGCCTAAGGGAACTTTCGAGCGTTGCCGAAAAAACAGAGGCCGATTTTCGTTACAATTTCGGAGGTGCAGTGCTGGTATGCCGATCTCGAGGCTTCCAGCTAGGTTTTGATCGCCTCTGTTTCGTTTGTTTAACCCCGTTCGCCTCGACGTGGCATTCAGGTTTCGCATGAATTTTGCAACTGGTTTTATTCGGCGTGTATCCGCCCTTCGACCCTTACACACAAACCTCTATCCCCGAGGGATCCCCCCGAATCAAAAGGCATGGCGTCGCGCACTCGGCGGCATATTGGCCTTCGCGAGCCTCTCGCTGGCGGGAAACGCTATAGCTCAGCAGGCCACTCCACAAGTCGTCGTGTCGACCCAAACGGTTTCGACGGAGCCCCTCGCGTCGCCAAACGCAGCTCCGATGAACGCTTTGATCATCGACGGCCAAAACAATCATGGGGTTTGGCCGAAAACCACAATGATGATCAAGAAGTATCTTGAGGAAACAGGGCGATACCGAGTCGATATCGCACGGACCAAGTACACCTGGCAAGGAGCCGAGTGGTTTGAAAAATATCCGCTCAATGATGGGATCGCGCACGAAGCATTGGGCGAACCGAAAGCCGACCCGAACTTTCATCCAGAGTTTTCTAAGTACAACGTGGTCATCTCGAACCTCGGCTACGGTGCGGCCCCTTGGCCGGTGGCGACGCAGAAGGATTTCGAAAAGTACGTTGCGGGAGGGGGTGGGTTCGTCGTGTTGCACGCAGCGGATAATTCCTTCGGGGATTGGACGGAGTTCAACAAGATGATCGGATTAGGAGGCTGGGGAGGTCGGAACGAAAAATCAGGACCTTACGTCTATCTCAACCAAGACGAGAAAGAAGTTCGCGATAACTCTCTAGGTAACGGTGGTAGCCACGGTGCTCAGCATGAGTTTCCAATCATCGTCCGGGATGCCGAGCACCCGATCACCAAGGGATTGCCGAAGATGTGGCTGCACTCTCAAGACGAACTGTACGATCGTTTGCGCGGGCCTGCGGTGAACATGAAGGTACTGGCCACCGCGTTCGCGGCACAAGACAAAGGTGGCACGGGACGCCATGAACCAATGATCATGACCATCGATTATGGAAAAGGACGAGTCTTCCACACACCGATGGGGCACGGCGACTACTCGATGGAGTGCGTCGGTTTCATCACGGTGCTGTTGCGAGGTACGGAATGGGCGGCCACCGGCGCAGTTGCGCCCGATGAGATCCCGAAGGATTTTCCAACTCCCGACAAGTCCTCGAAGCGACCTTTTTGAGTGAGGTGAGCGTGTTGAGCGTGGACTGCCAGGGGCTTACCTAGGCAGCATCTTGACGAACTTTTTCATCGGCTCCATTCATGGGTGCCGGGCTCTAATAATTCCATGGCCCGTTTTTCGGGCAATTCGAAGAACGCAATGCGCTCAACCAGAGCCGAAGGCCGATTGACTGCGGATACCACGGATACCACAGATACCACTGATACCACTGATACCACAGATACCACAGATACCACAGATACCACAGATACCACAGATACCACAGATACCACTGATACCACAGATACCACAGATACCACGGATACCACGGATACCACGGATACCACTGATACCACTGATACCACTGATACCACAGATAGATACCACAGACACCATGGATTTTCTAATGAGTAACACCCAGCCCACTTTACCGGCGCCGATGTCGAAGTCGGTTCGGTTCCTTCGATTTCGATTTGTAATCGCCAGTCTCTCGTGCATTCTGCAGATCGCGTTTGCGTGTTCTGCAAGGGAAACCGTCGATGAAAAGGTTCGATCCGTATCCAGCGACATTGTGGTCTATGGTGGAACAAGCGGTGGGGTGGTTGCCGCTGTGAAGGCTGCTCGGCTGGGCAAGTCGGTTTTGTTGATCGAGCCGACGAAGTTTCTCGGTGGATTGACCACGGGGGGGCTCGGCGCCACAGATATTGGAAACAAACGAGCCATCGGAGGCATTTCTCGCGAGTTCTATCGCCGCATTTACGCGTATTACCAACAGCCAGAGCGTTGGATGCATGAAACCCGCGCGGCGTACTTCAAAGGCCGCACGGTCAACTCTCAGAATGAGGATTCCATGTGGACCTTCGAACCCCACGTCGCTAGCCGAATCTTTCAAGACATGGTCCAGCAAGCGAACGTAACAATCCTTTACGGGGAACGATTGGATCGTGCAAACGGAGTGGAGAAAGACGGGCTTTCGATCCAGAGCATCACGATGGAGAGTGGGTTGCGGGTTGTCGGTAAGGTCTTCATCGATGCGTCCTACGAAGGGGATCTCATGGCCGGGGCCCGCGTCAGCTACCACGTGGGACGAGAATCCAACACGCTATATGGAGAGACCATCAATGGATTGCAGGTTGCGAAGACGATCCATCACCAATTCGTCAAGCAAGTCGACCCGTTTCGTATCCCGGGGGATCGTTCGAGCGGATTGCTCCCGAATATCACGATGGGCCCCGGTGGGCAAGACGGCGACGGCGATCACCGCATTCAAGCGTACAACTTCCGGATGTGCACGACCGATGTTCCCGAGAATAAAGTAGATTGGCCGAAACCAGACGGGTATGACGAAAAAGAGTACGAACTCCTCCTCAGGAATTTTGAAGCTGGAGATTCACGCGTGCCTTGGGCGCCGATCTGGATGCCCAATCGAAAGACCGACGTGAACAACAACTTTGCCTTCAGCACCGATTACATTGGAAAAAACTACGACTACCCTGAAGCGAATTATCAACGCCGTGCGGAAATCGTGGCCGACCACGTGCGTTACCAACAAGGGTTAATGTGGACGCTCGCTAACCACCCCCGTGTTCCAGCGAATATCCGGGAGTTGTTCCAAAAAAATGGGTTGGCGAAAGATGAGTTTGTCGACAACAACCATTGGCCCCGCCAACTGTACGTCCGAGAAGCTCGGCGGATGGTATCGGACAACGTGATGAGCGAAAAGAATTGCAAGAGGGCTGAGGTGGTGAGCGATAGCGTAGGCATGGGAGCTTACAACATGGACAGCCATAACACGCAGCGCTATGTCACCCCTGAGGGATTTGCGAGAAATGAAGGGGACGTGCAGATAGCTACCAAGCCATATCCGATTTCTCGCCGAAGTATTTGTCCCAAAAAAGATGAGTGTTCCAATTTGCTCGTTCCGGTCTGCATGTCCGCCAGTCACATCGCCTATGGAAGCATCCGCATGGAGCCAGTTTTCATGGTCCTCGGGGAAAGCGCATCTGCGATCGCTTCGCTCGCCATCGATCACAACCAAGCGGTGCAGTCGGTGCCTTACGAGGATCTGAAAAAGGTGCTGGTCGAGTCCAAGCAGGTTTTGGATTTTGAGTAACGGGTAGTGAGATTTGGAACGTGGACCTATCCAGCAGGAGCCATCGGTCATCGTCATTCGTGGATGGTTACTTCTTCTTGACCTTTTCCTCCTTCGCCTTTTGAAGCTTGCTGTTCTCCTTGAACCCCTTCTCAAATTTGCCGATCTTGGGCCGAATGTTGATTTCGCAGTAGGCTTGGTCCGGATGCTTTTCGAAATAGTCTTGGTGGTAGTCCTCCGCGGGATAGAATTTTCTTAGCGGCGACACTTCCGTCGCGATTTTTCCTCGGAAGGTTCGCTTCTTTTTGAGTTCCTCCATCACACGGAGCACCGTTTCTTTCTGAGCATCATCCGTGGTGAAGACGACGGATCGGTATCGAGTGCCATGATCGGGACCTTGTTCGTTCACCAGCGTCGGATCATGCGCTTTGAAAAAGATCATCAGGAGTTCTTCGTAGCTGACAATGTTCGGGTCGAATTGGATTTGGCAAACTTCCGCATGCCCCGTCTGATCGGTGGATACTTGTTCGTAGTTTGGATTGGGAAGTTGTCCACCCGAATAGCCTGATACTACGGCCTCCACGCCCCATACGCGCTCGAAGACCGCTTCGATGCACCAAAAGCATCCCCCCCCAAAGACTGCGAATTGAGGGCTGGGTAGGTTCGATGGATTTTTGCCGGACTTCTTGGTGCTCGAGGTTTGTTCGCCCGTGTCCGGCGAAGCATCGGTAGGTTTGCCAGTATCGGATTTGTTCGCCGACGCCCCTGCGCGTTCCAAGATCACGCGGCCACCTGCCGCAGGCTTGGTGTCTTGGGCGGTGGCGATCTGATTTTCTGTCCACGGAATGGACCACATTAGGACTGCGGTCATGAGAACTCCGCGAAAGATCGTAAGGGGATTTATCCGTTTCATGTTTTCCTCATCGATTTCCTGTTGTTGATTTGCAAGTTTTGGTTTGTTGAGCCATCGTCAAGGTGGGTATGTATCGTGTTCTCTGCCGAGTGCCATTATAGACGTATTCGTTCCGCGAATCATCCGAGCCACGCGTGTAAGCAAGTGGAGCCTGAAAGTTGGAAGCCGATATCCCCCGATGCTAGTTATGATCGATGCTTCGTGATGAGCGGCGTCGACTTTCCTCCACCCGGCGCTAACGCGTAGGGCTCCGATGGTGTCGCTAACGCTTAGGGCTCCGATGGGATTTGATTTGCGAATCGTCCGAGCCTCGCGGTTTATCCCCTCGCCGACTCCACTGGAGCGCTGGTTCGATGATTCGATTTTCGAGCATACAATCCAGCAGTAGATTGGCGAGTTGGGGTGCCATCAAGCTCCCTTTGGATCCGAGTCCATTCAAACAAAACAAATTGGGCTCTGTTGGGTGAGGACCGATCAAGGGGTGGCGGTCGTACGATGCGGGACGGACGGCTGCTAGATGTCCCAGGACGCCGACTTCGAATTTGTAGCTGCCATTTAAATCGTCGCGATCGTTTGGATCATGGATCCCGGCGCTTGGATTTGCCGCAGATAGCATGTTGTTCCATCGCTGTAGCAACTCATTTCGAAAACCTCGGGCGGTGGAGTGGTCGACGCTGGTGTCCAAGCATTGTCGATCGTAGGTCGCGCCGACGAGGATGCGGCGACAGCGCGAATGATCGTTGGGTTCGCTGGCGGATTGCACCGGCACCACCCATGCTTCGTGATGCACGACTGCGGGGATCGAGGCATCGGTTGCTAACTCGAGAATATCCCCTCGAGCCGGATGCAAAGGCAACTCGGTAAACCAACGGTTTGTTCGAGCCGCGATCCCTTGACAGAGAACCACCTTGCCTCCTTGCAATCCCAGTCGCGGAACACGCACGTGACCTGGGGCTAATTCCAGATCCTCGTCGCAGTCCAGTTGAAACGGGAACCAACGGTCTTTGGATCGAAAATGCTTTGCAGTCGCATCGAGATACGCTCGCGTGTCCAGGCGGCCGGCTGGCCACATGGAAAAACCTCCCCGTGGGGCATGGATGGGTAGTAGCTGCTCCGCAGGCATCGGCTCGAGGGCAATGCCGTTGGCTTTCATCTCTCGATTGCCTTCTTCACTCCACCAACGATGAAAAAAACGTTCCCGTTCAGGGTCGCTTTGAAAGACACGCCAAGCGGCAGCAACATGCCAAAAATCGGTGGCGGTGCTACGTTGAGCGTATTCGTAAAGAGCTTTGCAAACCGGGTAGAACTCGCTCCATCGCCATGACAATGCTAACCGGTCACCGGTGATCGGTGTCACCAGCCCAGCTGCCACACGGGAGGAACTGCTGGGGGTTGGATCGTCGATCACCGCCACCTCCAAGCCCCGTTGGGATGCTTGCCAGGCCATCGCACAGCCCGCGATCCCACCCCCAACTACGATCAAGTCCACTTGAATGCTAATCGTCGAAACCCTCGCTGATGCCACCCCCGCACATGTTGCCCATTGTAGCTATCCTTTCGGTAAAGTTTGCTCCGGTTTGCCCCCAGAGGGATCTTCGCAATACAATGTCGGAATACAATGGAACGTGTATCCGGTCTAACCGTCTATAGAGCGGGATACATTCTCTTCAAACGACGACAGGCAAAGGGACGACCGGCAATTGGAACCTTTTCGACTAGTTTGCCCGAATTGCACCAGCAAAATTGTTGTGCGTCATCCGCAACTGGTCGGCCAAACGCTCCCGTGCCCTCGTTGCCAAAGCAATATCCTGGTCGTCGCACCACCACCCGGTGAAGGTGCCGCGAATCCGCCAATCCCGCCGTTAGTAGGTAACCCCCAGCCAACAGCAACTCAGAAACCAAGTTCCAACGATCGGCCGGTCCAAGCAAAATCTGGAAACGCAACTGGCAAGGGAACCCCAGCAACTTCGGCATCGGCCAAGCCTGAATCCGCTCCGAAGTCGAATGCACAGCCCAAGGGACCGATTGCTAAGCCGGCACCAACGCATCGCGGACCGATCGTCAACTCCGATGCGATCACCAAGGTCGATGCGGCGGATTGGGATTTAGGGGATCTTCAAAGTCAGCTTGCGCAAAGCAATCAAACGGGCGATCCCGCGAATCCGTCGGGGCCATCCAGCGGGGGCTTGGGCGGCGAGCTACCCGACTTCACCGCTACCGAACAAACAAGTGATCTACCGTTTGTGCCTGTCTTCAATGACGGCATCGATGCAGTTCGAACTCATGAGGGATTGTCCGATTCGAACAAGCCTGCCGGGCTTTCACCTGCCACATGGGAGAGCCAAAACTCTCAAGCACGACGGCAACTTCTTCTGCTGTCCGCGATAGGTATCACTGGTTGCTTACTCGCCGTTCTCGGCTTCCTCGCCTTCATCAAGTTCTTCGGCAAATCGACCGAGTCACCGATCGCGGCGGTGAAACCCGGTGGGATCGCAGCTCCAAATCTTGATCCCGCCGCCAATCCTGCCATCGGTAACAAAAAACCGAACGAAGGTGCTGTCGGGTTGCCCTCCCAGGACCAAGTTCAGGATAATGAAAAGGAGCAGGAAAAGGAAAACAAAGGCGCTGCCGGCGACGCAACCACGAATACGTCCGAGACGGCGAATAACAATCCTGGCGTTGCAAGCGAAATGAAGAATGCCAAGATCGGCGACGATGCCGAGATCGGCGACGGTGGCAAGATCGGCGACGATGCCAAGATCGGCGACAGTGGCAAGGGCACGATCGTGGCCGGGAATACCGAAGTGCCCGCCGTGGAATCTGCCACAGGGCCTGTCGACGAGAACCTACCTGATATTTTCAAAGACTTCCAAAAAATGTTCGACCGTTCGAGCCAAGGCCAATGGGACGACGTCGGCAAAGGGGATCGAACGCTTGATTCTGAACTTGCGATCGAAAACGCAGATGTGCTGTTGAAGGATGAGTACTACCCAGCGGCGATCGATATCCCTGTTTGGACAGAACGCGCAAAGCGTAAATTGGCCAAGGTCCAGACAAAGCCGATGTCGTTACCTCGTGCGATCGACTGGATCAATCAGATGACAGGCGCTGGAGTCTCGCTCGACTGGTTTTTGCTCAACGTTGCTCGGATCGATTTGGCCGAAGAATCGATCGTGTTTTCTGGGGAAGACCAAACCGTGGGCGGATTGTTGGAGACATTATGCCAAGCTAAAGGATTGGAGTTGATCTTTGACGATGACGGATTCCCTTACCTCCGTCCCAACGATCTTCTCGTCAATGAACAGCTCAAACGTTGGAATAGCGAAACGGAGAAAGGGATAGAGCAATCGCTTCCTCTTGAATCGCAGAAGGAGATTGTCGAGCTTTTGATCCAGTTGCTCGAGATCGAAGGATGCTCGTTTGAGGCTGGCAAGCTTCAATGGAAGGATCCAGCCAACCCTTACGCCCAGATGCAACTACTCGCGAGCTTGAACTCAGTCCAGGAAGCTCGAACCATCCCCCGAGACAAGTTCACGCCGGGGCAGGACCCCTACGATTTCTGCCGTCCTGCGGCTTGGGTGGAACTGCACAAGCGGTTGCAGAAGACGCTTCCTTCTGACGCGGTTATCTATGAGGATCGGCCGATTGCGGAAATATTGACGCGAGCTGCCAAGCTGTCCGAGAATAGGTTGCTCATCGATTGGCCTGCCGCGTGGTCGCACGGACTTCATCCAAATCGTTTGGCGGTTTCGGTCCTACGCGGCCGAACGCTCGAGGAGATAGGTAATCGGTATTTCGACGACTATTCGCTCGAATTGCTACCGCTCGATAGCCAGACAGCGATGTTGACGACAGATAAAGAAAGACGATCGATTCTTCGGGTTATCGCGATTCGGACCGATCAAGGCATGAGTATCGATGAAATCAAGATGGCAATCCGCCCGCTGGTCCCGCGTGGGGTCGACCAGAAATCCAGGTTTCGAATGGTCTCGTTGCCGGGCGATGAAAAAATCGTCGTGATACGGATTTGCCCGCCCACGGTCTCCTTGATGCGCGATCCCGAATTGGCGCGAGCGTTAGGGGCTGATCGTCCTGGAAATTGATAGTTACGCGACTACTTCATCGCCAAACAAAACATTTTTTGAGGATTCCCCGTTCATTTCTCTCGCAACGCATTCCGCCTGAATTGTATTTGGTTTCCAGGTTCGTCGGGATGCGCTCTTGAATCGAAAAAATTAGCAACCCGCGCGTTGTGATCTCGATCGTTGCAAAAGCCTCAGCGATAAACATCTCATCTCTAAAGCGTGGCCCAATCATCCGTCGGCCCGATTCGAAGGAGTATCCGCGCTCCAACCCCTACCCCCACTCGTGCTCGTACTCGCTCTCGCTCTATCGTTCCTTCGAACAAACACTCCCTGCATTCCATCGCTGGTAAGAGCCGATCATTCCGGCAAATCTCGAATGCCGAGCTGTAAGCGAATAAGTCCGGTTGTAGCGATTGGCGAAGAGAATGGGCGCCGAGAAATTCTTTTCAAATTTGGTCGACGTAGAGCCGATAAGGACCGTCTCGCATGAAGGCGTCCCGGTCTAGAGGTCTAGACAGGGTGTACTACGGATGGCGGTTTCTCACTCGTTAACTTGAGAGGTCGCGACCTATGTCTATTGAATTTTTGAATGCAGCAATGGGAGCACTTTTTCTAGGAGTATGGCTAATTGTCGGCCACATCATCGCGGTGGATTACATTTAGGGGCAAATGCCGGTTGTAACGGCACGAACCAAAAAGATTAAAGTTCTTCACCTGGTGGGGACTTGCGAAACGTGAGACTACACGTCGGGGACCACATGCTCAAGAGCATGTGGGCTTCGTCGTCGGTGGGCTCGCGTTTTTTGCTGGATGGAGTGCTCCCTCGTTGTCTGGATGCTATCGAATAGCATGCTGTCGAGACCGCCCGTGTCGCGGAGGCGCGTAGCGGGCGTGATCGGATCGTTCTACAATTCGGCTGCATTGGACGCGTTCGGGGCGACAAGACTATTCGTGGGTTCGAATCATCGCGATGATTGTTTAAGAATGGAATACGGGCCATGCACAGGATACCTCGACTCAAATTCTGCGGTTTCACCCGCATGGAGGATGTGTTAGCCGCGATCGATGCCGGAGCGGATGCGATTGGTTTGAACTTTTATGAGAAAAGTCGGCGCTACATCGATCCTGTGAAGGCCGCCGTGTTGTCGGGCGCGATGGATGGTCGAGTCCAGCGCGTTGGGGTCTTTGTGGATGCGACGCCGGCGGAGGTGGCGGTGGTGGTGGCGCGATGTGCGTTGGATGTGGTCCAATTGCATGGTGACGAATCGCCGGAATGGGTGAGGGCGTCGCAGAAATATCCGTCGCTAAGAGGATTAGGGATCATCAAAGCCCTCCCCTATCGTGGTCCTGAAGATGACCCGTATGTTGCCCAGTGGAGTGCGTACGGCGCGGAGGCCGGTTCGCAATTCGTTGCGTTGCTCGTGGATGCTTATGATCCCGTGCTGCGCGGTGGTACGGGGCGGACGGCCCGTTGGGATTTGCTGAGCCCACGGCCACGTTCTTTTTTTACGGAGCAAGGCGATGGTGATGCGACCCCATTGATCCTTGCGGGCGGGATTCAATGCGGGAATGCAAGAGAAGCCTTGCAAGCCGCGAAGCCCGACGGGATCGATCTGGCTTCGGGGATCGAGGTCTCGCCTGGGATCAAGGATCCGGAGGCGATGCAGGAACTCGGGCGCATTGTACGGGAGCATTACGCGCAGGGCTGATGGCGAGAGAGGGAAACGACCCCTGTTAATCGTTGAGCAACCGCAGCATCAACGGGTATTTCCAAAACTTGCCTTCGTTGGCCTTGATACCGCCGATGATCGGGAAGACGACGGCGATGACACCGAGCGCCATGAGGATGGGGATTCCTATCAAGAGGAACACCAGCAGGCCGGCGACGACACCGTAGATGAATATGCAGAGCAGGAAGTTGAGCACTTCTTTGCCGTGGGCATCGATCTCCGGGAATTCTTCTTTCTTGAGTTGCCAGATCAGGATTGGGGAGATCAGTCCAGCAAAGGGAACGACATACCCTGCGAAAACTGCAAAGTGGATCAGCATGGCCCAGTTGCGTCCGCTCATAGTTCAATACTTCCGTGGATGGGATTGCTTTGGATGTTCGGTCGTCATGGGAGATTCGGCGGGTGAAGGATTGTCTTGGCGGAACTCGTTTCGAAAAGTGGGAAATCCGAGCCAGAAAGGGGATAGGGAGGGGAGAAGGGGTGGTCTTGGCGGGAGAAGTGGGCGATAATAGGAGGATACTGGGGGCGACTTGGAATCGACCGGATGAATTGAAGATTTTGGTGGCATGCCGTGGTTGGTCGAGAGGCCACGTTAATACTCGATCAAAAAAAAGTAACTGCAGAGAATAATCTCGCACTGGCAGCCTAATATAGGCTTCCCAGGTACCCGGGGCCCGTCGGAGGCGCTGGAGTGCCTGTCGCAATTCCGAATCGCCATGGCTCGTGTCTCGCACGGTCATGGTTAAAAAAGCTCGAGGCTGGCGCACCGTACCGATGCCAACAACGAACGCGGTGGGCGAGACAAAGAACAGTTGGCTAAGCATGTAGAGGCTGGATCGGAAGCATCACGGGACGCGGGTTCAATTCCCGCCGCCTCCACTGACACGGCCACCGCAAGGTGGCTCGAAGCAAACTGACCCGCTGGCTCACCCCAGCGGGTCTTTGCATTTCTACGCGGAAATTCGGGGCTTTTTCGCGTCGCCGAACTTCGATGGCGTCGAAACCACGGGACGTGCTCGACACCCATCGCCACCCGAAAAGGCTCGAATCGGGGCCAAAGGCTCTAAACCACGGGACGACCCCCAACCCCGTCCCGTACTCAGAAACCCTGCAAAACACGGCACTTTCGTGATTTTGAACAGGCGTGAGGTTTTAGCCTGAAACGCCAGTGGCAGTGACATGAAAAACCTGACCACCGCGTCCCGAGGAAGTATCACCAGCTCTCAAACAGAAAGATCTGGGACCAGAGGCGACTGCAAGCGACGTCGCTCGTTGTGAAGAAACGGAAGAATGCGGCTTGACGCGATGGGGGCTCGCGTTCACTCCGCCGCGATCAATGCTCGCCGTTGCTCTTCCCAAAAGACCGGAATGCCCTTCCGGCAATACTGCAGACTGATGTCTTCGAACGCCTGACCTGCCAGGATCGATTCGACGATATCCGGCGCAAGCGAGGTCAGTTGCAGCATACGCCCGACGTAGCTGCGGTCGACGCCCTGCTCTTTTGCGATGTCCTCGAGGCCTTCGAATTGCCCCGCCTCGATCTGCTGTTGCCAAACATATCCCTTGGCTAATGCATTTAGGAATGCGTTGTTGGGGACCGCAGATTCCACTGAGCTGGAGTCGGATTCCGATTCGACGCCATCGGCCAAGATCAGAACTGACGATGGATTTCGGCTCTTTATTCCCGGTTCAAAAATTGACAAACGTCGCATTAGGGAAAAGTCCGCTTGCCGTTGAGCATCCAACCGATCGGTGTGTAACGCACAAACACGACGTAAGTTGCCAGGCAGAAAAGCCAAGTCACGAGAATCACTAGTGCCAACTTGACCATGGCGGGTATCGCGACCGGAATCAACAGCGTTTGCAAAAAAAGAATGATCGGCAAGTGAATCAAATACACCCAGTAGGAGGAATCGGCGCAGAACTTGAGCCAGGCATTCGAGCGACCCAGAAACCTCCGACCGACGAGTAACGCCGATAGCGTCAAAATGGACGACAGATACGCCGCCAACACAGACTCCAGCAAAGATGGCGTTAGCGACCCGAATTCGGTGGCCTGCTGGATCAATGCGATATCAAGCGCAGGCAGCAGAAAGTAATGCGGGATAAACATGACAAAGCCGGCTAATACCAGGGACCAACACCACGGTTGCAGATGATCCAGCAAGTCCTCGCGGCCGAACAACTGCCAGCCAAACCAGTAAAACAGTCCGTACCAGGCAAATGGCCACCAGGAGGGAACAAAGGACTCGGGCGATGCCACTGGAAGTCCTCCCCCCATCACGCCGGGGACGAGGGCCAGCGGTGAAAGCGCGAGCAGCCACTTGCGTTGAAACAACCAGTCGAAGTTCAACCAGGTCCAGGGGCTACACACAGCCGCGATCAGAGAGAGCATCAGCAGGTAATACAAGAACCATAAGTGCATGGTGGTGTAGGTTGTCGATGATTTGGCCGTCTCAGGATTCTGGCTGGCTGCCACGATCAGCTGCAACAATCCCTGCGGTTGTTGGACGTACGAAAAGGCAAAGACGAACACCATCGTCATGGCCACCGTCAGCACCGGCCAGAACAGGAGAAACGGCAGGGCGATTCGGATGCCGCGATTCCACAAGAACGGCCGCAGCCCCTTGCGGTGAATCACCAGCTTGGCAAAGTAGCCCGACAACAGAAAAAACAAGCCCATTCGAAACAGGTGAATCCACCAGATCGAAGCGTCAATCGCCACACTCCCCTGTGGATTGGTGGCGATCCAGATCGACCGCGATGGTTCGGCATAGGCCAATGCACCGTGAAGGTACACACCCAGCAGCATGGCCAGCGCCCGCAGATTATCCAGATAGTGAATCCGTGATGAAGCGCCGGACGCAGCGGCCATCAAACGAGATCCTTTCGACGAATCTGAAACATAAACGTAAGTCCCAGCGCGATCAGAATAACGATGGCTTCGATGGCAATGATCTGCAAGACAACAGGCGGCCACGAAAGGACTTCGCTTTTGTTCAGTTTCGAAATTGCCGGATGCTCGTACAGCATTTTCAGAAACAAATTCAAGGTTACGTTTCCCAATACAAGCACGACAATCGTCCAACCTACCGATTCCGTTACCACCGCAGTGAACAACTGCAAACAGAATCCCCCCAGCATAAAAAGGAACAACAGAACGAGAAACGGTAATATTCCCGGTTTGGCTTCCGGCACGACGAAAGTGATGATCGTCAAACAGGCCAGCATCCCGAACCAGGGAATCAAGAATGCGACAAGCACGACTGAGATCTTGGCGAGCGAGTAATCAAGTAAGCTGATCGGCAGACTCATGATGAATGTCCGCGTCATGTCAATCGACTCGCCCAGCAGCAACGCGCCGATCAAGTGAATTCCGGCGGCAATCGTCACCGTAATCATCAAAATGAAACCGACGAAACCCGCCGACTCACCTGGCAGGCAAGTGACCATCACGCTCAACAGCCCACCCACCAAGTAGCCAAACATCGGCCAACGGCTAAGGAACAAGTCCTTTAAAAACAGTATCTGAATAGCCTGTGTGTTCATGATTGCTTTTCCTCTCGACCGCGTGAAACGGCGGCTATAAAAATCTCTTCAAGTGTCATAGCCTCGGACGACTCCAAGGTCGCGCCCGACGATTGCAGTCGATCTTCAACGTCGGTCTGGTATCGATCCATTGTCATCACTCGCAAATTGCCAAAGGTTGACTCAGGGCGCAATCCATCAATCGCAGGAGCTTGCCAATTTTGTGGAGCTTGCAATTTGAATCGACGCCAGCGATCGAGAAACTCATCGCGGTTGTTGCTGGCAATCACTCTTCCGCGATCAATAAACGTGATTGTGTCGCTGATCTGTTCGACATCCTGCGTATTGTGCGACGAATACAAAATTGTTCGCGTCTCGTCATTGACGATTTGCATCAGCTCCGCGAGAACTTCTTGCTTTGCCACTGGATCGAGTCCGTTGGTAGGCTCATCGAGTATCAGCAATTTGGGACGCCGCGCGAGAATCAGCAGCAGAAGGGCTTTGACCCGCTGGCCGTGCGAAAGCCCTTTGACTTTTTGCTGCGCGATCAGCCCGAACCGGTCGAGCAGTTGCTGAGCGTAGCCTTCGTCCCAGCTTGGGAAAAGCGAACGCACGAATTGCATGTGAAAGGCAATCGATTCCGACTTGTAGAGACGCATGTCGTCGGAAAAAAAGCCAATATCCTGTTTGGCACTCGCTTCACGCGACGAAATAGATTTGCCCAGGACCGAAACCGTTCCCGATTCTGGCGTCACCAGTCCCATCATGATGCGCATGATCGTGGATTTGCCTGCGCCGTTGGGGCCGATCAGACCGTTGACGGTTCCCGGTTCGATTTCCAGGTCAATGTTGTCGAGCCGGAAGTGCTTGTAGGACTTTGTGACACCACGCAGCGAAGCCGCGGAGGTATTCTGCTGGGGTCGGTCGAGCGTGGTATTCATTTCTTTTTCCCCAGTGATTTTTCGTACGCTTCGGCCATGCGCCGTTGCAATTCGCTTTTCGACAGTCCCAGCAGCGATCCCAATTGGGCGGCTTCGTTCAGGTGCGATTCCAGTTCCCGCTCGGCGATCGATGTCGACAGACCGGGGGCATCAGACACAATGGACCCCTTGCCCTGACGCGTCGTGATTGTTCCGTCGCGTTCCAGTTCCAGGTAAGCCCGTTTGATGGTGATCACACTGACGGAGAGATCCGCAGCAAGTTGCCGAATGGAGGGGAGTTCGGTCCCCGGCGGCAAATCGCCCACCGCCACGCGCCGCTGGATTTGCTCGATGACCTGCAAATACAGCGCCCGCGGGTCACTCTGCGAGAGCGTGATCCAACTGTGCTTGTTCATATACACAGTGTATACACAGCAGGATTCGGTGGTCAAGTGCGAATCTTGGCCGGTCTATTGTCTTTTCGACAGAAATGGTGGAAGTGCCTGAGGTTCTGTAACTCGTTGTGAAGAAATGGAAGAATGCGGCTTGTAGCGATGGGGACTCGCATTCAATCCGCCGCGATCAATGTTCGCCGTTGCTCTTCCCAGAAGACCGGAATGCCCTTCCGACAATGCTGCAGACTGATGTCTGCGAACGCCTGACGGCACTGGGGGAGAAGTTTGCATCGGGTGTCCGACCTACCTATCTACGCCATCGTTTGCTGCGAGCTTTCCTCGAGCGGCTCTTCGGGAAGCAGCGGTTCATCGGGCACATCCGGATCCTCTGGATCGTCGGGCTCTAGTGGTTCGTCAGGTTCCTCGGGTTCAAGCGGCTCGTCGGGATCGAGTGGCAGCAGTGGATCCTCCGGTTCTCATTCCGGAAGCGGATCTGGATCCAAAGGTAGCTCTGGATCCTCCGGACAAAGTGGTAGCTCAGGGAGCAGCGGATACTCTGGCTCAAGTGGCTCCTCAGGCAGCAGCGGCTCCTCCGGCTCGAGCGGCTCATCGGGTAGCTCTGGTTCCAGTGGCAGCGCTGGTTCGTCCGGGAGTAGCGGCTCCTCGGGCAGCTCAGGGTCCTCAGGATCATCTGGCTCATCGGGAACTTCGGGATCCTCTGGCACGAGCAGCGGTCCATCGAGTGGATCCAGTGGTGTTGGTTCGTCAGGTTCGAGTGGTTCATCTGGCAGCGGCTCGTCGGGGAGTGGATCCTCTGGCAGTGGCTCATCGGGCAGCGGTTCATCAGGTAGCTCGGGGACCAAGGGCAGCTCTGGCCCCAGTGGCTCAAGCGGACCAAGCGGCTCATCGGGCTCCAAACCTTCCGGGAGCAGTGGTTCGAGCGGCAGCGGTTCGCAAAGTGGATCAGGAAGTCAGTCCGGATCGGGATCTCAATCCGGCTCGCAGTCGGGATCGCAATCAGGCTCCCAATCCGGATCGCAGTCAGGTTCGCAAAGCGGCAGCAAACCATCAGGCTCCGGATCATCAGGACCCAGTGGTAGCGGCTCTGGACCCAGCGGTTCCGGCTCCGGCAGCAAGCCATCAGGCGGAAGCTACGGCAGCGGATCCAGTTCGGGCGGATCGGGATCTGGCTCCGGATCAGGCAGCGCTTCTGGTCCAGGTTCAAGCGGCATCGGCTCCAGTGGTGTCGGCTCCAGTGGCGTCGGCTCAAGCGGTGTCGGCTCAAGCGGTGTCGGTTCCAGTGGCGTTGGCAGTTCAGGGCAATCGTATGGCTCGAGTGGCAATAGCGGTGGCTCGTCGGGCGGCAGCGGCAGCTCTGGTTCAGCCAGTGGTTGCTGCTGCCCGTGTTACTACCAGTGGAACGGGCTTGGCTGGGTGGCCGTTGATGTGCCGGACCCATGCATCATTCGGGTCGGCCCGCTTCAGGCGGTATGCATTTGCGCGGGGAATGAGCCGACCAGCCCTGGCTCGTATGTCGGACAAACCATTTACACAGGATGCGAGCAAGGTGCGATATGACCAGACCTATTGAGTGTCCATACAACGTTGATGGCTATTGCCAGATCTCAACCGATTTGGCCCAGATGCCAGTTCCGATCGCCCAGGATGCCTGTGCTGCATGTATCCTGCAAGCAAATCCGCGAACCAAGAACTCCGTCACATGCAGCAAAGCGATTCAGTATCGAACGCTTGTCGGTATGCTTCCCACCGATGAGTTGCTGGAGTGCGTGAAGCCACCATCGCGAGGTGTCGGAACCGAACTGGAATCCCTCATCGAGCAAACTCGCAGCTTTCTTCAGCGTGTTTGGCTGGGTTGGCTCATTCCCCCACGAGTCCAATGTGGCTGCTCGGCCACACGGAGTTCCATGAATCAGCAAGGAGTGCTCGGATGCCTTCGCAATCGAGACGAACTCGCTGACGAGATTCTGGACCGATGGCGAAAGAATGTGCCAATCATTCGATTCGTTCCGTTGTCTCGCTTTTTGGTCGGGATCTATCTCATTAAGGCGATTCGCCGATTTCAAAACAAGGAGACTGCAAATGGCTAGTTGCATAGAAGCCCATCCCGACATGACTCCCGAAGCGATGATGGACCTGATCGCTCAGTGTCCACCTGGACCTTGGCCCAACGCCTGGGGTACATGGGACAACACGATCGAAGCCCATCGCCGATTGATTGACCAGTACATCGACAAC
>CAIYZV010000425.1 GCA_903930765.1 uncultured Pirellula sp.
CGACGAACTTGAAGTGATTACTAGCGAGGGGGTGAATGTGGCTCTCGAAAGCCATGGCTCCATCGCAACATCGGCAGGAGATAAAGTCGATCCGGGGCGCCATGAACTCCGGTTCGTCAACGATGGTCAGTACGGCAACAGAAGCAGCTGGATGTCGAGCGAGGTCGGAAAGGGAGCAGTCACGATAACCTTGCCACGCGTCGAAACCATCGAACGAATCGTTTGGGGACGGGATCGACAAGGGCAATTCACGGATCGGTTGGCAACCCAATACCGTATCGAAATCGCAGATGAGGATGGCGTTTGGAAAATCGTCGCTCTCTCCACCGATCGGACCCCCTACAATCCAGATGCAAAACCCGATGCATCACTTGGGCCCTCGGCGTTTGGTTTAACTCCCGAAGAGGTTCGCTTGGCCGAATCGTTGCAGCAGGAACGAAAACGGTTGGAATCGGAGCGGAATGGCATCCTCGAATCGCTCAAGGCTTTCGCGGGGATCTTTCGGACACCCGACGCCATCCATCTGCTGCATCGAGGCGATCCAGAACAACCCAAAGATGCAGTAGCACCCAAAGTGCCATCGTTCTTCGGAGCTGCGAGTTTGGGAGAGGGTGAGTTAGGTTCGGTAGCGTTCGCTCAGGACACTCCTGAACAGGAACGGCGCATCGCGCTGGCCAATTGGATTGCATCTCCGCAAAACCCGCTCACCGCACGCGTGATCGCCAATCGCATTTGGCAAGGTCACTTCGGAGTTGGGCTGGTATCGACACCCAACGACTTTGGAATGAATGGTATCGCTCCCTCCCATCCCGAACTGCTCGATTGGTTGGCCCGTGATTTGATACGATCGGGTTGGTCCATGAAGCAGCTCCATCGCAAGATCGTCCTCTCGCGAGTCTACCGTCAAGCAAGCCTCAATAACCTGGATGCAGCTCGCATCGACGCCGATGCGAGGCTATTGTGGCGGTATCCACGACGAAGGTTGGAGGCGGAAGTAATCCGGGATTCCATGCTCGCCATCAGTGGTAAACTGGACCTTAAGATGTACGGTCGAGGGTACGATCTTTTCGACCAACGGGGTGGGCTGAGTGGCTTTAAGCCTGTCGAATCCTTCTCCGGTGAAGGTTTGCGGAGGATGATCTACGCGCACAAGGTCCGTCGCGAGCGTGAGGCGGTTTTCGGCGCGTTCGATTGTCCGGACGCGGGGCAAAGCACTGGACTGCGCAGAGCATCGACGACGCCCATCCAAGCCCTGAACCTCTTCAATAGCCGTTTCACGTTAGAGCAATCGGCAGCCTTTGCCGAACGTGTTCGAACAATGGTTTCCCAAGTTTCCGAGGATCCGGTTCGAACCGACGGCCTCACTGCACAAATCCGCGTTGCCTACCAGTTGGCGTTATGCCGGGAGCCGACTGATATGGAAATCGCAGATGCATTGCCGGTCGTCAGCACCTATTCATTAGATCTGCTTTGCCGAGCGTTGTTCAATAGCAACGAGTTTCTTTTTTTCCCTTAGCCATCGTACCCCATAGGCAGTATTCCTCCATCATGTTTCGAAGGCTTGCGTCCCCATTCCGAAACCCGCTGCTCGACCGGCGCCGCTTTCTAGGCAATGCGTCGTCGGCACTCAGTGCCCTCGCGCTGACGAGCTTGCTCGATCGGGACGGCATGCTCACCGGAAGAGCAATCGCGGACGAGATCGATCCTGCGAACCCTTATGCACCGCGATCTCCCCATTTCCCTGCCAAAGCCAAAAATGTGATCGTCATCTTTTGCGCGGGGGCGGTGAGCCAATTGGAAACGTGGGACTATAAGCCCAAATTGATCGAGTGGGATGACAAGCCACTACCGGGTGGACCCTCGGTGACGTTCCAAGGTCCCGCGGGGAATCTCGCGAGACCTCAATACGGTTTTCGGCAGCATGGTGAGACGGGCAAATGGGTCAGTGACTTGATCCCGCACTTGGCGGAATTGACCGATGACATCGCGTTTGTGCATTCATTGACTAGCAAATCCAATACGCATGGACCCGCTGAAAACTTTCTTTCGACAGGTTTCAATCTCGATGGTTTTCCGAGCCTCGGCGCATGGGTCACCTACGCACTAGGGAGCGAATGCAGCGATTTACCAGCCTACGTGGCGATCCCCGATCCTCGAGGTGTGCCGCAGAATGGATCCAACAACTGGGGCCCAGGTTTTCTCCCCGCAGCATTCCAAGGCACAACGATGTCCTCGATCGATCCCGTGCGTCACTTGATGGCGCCCGGAGTTAGCCCTGAGGCGAATCGTGCTGCTCGAGAGCTCCTTGAGAAAATGCACGCCCGCAATCTGGAGCAGAATCCCGGGGATGTGCAGTTGGCAGCTCGGGTCGCCAGCTATGAGTTGGCAGCGCGCATGCAACTGAGCGTCCCAGAGATCAGCGATCTGGGTACGGAACCGGAGCATGTCTTGAAGGCATACGGTGCCGATGATCCGAGCAACAAAGAGAAGGCCGCCTTTGCGAAGAATTGCATTTTGGCGAGACGGTTGGTGGAACGAGGTGTCCGATTTGTCCAATTGTTCAATGGCGCCTATGCGAGTGCTGGAAAACTCAATTGGGACGGGCATAGCGATCTCAAGGCCCAGTACGACGTCCATGCATCGATCCTGGATCAGCCAGCAGCGGCACTCATTCGAGATCTCAAGTCGCGAGGACTGCTCGAGGAGACCTTGGTGGTTTGGTGTACCGAATTCGGAAGGATGCCATTCTTTCAAAAAGGAGCCAAGGGACGCGATCACAACCCTGATGGATTCACATGTTGGATGACCGGCGCCGGGGTCAAGGGTGGTGTCAGTCATGGAGCTACGGATGAGCTCGGTGTGAAAGCGGTTGAAAACGTCCATCCTCTTTACGATTTCAACGCGACGATTTTGCACCTTTTGGGGTTGGACCACGAACGGTTGACCTTTGAGCACAACGGGATACAACGTCGTCTAACAAATGTCGAAGGAAACGTCATTCGAGAACTTCTAGTCAGTTAACTCCTGCGAGACAACTTTGAATCCGAACGAACAAGCTTCGACATCGTGGGCTGCGTGCTACCGATCGAGTCTGCTCGAAGATGTGATTCCGTTTTGGCTTCGCCATGGATGGGATCGCGCGAATGGCGGGTTCATCACTTCGCTCGATCGCGATGGTCGGATTGTCGATACGGATAAATCGATCTGGTTTCAAGGCCGTTCGGCGTGGATGTTTGCGACCCTTTACAACACGGTGGCACCGGAGTCGGAGTGGAAAGATGCGGCGCAGAGCGCCTTTGATTTTCTGCTGCGCCATGGCGGTTCACCGTCGGGGTCGGGAACAGGCAAGTTGTACTTCACGGTGACGCGCGATGGAAAACCGCTGCGCATGCGGCGTTATCTTTATAGCGAGGCATTCGCCGCGATCGCTGGTGCTGCGCTCGCGCGAGCGACCGGTGATGGTCGATACGCTATCGAGGCGATTCGTTTTTTCGACGCGTTTCTACGACCCTTTCGCGATCCGAATTGCATCCCACCAAAAACCGATCCGAGCACCCGACCGATGAAGGGGATCGGACATTTCATGATCTGCATGGCTACCGCCCAAGAACTCCGTGCAAACCTCGGCGATCTAGTCGTCGACGGACGATCCTGCACCGAATGGATCGATTGGTGTATTGAGAACATCGAGCGGGACTTTTACAAACCGGATCTTAAAGTCTTGATGGAGACTGTCGGCCCGAACGGCGAGGTACTGGATCATTTTGATGGGCGACAACTCAACCCTGGACACGCGATTGAATGCGCTTGGTTTATTCTTCATGAAAGTCGTCGTCGGGGGCATGCTAAATACCGGGAGATGGGTCTTGAGATCCTCGACTGGATGTGGGAACGGGGCTGGGATTCAGAGTATGGTGGGCTTTACTACTTTCGCGATGTGTATGGATTGCCAGTTCAAGAATACTGGCACGACATGAAGTTCTGGTGGCCGCATTGCGAAGCCATCATCGCAACGTCGCTGGCATCGATCATGACCGATGATCCCAAGTACGCGTCGTGGCATCGGCAAGTGCACCAGTGGAGTTTTCAGCATTTCGGCGACCCAGAGCACGGCGAGTGGTATGGGTATCTTCACCGCGACGGGCGTGTTTCCAACACATTGAAAGGGAGTTTGTGGAAAGGCCCATTCCATTTGCCTCGCATGCTATGGTACTGCTGGAAATTATGGGAGGAGCATGAAGCATGCCGCGTGGGATAAAAGACTTCCTCTTTTTGCTGTGGTTTGTTTGGGGTAATGGCGCCATCTCAATTTCACTCGCGCAGGAGGTGTGGTCGCAGAAACCATCGATTCCTGATCGCGAGGGTTTCGCCAGTCCGATCGCAGGTGTCAGTCACGATGCGCTGTTGGTTGCTGGAGGGGCAAACTTTCCTGACGCCAAGCCATGGGAAGGTGGCAAAAAAGTTTACTACGATCGGATTTACATCCTCGAGGAAGCAAAGGATCGATCGGATAGCGGGCAGGCTAAGCAATCCGAACCGGTAAGTTCGAACAGCAACCCCTGGAAAGAGGTCGGGAGACTGCCCCGCCCGATGGCCTACGGGGTCAGTGTCACATGGCGAGATCGCGTTCTTTGCGCTGGAGGGAACGATCAAGATCGCGTGTTTGATGAGGTGTTTTCGATGGAGTGGCTCGATGGCAAGGTTGTGGTGACACCACTCCCGAGTCTGCCGGTACCATTGACGAATGCATGCGGAGGTATGCTCGGCGATGCATGGATCGTGTGTGGTGGGATTGAGTACCGTGCTGACCAAGCGGCTACAACCCACGCTTGGCGACTTGATTTGGCGAATCCGACACCCCGATGGGAAAAGATCGATCCGATTCCTGGGCCAAGCCGCATGTTGGCGATGAGCGCGGTTGCAGATGGTTCCTTCTGGGTGATCGGTGGGGTGGAGTTGCTATCTCTCGAAACCTCGGAGGGGAAGGACCGATCGCTGAAACGGCATTATCTCAATGATGTCTATCGATGGAGCCTCGATCGCGGTTGGAGCCGCGCTGCCGACCTGCCGACTACTCTTGCCGCTGGACCAACACCATGCCCCAGCGATTCCGCGGGGATTTATGTGGTAGGAGGAGATGACGGTTCGCAAGTTGCCAAATCTCCGCTGGAGCATCAAGGTTTTTCGAAGGAGTTGCTCCGATTGGATCTTAAGCGTGGTTCATGGGAACGCGTGGGGGTAATTCCTGCGCCTCGGGTCACGGTGCCATGTGTCCGATGGTTGGATGGTTGGGTGATTCCAAGTGGGGAGAAGCGACCGGGGACACGATCCCCCGAAGTTTGGCAATTGGTTTTTCCATGAGCATGCGACCAAATCTTGATCGATGGTCCCTCGGAGATACTCGAGGTACTGAGAAAACCATCAGTTACTGATTGACCATGTCTTCCAACTGGTGAAGCGAAGTATGGGTCAAGAACCTTCGTGAGACGAAGTCGCTCAAATCGTTCAATTGGGTCATGTAGTCCAGCAGCTTGATCTTGAGCAATTTCCTTTCCGAACGACCATGTTCGTCGATAGAGACTTCGTCCCCTAAAGCGTCTGGGTCGAACAGACGTAGCGACGCCCTGCAGTCGGTCATCCGCTTGCGTTGTTTGACGAGATCGGTTTTATCCCCCACGTTGAGCGAGTCTAGATGGGAGACGATCTGCATGAATTGGAACGCTAAACCGCGGGGGTTGGATTGATCGACAACGAGCAGATCGAGCACTGGACCGATCTCATAGCTCATCAGGTATCGGTACCGGTACGTCATCGAACTATCGCAAATGTCCAGCATCGACTCGAGCATCTGCCGCGAGTTCTTGTTGACTGGGACCAGCAATTGCTCGATGAGTCGCAGCAAATTCTGCGCGCGATCGATCCGTCGTCCCAGGTCGAGAAAATGCCACCCTGGTCCGCGGGTCATGCTCTCGGACGCGAGCCCCGAAAACGCGGATAGTAGCCCGATGATCTGGTTAAGGATCAGCATGGCATCCCCCATCTTTTCACGAGGGTTCGCCCATGGAATCAATACGGAGTAATCCAAGCGGCTGATGATCTGCCACGAGTCGAAACTCAATCGATCCCGGATCGTCTCTGCATTTCGAATAAGCCCAGAGATCGACGCTGATATCCCGTCGGGTTTGTTGCGATCGAAAAGAAAATCACGGACGGCGCTCCGCATGATTGAGTTAGCGGTCTCCGACGACTCGATCGGTGGCTCGGGCTCCATCCCAGAACTCTCGGCAAGGGATCGGACGACTTGCCAGTGGGCTGCCAACACATCCGACGAAATTTCCGAGGTGAGTTGGTTGGTGCAGTATCGCGCATGACGCGTCATGAACTCGGCACGCTCCGCAAAACGACCCAGCCAGAACAGATGCTCAGCCACGCGACTGGGCAAGTCCATCGCGGAACGCTTGAGCTCCACCGACTGCTTGCCCGACGACAACAGCGTAACCGGTTTGACCGGGCCATTGCTCAGGACCCACACATCTTTGCTCATCAATCCGGAGGCCAAGCTTTCGTCGAGGTTCGCTGGAGAATCGGCAACGCGTGCGACGCCACCGGGCATCACATCGATACGGTCACCCTTGGCACACGCAAAGAACCTGAGCGCCGCTGGCCAAGCCACCATATGGTTGTGGACCCAGGTAGGCACATGGCTGTAATTGGGTGGTTGGATAGCGACATAGAGCCAAGGTTGCTGGCGAATGCTCGCGATCAATTTCTCTCGGTCGTTGCCGCTGAGTTCACGGCCGACAATCTGATTCGCAGAATGCCGAACAAAAGAGTCTCGCAGGATCACGCTGTCCAGGTTATCGATGACATACTGCATGCTATGCGGATCGCCGCACCACCACATGGGCGAGTTTTCGAGTTTCAGCGGCTCACCGAGTATCGCTTGGCAGATCCTCGGCAGTATCGCCGTAACCGCAGGGCTTTCGGCCCATCCGGTACCGATGCCGTTTGCGAGCAAGACTTTGTTTTGACGCGATGAGAGCGTCAGACCGGGGATCCCTTCTCCGAGCGTAGGATCGATTTCCAATGGGTCGCATTTGGTATCAGCCATCCGTCGTAGGATACTATCGATCCGCAGTAGGCCGCCCAATGTCTTCAGATAAACGCAGCCACCTCGGACGGTGAGGTCGGCCGTTTGAGTCAATGTATAGCCCAAGTACCGGGCGAGATACGCATCCTCGAAGTAGGTTTGGCTTTGCACACCGGGCGAGAGCAACGCAGTCCGCGTATTCTTTTCCTTGACCGGAGATGCGTCATGGAGCGATTGGCGCAATGAAGCAAAAAACCCAGCCAGCCGTTCCACATGCAAGGAGCGGAAGTCTTCGGATAAGATCCGAGACATGGCCAATCGATTTTCGACAGCGTGGCCACAACCGCTGGGGCCTTGGGTCCTGTCTGCCATCACCAACCATTGCCCCGATGCGGCTTTCGCCATCTGAGCCGCATACAAGTAGAGCATTCGGGGGGGCGGATCGTTTGGATGTCGAGCTGGTCGTAGATAGCTCGGAGCACCATGCACCAACGCATCGGGCAGGACTCCGGTGGCGATCAACCGTTGCGGTCCGTAGACATCGCGCAGGAGCAAATCGATCAGCTGCATGCGTTGCTTGAGTCCGTCGGCGATCACGGACCATTCGCTCGGCGAGATCACGAACGGGATCGGATCCAACTCCCACGCTTGAGGGACCCCCGATTTGATCAATTGGCCCGTCGACGCAGGAGGGTTGTCCCTCAAGTTTTGCTTGGCGGACCGCCAACGAAGGTAGATTTCAGGCCCCGAGAGCGGAGTGTCCAACCCTAGTAATTTCCGATACCCAGGTCGAATGGTTCCGTCGGTTCCTCGGAGTTCATCGAAGCATCCGGAAACGCATCGGTACTTGGACAAGATATCGTTCCGGGTATCTTCATGCCGGGTATCTTCATGCCGGGAATCCTGTTCCGGCTTCACCTCCCCTGAGGCGTCCCCTGAGGCTGCATCCGTGCTGAAGTTGTCTTGATTGGACAAGGTAAGTTCCCTGATTACGAGTCGTGTGAATCGATTATAGACCGGGAATCCTGTTTCAGGTCGCTACGGGGACTTGATTTCACGAGCCGACTCAACGAGATTATGGCGTCGCGGGTTTTAAGCTATCCGCAACTTCCCTCGACCGTTAACGGACCTATCCACCCATGTCGACTGACGTAACCGCTACGAAAACCGATTCGGCCACAATTACCAAGCTCTTCATCATGATGATCCTCGAGATCGCCATTTGGGGTGCTTGGCAAGTCAAAGTCTTTTCCTTCATGGGTGCCTCCGGATTGAACTTTGAACCCTGGCAGCAATCCCTGGCAGGAAGCATGTTCGGTATCGCGTCGCTCGTCGGGATTTTTTTTAGCAATCAGTTTGCCGATCGCAATTTCGCGGCGGAAAAATTCCTTGCGTTTAGCCACCTCATCGGCGGCATCGCGTTGTTCGCTACCGCCTATTGCACCACGTTCTGGCCCTTCTTCCTGTGCTTCCTCGTTTACGGATTGTTCTACGTACCAACGTTGTCGGTGACCAATTCGCTCGCATTTGCCCACCTGAAGAATCCTGCTAAGGAGTTTGGCTTCGTTCGAATGGGTGGAACCATCGGCTGGATCATTATCTCGTGGCCCTTCATTTTCTTGTTGGGTGCCCAAGCCACCGTAACTGAAATGCGATGGATTTTTATCGTCGCTGGTATTGTGTCCTTGGCGTTGGCTGCGTTCAGCTTGACCTTACCGCACACTCCTCCTCGAAAAGCCGAAGGTGCGGTTGATAATTTGGCGTGGCTCACGGCCTTCAAGCAGCTCAAGCACCCTTTCGTGTTGGTCCTTTTCATCGTGACCCTTCTCGATTCGATCATCCACAACGGTTACTTTGTTTTGATCGATGGTTTTCTCAGTAAGGCCGTAGGATTGAGTGAGAACATCACGATGGCTATCACGACCATCGGTCAAGTCGCCGAAATCGTCACCATGGTGGCTCTCGGCACCGTCTTGGTAAAGTTGGGTTGGAAGTGGACGATGGTCATCGGTATCCTCGGCCACGCACTCCGATTTGCAACCTTTTCCTTCTTCGGAAATTCCGAATATCAAGCATTGATCATCTTCATCCAAGTCCTCCACGGGATCTGCTATGCGTTCTTCTTTGCAACGCTTTATATCTTTGTGGACGAAGTATTCCCCAAGGACATTCGGACTAGTGCACAAGGCCTCTTTAACTTGTTGATCCTCGGCGTCGGTCTCGTCATCGCGAACTTTGGATTTATTTATCTGAAGGATTATTTCACCAAGGGACAAGGAGCCGAACAAGTTGTCGATTACTTCAGCATTTTCCTAGTCCCTACCGGATTGGCAATCGTCGCGATGCTGTTGTTGCTGTTCGGATTCCAGCCACCATCGGATCGCCCTGCTGCAGGTGGTGGTTCCGGGTCCGCCCCAGCCCACTAAAACGCGAAGCGAATCCGAGCCACGCGTGTGAGCAAGTGGCGACTGGACGCTCGAACCCGATATCCCCCGTCGCTAGTTATGATCGAAACGTTGTAACGAGCGGGGCCAACGTGCCTCCACCCGGCGCTCACGCTGAGGGCTCCGACTGCTTCGCTGCGCGAACCAAACATCCGAGCCACGCGTGTGAGCAAGTGGCGACCTACACTCGAACTTCGGCGGACAACGCCCCGCTGTCGCCCGATTGGCTGACGATGGGCGAGATCACTTCTTCGAGGAACTCGGAAACTTGTCGCTCCGCACGACCGGTGTACTGCGATGGTGACAAAACATCGCTGATCGATACTTTGGCAAACGCAGGGTCCGCTGCCAATCGGTCCAAGAGATCGTTGGCCAACCCTTCCTGCTTGACACGCAACGCGGCCGCTTGGCTGTGAACTCGGATCACTTCGTGAAGATGCTGACGGTCACCACCCGCGGCAACTCCCGCCATCAGCAACGATTCGGTCGCCATGAATGGGAGTTCCTCGCGAAGGTTCTTCTCGATGGTCTTGCCGTAAACTACCAAGCCCTGGGACACATTTTGCAATAGAACCAAACACGCATCGACGGCCAAGAAAGCTTGCGGCAACACGAGACGGCGGTTCGCGCTATCGTCAAGCGTGCGTTCCAACCATTGCGTTGCAGCGGTCATCGCTGGGCTCGATTGCATGCTCATTACGAACCGAGCCAATGAACACATCCGTTCGCTCCGCATCGGATTGCGTTTGTAAGCCATGGCCGAAGAACCGATTTGGTTTTCCTCGAATGGCTCTTCGATTTCTTTCTTGTGGGCCAAGATGCGCAAGTCCGTCGCAATCTTGTGAACGCTGACAGCGATTCCCGTCAAGCAATCGACGAGAAACGCATCGACCTTTCGAGTGTAGGTTTGACCGGTGACGGCATACGCCGCAGGAAACCCGAGCTTGGCCGCAATCCGTTGCTCCAGTTCTCGCACCTTTTCATGATCCCCATCAAAGAGTTGCAGGAAACTAGCTTGCGTGCCCGTCGTCCCCTTCGCACTACGTGCTAACAGCGAGTCCAGCCGATGATCGACTTCCTCGAGATCGAGGACCAAATCGTAAATCCACAACGTCGCTCGCTTGCCAACAGTCGTCGGCTGGGCCGGTTGCAAGTGCGTGTACGCCAAGCATGGCATCCCGGCATACTTTTTGGCAAACCCCGATAACGCCTCGATGCATGCGACCAATCGCTTGCGAACCATTTGCATCGCATCGCGGAAAATCATCAGGTCCGAGTTGTCCGTCACATAGCAACTGGTGGCACCGAGGTGAATGATCGGACGGGCGTCCGGACACTGATCACCATACGCGTGGACTTGGGCCATCACATCATGCCGCAATTTGCGCTCGTATGTATTCGCCACGTCGAGATTCAATTCGGTCCGAAATGCCTTCAATTGGATCAGCTGGGTCTCCGTGATCGGAAGCCCCAATTCCTTCTCTGTTTCAGCCAGAATGATCCAAAGCTCTCTCCATAAGCGAATCCGATGCTCGGTACTGAACAGCCTTGCCATTTCTCGGGAGGAGTATCGGGAGATCAGTGGGTTTTCGTAAACGGATTCGGTGTTCGGTTGAGTCATGGGTGAGGATCGATATTAGTATTTCGAGGATCGATATTGGTATTTCGCTATGAATTTGAATGCTGTAAGGAATCAGCATGCAAGAATATAGCATTCATCGAAGCCAACGTCGTTGCCAACAAACCGAGAGAGCCTTTGCGCCTGGGGAATCGTACTATTCGGTGGTCCTCGCGCGCGGTAGCGAGTTGGTTCGATTGGATTTATCGCGCGATGTGTGGAATGGTCCACCGGAAGGAACCGTGGGTTGGTGGCTCAGCCGCATGCCGACGAAGGCACCCGGAAAACCGACTCCTGCCCCCGCAAGCGTCTTGATCCAGACCCTTGAAACTCTCCTCGAAGATCCTTCCAAACAAGAGCTGGCCTATTTACTAGCTTTGATCCTGGTCCGTCGACGCATTCTGGTCGAAATGGACAGCGGGATCGAGGAATCCGACGAATCCTCCACCCCACACCCCTTTTTGCACTTGACCCACAACGCCTCAAATCGCGATTTTGACGTACCGATTTGCGAGCCTGCCTCAGATCAACTCGATCTGTTGCAAGCGGCGTTGACTGAACTCCTTTTTTGCGAAGCGTAGCTTCATTGCGAAGCGTAGCTTTATTGCGAAGCGTAGCTTTATTGCGAAGCCGCGGCTCAGACAGAGCGATAGTCTTTGCCAACACACCTTGGTCGCACCTCGGTATAGGTCCTTGTACAAACCACCGAAATCCGTAGTGGCATCCATGCAAAAGCCGTCGACGCATCCAACATGCCGAGTTCGACCATGCCGAGTTCGACAGTCCTTCGCGACCCTTGCGTTGGTGGTGGTGACTTTTTCGGCGACCGGTGCAACGTGCTTGCCCAAGCGTAGCATCCCCGAGTTTCAACCGCAGCCGTTGTTCGCTGGCCAGCCATCGACGGAGCAGTTGATCGAGGTTCTGAATCGATCGCGAGGCATCCAATCGCTGCAATCCAATTTCGTGACTGTGAATCCTAACAAGATGCGCAATTTGGATGCGACCTTGGTCTGGCAGCGTCAAAAGCGATTCAAGATGGCCGGTGGCATCTCCAGGATGCTGGGAAACAACTTTGAGGTCGGCAGCAACGACGAGTGGTTTTGGATGGCTATTCGTGACGGGATGAAACCGCAGTTGTTTGTCGCCCGCCACCAAGAGTTCGATGCCCAAGCAGCACGTCGTATTCTTCCCATATCCCCCTTGTGGATCCTCGAGGCTTTGGGCGTGAGCGAGGTCGATCCGTACCAACTGATGGGACAACCAATCCAACGTCCCGATGGATTGCTGGAGATCAATACGATGTCTCCCTCCCCCACAGGCACCTACACCCGAACCTTGGTCGCCGATCCGAAATTCGGGTACACAAAGCAGATCTTTTTGAAGGATCCCACGGGTCGACTCGTCGCATCGGCGACCCAATCAGCGCATGAGTATTACCCATCAATTTCCATGTCACTTCCACACCGCGTGGTGATTCAACTGACCCCGGCGATCGATCCTCCTACCGAGATCGACATCACCATAGGCAAATACTCGGTCAACGGGTTGGATCCGAACCAAAACGCCGGATTCGAGATGCCTAACCCCAATGGTTATGAAGTCGTGAACTTGGTGCAATTCAATCAGGGATCACCCCAAGCGGTAACGCCGATCCAGGTCACTCCACCTACCCAAGTCCCAAACTCCGCATACCGCGGTGTACCGTGGGACGGATCCATAATGCGCTAATCTCGCCTGCTTCTCCGGATCCAAACTTCTCGCACCCGAAATCCAACACGCTAGCATTGCGGTTGCCATTGCGATCGCTTCCGTAAACGTGCTACAGTCCAGAGCAACGGTTTTTAAACTCGAATTGGACGAGCACGAAAATGTTCACGCGATGGACGATCCGCAAAAAGTTGCAGATGGCGATGATCGTCCTGGGGTTGGTGATCGCCGTTCTGGGGTATAGCAGCTTTCGCGGGGTTTATGCCTATAAGGAATTGGCTGCATCGCTGAGCAGTCGCGCTTCGGAAATCCCGTTAACCTCCGACTTGACCCGTGCGATCGACGAGCTTCGAATCGGTTTCGATAGCAAACCTACCGAGCCCGACGGATCGTTCACGTTGACCATGAGCTCCCATTCCTCCGAAGAGAATACGCCGTTCCTCAATCGAGTCCAGCGTGTGCGAGAGTTGCTAGCGAGCTACAAATCGCGGCTTGAGAACTCTCACTCGGAAGACCAATTTCTTTCGGATCGAAGCGAGGAGTTATTCCAGGCCAAAGAAATCAGCGAATTGGTCAACGAGATCGCTTGGAGGTACCAATCGCGAGACATCGCAACATCGCGATTATCCAGGCTTGAGCAATTGCAGGATCTTGATCAACTCTCGGAGTTAGCCCACGAACTCCCATCGTTGCTAACGTCGCGCATGGTCAGTTTTCGGGACGAGGTTCGAACTCGGTATCGAACTTGGATCATCATGGCTTGGAGCAGCGCGATCCTTTCGGCGGGTCTTCTGATTGGACTGATCGCGTACGCGAGGACAGCCGTTGTTCGGCCATTCAAGGAATTGTTATTTGGTGCTCGCAGGGTCGCGAACGGCGATTTTTCATACCGTATTCATACCTCGAGTTCCGACGAACTCGCCGAATTAGCACAAGCCATCAATCACGGTGCGCAGAGTTTCCTCGATATCGAGAGCGACTTGAACGAGAAAGTTCGACAGCGATCGGCCGAAGTGATTCGCAATGAACAATTGGCGAGCGTGGGGTTCCTCGCCGCTGGGGTGGCGCATGAAATCAACAATCCATTGGCTGCTATCGCCTGGAGTGCGGAGGCGCTCGAATCCCGACTGCATCGAATACTCCACCCAGTTCTCCAATCCACGACATCCGAGTCGACCGATAGCCGAGACTCGCAACCCTTGACCGGTAGCGATCTCGATACGCTGCGAACCTACCTGCGTCGGATTCAGGACGAGGCCTTTCGCTGTAAAGGGATCACTGAGAGACTGCTCGACTTTTCGCGGCTGGGTAACGTTCAGCGGAAACAGGAAATCGACATGAACGGCATCGTCGAGGATGTGGTTGAAATGGTCCGCCACTGTGGTCCGTATCGTTCACAACGCATCGATTTCACACCGCTCGAGGAGCCGGTGATCGCGTGGGCCAGCCCCCAAGAAATGAAACAGGTTGTTCTGAATCTGCTCACCAACGCCCTCGAATCCCTCGATCCCGAGTCCAAGGACGGTCGCGTGTCCATCGAACTCAAGAAGGGTCGCGATTGCATCCAAATGGTATTAGAAGACAACGGCTGTGGCATGACCGAGGAAGTCTTGAACCATTTATTCGAGCCATTCTTCACACGTCGACGCGATGGTCGAGGTACAGGGTTGGGATTACCGATCACCAACCGGATTATCACCGACCATGGAGGACGTATCACGCCTCGCAGTATGGGACCCGGCCAAGGTTCGCAATTTGAAATCTTTATCCCTTCGAAACCCACCAACGATTCGTTGTATGACAATCAACAAAAACTCGCAGTCGCCTGATCCTGTTTCTCCAGATTCGTTGTCGATCCTATTCGCCGACGACGAGAAAGAGCTTCAGGAAATCGCTCGTATCGAGCTCCCGTACTTCGGGCATCGAGTTACGGTTTGCCCAGACGGGTACACAGCTGTCGCTGCGCTCGAAAAAGAAGAGTTCGACTGCCTCATCGTCGATTTGGACATGCCGGGCATGAATGGTATCCAAGTCATCGAGCGGGCGATGACATTGTCTCCCCGCACGGAGGCGATTGTGCTCACCGGCAAGCGATCGCTCGAGACCGCCATCGCTGCCTTGCGTTTTGGTGTCATCGATTACCTGAGCAAGCCTTGCCGCTTCTCGGAACTGAAGGAGTTGCTCGCTCGCGTCGCTCAGCGTCGACGGATGAAACAGAAAACCGCGAACCTCGAACGGATGGCACGTGCCACAACTTCGAAGTTGACCCAGTTGGTGGGTACATCGCACTCCATGCAGGTTGTCAGCAAACTGGTGGCCAAGGTCGCTCCGACCAACAGCACGGTTCTCATCCGCGGCGAAACCGGCTGCGGCAAGGAA
>CAIYZV010000426.1 GCA_903930765.1 uncultured Pirellula sp.
CGAATCCCCTCGACGCGGCGAAACCTTCGTCACCCGAAAAATTACACGAGCCGCGACTCGGATCAAGCTCGGATTGCAAAAGAAACTCTACCTCGGCAATCTCGACTCGAAACGGGATTGGGGATACGCGAAGGACTACGTCGAAGCGATGTGGCTGATGCTGCAACACAGCGAACCCGATGACTTCGTCGTCGCCACCGGCGAGACGTATTCGATCCGAGACTTTCTAGACATGGTATTTGGCGAACTCGACCTGGAATGGGACCAGTTTGTGGAAATCGATCCGAGGTACTTCCGCCCAGCCGAAGTCGATTTGCTCCTCGGCGATCCCAGCAAAGCGAAATCAAAACTTGGCTGGTCACCCGCAACAGACGCTCGCGAACTGGCTCGAATCATGGTCGAACACGACCTGGAACTAGCTCAGAGAGAACTTCACAGCAACTCGTTTAACGGCTGATCGATCGACCGGATTCATCCCTTCGAAGGAATTAAGGTCTAGGAGCGACTCGCTCCATCCCACATGGATACATCAATCAATTTCAGGGTTTGCACATGCGTGCATTGATCACCGGTATTACCGGCCAAGATGGATCGTATCTATCCGAGCTGCTGCTGAGCAAGGGGTACGAGGTCCATGGCATCGTTCGACGCAGCAGCACACTTGAACGACCTCGCATCGACCAGCAATACCGCGATGAGTCGGTCTATCGCAAACGCCTGTTTCTGCACTACTCCGATTTATCGGATGTCACGTCCCTCCGTCGAATTATCACGCGGGTACAACCGACCGAGTTCTATCATCTCGCCGGGCAATCCCACGTCGGGATCAGCTTTGAAATCCCAGAAAGCACCTGCGAATTGACCGCTATCGGAACGCTGCGCATTCTCGAAATCCTTCGTGACCAGCCGTCTCCACCCCGCTTCGTGCACGCTAGCAGCCGCGAGATATTTGGGACGCCAGCCGTCATTCCACAGAATGAACATACGCCGATGAATCCAAATTCTCCCTACGGCGCGGCCAAGGCGTTTGCGACGCAGATGGTCAAGATCTATCGGCAATCGCACGGTCTCTATTTCTGCAATGCGATCTGCTTCAACCACGAGAGTCCCCGGCGAGCCGAAAATTTCGTAACACGGAAAATCAGCTTGGCCGCCGCGAGGATCAAGATGGGCCTGCAACGGGAGTTGCTAATGGGCTCCATCGATTCCGCCCGCGACTGGGGATATGCGGCAGAGTTCGTGGAAGCCATGTGGCGTATGCTCCAACAGGAGGAGCCGGATGACTACGTCCTCGCCACCGGTCGATCTCATTCAGTCCGCGAGTTTATGCAACTCGCATTCGAACATGTTGGCCTGGATTGGACCAAATACTACCAACTCGATCCCCGCTTCGCGCGACCTGCCGATCCAGAAAACCTTCTCGGTGACGCCACGCACGCGAAAGACACGCTAGGATGGGAAGCTCAAACGAGCCTCGCCGAACTCGCTGGGATCATGGTCGATCACGATCTCGCGATGCTCAAGACCATGGGAAACGAGAGCAATAAATCGTGATGATCTAAACTCGAATGCCAAAAGCCAACTCCCCAAGTTCGATGCTCTTGGATGCAAACCCGAACGCGGCCTTCCTGCGATTGCAATCGTCTCCAAAGGGAATTTCGGTCGCCGAAGCTGCAAGTAGGTTGGCGAACTCGCAATCGGCCACATCGACACACACACGGGACACGGACCTGCGTCTCTTGCTCCGTCAATTCAAAAGCCCCCTTGTGCTGTTACTGCTCGTCGCCATGTCGATCTCGGCAACCTTAGGGGACCGACTGGATGCCATCATCGTATTCGCCGTCATTGCGATGAGCACGTTGATGGGGTTCTGGCAAGAACGCCGCGCTGCACATACGTTAGCAGCTCTCTTGAAGGTGATTCAAAACCATACCAGCGTCCTTCGAGACGATGTAGTTATCGACGTACCGTCCGACCAAATCGTCACCGGCGATGTCGTCGTGCTCAACGCCGGCGACGCGATCCCTGGGGATGGACTGATCCTCGACGCAAAAGACCTCTTCGTTGACGAATCGGTCCTGACCGGCGAAAGCTACCCCGCCGAAAAGGAAGCGTTCAGCGCAAAGAGCAACAACCCTTCCGAATCGACC
>CAIYZV010000427.1 GCA_903930765.1 uncultured Pirellula sp.
ATATCCCGTTTGATATTGAGTGCGGCGGTTGCACTGGAGGGATCGTTTTTGGCAACGGTGAGAGCGAAATGTTCGAGAGCCAGTTCGGGCGAGTCGGCCCATCCACCTCCTTTCGCGATCCAGTCACCGGCGACCTCCCATTGCGACGATTCGCGAGCGGCGCGTGCTGCGAGGCTGGCGATTGCTCGCTTCCATTGCGGGGACTCGGGATCGGGTGAATCATCCCGTTCCAGTTCCAGCCATAACGACTGAAGATTCTTTTGAGCGTCTAGGGGTTGGCCCATCTGCAGTTGTGCGGTTGCACGTGCGATCCGAAGAAGGGGGAGATGGCTCCAGGTACCGGAGATCCTCTGGAGAGCTCGATCGATGGAGGAAAGCATTTCAGCGGCAGCGGCGAGTCGATCGTCGCTCTTGGGTGGGTAGCACTGAGATCGTTGGTAGAGCAGATCAGCTTTGAGGAGTTCCAGATCGCCGCGGAGATCGAGGATCTGCGAGGCTGTGATGGACGGCGATGATTCTTTCGCAGGCCCTTTGGAGGTCGCGGGCCCTTTGGTGGGCTGCAACTTTTGAGCTACCAGTTCCAACTGTTCGGTGGAGTCGAGAGTTTGCCGAATCGAGGCCAAGATCCAATCGCGGATGGGTTCGCGACCAGGGACTGCGAGGAAGGCTGCCAGTGCCCGTTGTTGCAAGAAGCGTCGGCACCATTCTTTTTTCCAGAGAACCCATGGTTCACGGGGAGTTCCCAGACAAGGTTGGATGCGTTGGTCGAGCAATTCGAGAGCCGATTGAAGTTTTGGTTCGAAGGAGGTCCAGTCGATATCTTCTAGTTCGGCGGCGATATCAGCATGCATAGCAAGCATTGTCCATTGAGCATAGGCATCGGAGATTTTGGCTTGCGAGTCGTTGGAGAGGTTGGAGAGGCGATGGTTGCAGGTCGCGACAGCGACTTTAGCTAGGCCTTGGCGAATCAGTGTTTCAACAAAGGTCGTATCGGGAGCATCGGAGAGGCTAAGCATGCCGTAAGAGGCGCGGGGGGATTCGTCCGAGGAAGGTTGGCTGATTGCTGAGGACTGGCCATGGGAGACCAGAGCCAGTGATGGCGCGATCGCAACTAAGACCGCGACGACGAGAAAGAGGGAGCCCCTCCAGGTAAATTTTTCCGTAGGCTTGTGAAAAGCATGACTATCCGTCACGATAACTTTGACTCCTTTAGCACACACCCGGATGGTATTTATGCATTCAACGACATTCGCAGGCGACTTTCGAACACGCACGATTGGAGGGGAATCCGCGTCAACTTGCAATCCGGAGTTGATGTCGCGTTACCAATTCTTGCTTGAAGATCGACGCTTGCAATGGATGACTTACCACCGACTGGAGAAAGTTTTAGGGAGTGGGGGGCAGGGAGTGGTTTTCTTTTCCACTCGGTTGGGTTCGGACGGGTTTGCTTTGCCCGTGGCGATGAAGGTATTTTCGCCGGAGCGTTTTGGGACTCAAGCGGCGTATGACGAGGCGATGTCGCGAATCGGTTCGGTGGCGTCACAGGTGGCGCGGATACAGCACGATGGGGTGCTGAATGTTCATGATTTTATCGATCGGAACCGGGTTCGCATCATGATCATGGAGTGGATCGATGGTTATGACTTGCGCGAGTTGTTGCGGCTGGAACGTTTGGTGTTGTTGCGGAGCAAACTGACGCAAAGGCGTTGGGATTACATCAACAATGTCGTGATCACGGCCGGGCCTGTGCATGCTAGGTTCAAGGCCGGGGTTGCCGTGGCCATCGTTCGGGATTGTTTGGTGGCGTTGGCGGCATTGCACCGGGAGAACATTGTGCATGGTGATATCAAGCCGTCGAATATCATGATCAAGCGAACTGGTTATGCGAAGTTGATCGATATTGGTTCGGCGTTCCAGATGGGTCAGCAACCCCCTGTCTTTACGGTGACCCCCGCCTATGCAGCACCAGAGGTTTTAGAAAACGCGCCGGTTTCCCCGCGGAGCGACTTGGCGTCATTAGGTTACGTGTTGGTGGAATTGTTGTCGGGCCGTCCTTGTTTCGTCGAGACCGATTCCTACCGTGAGTTGCTCGAGCAGAAGCGGTCGTTGCCACAGCGGTTGCATGAGATCTTGCCACCGGAAGTTTCTTGCAATGATTTGCTGATGAGTTTTTGTCGTGGCTTGATTTCACCCGATCCCTCGCGCCGATTTCCGAGTGCGGAGGCGGCTGAGTTGTTGCACGAAGGTGCGGCATCGTTCCATCGCCAGTTGGTGCTAAGCGATTTGGCGAGCGAATACGGTCACGATATTCGAGTTTGGATTGAGGAGCTGAAACGGATTGATATTGAGGCGGGTTGATTCGCGGCGGGACGAGTTGCATGGCTGCGGGGCAAGAACGAACGGAAAGCAAAAATAGATCGGACGAAGGGGAGATGCGGATAGAAACGGATTCGACCATTGCTGCGATTGCGACTGGGGCGGTAGGGGCGATTCGCGGGGCGATCCGCATCACAGGACCGGACACGTTTCGTGTGCTCTGCGAAATATTTCCTGGGGCTGCTGATCAGTGGAGAAGAATGAAGCGAGCTACGGTAGTTCGGAGCGAATTGCTTTTGGAGTCGTTGGGGGCTATTCCTGTATCTGTATATAGTTGGCCCGATCATCGTAGCTACACCGGCCAGCCCTCGGCCGAGTTGCATCTTTTGGGAGCTCCGGTGTTGCTGGAGCGAGTCCAAGCGAAAATCTTGGAGGCTGGGGTGCGGTTGGCGCAGCCGGGTGAGTTTACGTTGCGAGCGTTTTTAGCGGGCCGTATGGATTTGACGCAGTGCGAAGCGGTCCTGGGGCTGATTCACGCGAGCGGGGAGCGCGCTTTCCAAGTGGCCTTGAGCCAGCTTGCGGGTGGTTTGGCGGAGCCTCTCAAGTTGATTCGCCGCGATTTGATCGAGTTGTTAGCAGACATCGAAGCTGGGTTGGACTTTGTCGATGAGGACATCGAGTTCATCGCTTCGGAGCAAGTGATTGCGAGATTGGATCGAGCGCGGGTGGCGATCGAGTCGTTGAATTGTCAATTGGAGCAGCGGGCGGGACAGCATGTCGAGTTTCAGGTCGCGGTAGTGGGGTTGCCGAATGCGGGCAAGAGTTCATTGGTCAATGCGATTTCGGGACGAGATGTGTCGATCATCAGCGATCAGCCCGGGACGACACGCGATTATGTTCGATCGCGAATTTCGATCGACGGTTGTGTTCTTGATTTGCTGGATACGGCAGGGTTGGAGTCGCCCGATCGAGAAACACCTCGGGGATTGGCGCAGGAGTTTACGAAGAATGAGCTGGAGCGAGCGGATCTCGTTTTGGTATGCATCGCGCGCGACGAGGATCCGGCGGCAGCATCGCGAAAGTTGTCATGGGTGAACGAGAGAGCCGTAGTGCCTGTGTGGTTGGTTGAAACCAAGACCGATTTAGAACTGCCGTCGGTGTGGAGCGTTACCGATGCGTTGCGCACGAGTGATAGGTACGCCGTGAGTTCGCGAACGTCGGCGGGGATTGGACCTCTGAGGAGTGCGTTGGCAGAGGCGGTTCGGCAATCGCGTGAAGCGACACACGATGTGGTGCCGATGACGGGAGAGCGATGCCGTGATTCGTTGGTTCGAGCAGCAAATGCGATTGGTAACGCGCAAAGTGCCGCGCTGGATGAGGTCGGGGACGAGGTGGTCGCAGGGGAGTTGCGGTTGGCGTTGGAAGAGCTGGGCGAGGTTGCGGGAGTGGTCGTCAATAACGATATCTTGGATGCGCTTTTCAGTCGTTTTTGCATCGGCAAGTAAACGGGATGTATTCCCGTTGTCCTCGGTGTCTTTTTTTATTCTCTTCCTGTTCGGACCCAGCCGGAAGTATAAAACACAGAGATATGAAACACAGAGATATGAAACACCAGAGTCACAGAGCGCACGGAGAGGATCCGGGCACTACATGATCGAGAAGTAGTTTTCGACTGCGAAATCTAGGTTGGCTCGTGTGAGTTCAGGTTGGATCGAGTTGAAGAGGCAGAACGAGCGGACTTGCAAGAGAAGATCGCGGGGGTGGCAATTGCGGAACGGGCGGTCGTACGGTTTGTAATGTTGGGTGATGAGGTAATCGATGGCTTCTTGGCGATGGGGGATTTTCAAGGAGCGGCACATGATTTCGAAGAGCTTTCGGAACGCTTCTTCCGAGGGATTGGGGACTTCGATTTTGTAAGGAATACGTCGGAGAAACGCATCGTCGACGAGATCTTTAGGTTCCAGGTTGGTGCTGAAAATTACCAGCTGATCGAAGGGGACTTGGACTTTTTTCCCACTGCTTATGGAAAGAAAGTCGTAGCGTTTTTCGAGGGGTACGATCCAGCGGTTGAGGAGTTCGTCGACACTCATTCGTTGGCGTCCGAAGTCATCGATGAGCAAGACACCGCAATTGCTTTTGAGTTGCAATGGGGCTTCTGAGATGTTCGTTTCGGGGTTGCGAGCGATTTCGAGCATCGACATGGTCAGTTCACCGCCCGCGACGATGGTGGGGCGTTTTACACGGATCCAGCGGCGGTCGATCGTGCTGTTCTGTAGTGGCCCGTCGCTTTCCGAAAGAGGGTGTTCTTCGTGGTTGAGCGGGTCGTACAGTCGGAGCAGATCTCCGTCGACCAGCACGGCACGCGGAATCCAGATGTATTGGCCGAACGCGCGGGTTACTCGTTCCGCGATGCTTGTTTTTCCGTTTCCAGGGTAGCCGTAAAGGAACATCCCACGCCCGCTATTGATGGCTGGTCCAAGCTTAGCGAGTAGGTGGGGAGGGACGAGCAGATCGGAGAATGCGCGTTTCAGGTCTTCGCCGTTGGGGTGTTGCTGTTCCACCGACTGCAGTTTGACCGACTGGATGTACTGTTCGAGAGGAACTGGTGCGGCCCCAAAGTAGGTGGATTTTTGGAGATGGCGTCGGGCGCGTTCGCGGCCTGCGTCGGTGAGACCATGGATATAATCGTTCATGGCGGTCGAACCGAGATAGACCGTCAGTTGCTGCATTTTGAGGCGGTAGAGGACCGGCTCGATCAATCGAAACGGAAGGCGGATCTGGTCGGCGATAATGCGTCCGGGGGCTTCGCCGCGGTTGAGTAGAAATCGCATGACGATCTCTTCCACCATGTTCGCCGAGACTCCGGCTTGTTCTAGCGAATTGGGCTCCAGGGGAACGATAGGCTCGCTTGGCTCGTTCGTCCACTTGAAGAGGCTGTCGTCGTCAAGGATTTGTTTCGCGAGGATCGACGGCGGGAGTTGGTTGGGCCCGGGTCCGCTGATGCTCGAGCCCGGTGCGTTCATGTTCGAGTCAAATGGGGGTGAAGGCGGAGTTGCTGGGTCGAGCGATGCTGCACCGCGCATCGGATTGTCGGCCGGCTTTGGGTTGGGAATTTGGTGCGATTCTGCACGATTTAACTGGGAGTTGCGAGCGTTGGCGGTACTGTTCTGTACCCCATTGCCCTGAATCGCCGCGGGGCGTGTGGCAGGACCGCCGGCTGCTTGATCGGCCAAGCGATTGATACGTTCAAGTACCTCCTCAAGCGAGTTTGCGGCCGGCGGCGAGGCCGGAGTAGGCGAATTGGATCGCGCATCGCTGACGGGTAGGCCGCGGTTTGAGGTGCCGGGTTTTGGTTCTGGAGGAATTGATTGCGACATCGAATGGACGGTTATGTCATGTATGTCATGAAAGGCTCTCGCGGCCCGGGCTTTCGCGGGAGATAAATGGTTCATCTCTCGGGATGATTCGTCCAAGTGGCATGTTCGGATCGAGAAAATGTGAGCTTGCACGGGCGGGATTGTCACGGCGGGTTGGGAGAGACCGGTTGAAGCGGGAAAACCGAGGAGGATCAACGGGCTGTTACGCGTTTTGCAGAGCTATTGAGGCAGGCAGTCGAGTTCGCCAGCGAGAACGAAGGGGGCGATGCTCGTGTTTCGCTCTAGGTGTTTGGTCCGCGAATGAGTTGGCTTGTAGGGACGGAAAGTCCGGTCGATGGCCCGAAAATGTCCAGTCGGCGAAGGATTTCTCAGCGTTGTTTCGCTCGCGAATCCCAAGCATTGTGAGCATTTTAGAATAATTTGCTCAAAAGCCCTTGCGAAGGATGTCGACCATCTATATCTTTCTGCTCCCTCGCCCGCCAAAGCGAGACGCTGCTGAGAAGTGGCGACGGCAAGGCGGAGTTTTGCGGGTCGGTTCTTTCCGAGAAACGATTCGAAAAAACTTGAGGTAGGGCTTGACGGTGGTCGACAAAAGCGGCTACCATGTTGGGCCCAAATCAACGAAAGTTAAATGTTTGAGACGGCTTCGGTCGCTCTGGGCAGTAGGCTTTGGTTGGTGCTTCGCAAAGAAGCAATGGAACGATCTTTGACAATCCGGTGGACGAGCCTTCGAGTCGTTGCTCTTTCGGGAGCGGCGACAACTGAGAAGTTTTGTGAATTTTTATATAGGTGCTTTGTTGACCACAAAGCACCAACCGGTTTCAAACTGAAACTTTGTTAGAGATGGCTATCGAGGAGCAATTCTTGGTGGTCTAAGCATACATAAGTGAAGGGTTTGATCCTGGCTCAGAATGAACGTTGGCGGCGTGGATTAGGCATGCGAGTCGCGCGAGAATGTAGCAATACAGGAAAGCGGCGAAAGGGAGAGGACAACATGGGAATCTGCCCTGGGGGCGAGGATAGCGTCGGGAAACTGACGGTAATACTCGATAATGTCTGCGGACCAAAGGTGTGATTCCGCCCCAGGATGTGCCCATGTCCCATTAGCTAGTTGGCGGTGTAATGGACCACCAAGGCGATGATGGGTAGCTGGTGTGAGAGCACGACCAGCCTCACTGGCACTGAGACACTGGCCAGACACCTACGGGTGGCTGCAGTCGAGAATCTTCGGCAATGGACGAAAGTCTGACCGAGCGACGCCGCGTG
>CAIYZV010000428.1 GCA_903930765.1 uncultured Pirellula sp.
ATAGGAACAGCCGTCGCCATGCGAGCCAAAGCGTTCGGATTCGACGTATGCTTTTATGATCCTTACTTGAGCGATGGCGTCGATAAAGCGTTAGGCATTCGCCGCGCGGAAAGCCTTCGCGATTTGCTCAGCACATCGCATATCGTGAGTGTCCATACGCCGCTGACCCAAGAAACGCGAGGCATACTGGGTCCCGAAGAGATAGGCTGGATGCAGCGAGGATCATTCCTTATCAACACGGCGCGTGGTGGTATCGTAGACACCATGGCGGTTATCGATGCGTTAGCGAGCGGCCAACTTGCTGGAGCAGGAATCGATGTTCTCGAACAAGAGCCGCCACCCGCCGATAGTCCGATCTTGTCGGCTTGGCGAGACCCCAGCCACCCAGCCCACGATCGCCTTTTGCTCAATCCCCATACGGCGTTTTACTGCGACGAGGGATGCGCTGAATTTCGAAGGAAAGGCGCTCAGGAAATCTTAAGAGCTTACCACGGTCAACCGCTGCGCAACGTGGTCAATTGACTCACGGCTTCCCGTGAACGTTGCAAACCCTTCCCATGCCCCATGCATTCCCTCTAACCAATTAGCGACCGATGCAAAGCTCCGGATTTTTTTCAAAAGAGCGTATCGTCGCTCCCGAAGGTTTTAATCGTTGGCGTGTCCCGCCTGCTTCGATTGCCATCCATCTGTGCATCGGTTCGGTTTATGCGTGGAGCATCTTCAACCCAGCCTTGGTGCGACTACGCGGAGTGGTGGCGAGTTCCTCCCAAGACTGGACGTTGTCGCAGGTGGTTTGGGTGTTTACCGTCGCGATCGTCTTCCTGGGCTTATCCGCAGCAATCGCCGGGAAATGGCTTGAACGCGTCGGCCCGCGAACCGTGGGTATGGTGGCGGGAGTATTGTGGGGTGGCGGAATGATCCTCGGTGCCATTGCCATTTGGCTGAATCAGTTGTGGCTTCTCTATCTGGGCTATGGCGTCCTGGGTGGATGCGGGTTGGGATTGGGCTATGTCTCCCCTGTAAGTACCTTGATTCGTTGGTTTCCAGACCGACGGGGGATGGCCGCGGGACTGGCTATCATGGGTTTCGGGGGTGGCGCCATAGTCGCAACTCCGGTTCAGGAATTGTTAATGCGACGTTTCTCCCGAATGCCAACTTACCTAGGGACAATCGATTCTGTCCCCTTATCTACCGTCGATGGAAAACGCTTTGCAGATATTGACTCGGCAGTAGCCAACCCGTCGGCACCCAATTCGGCAACCGGAGGATCGAAGCGGGTCGAGATCGTTACGATCACCCAATCCGAAGCGAGCCAATTGGGCCCGGGAATGTCGCCAGGCATCTATGTCGTCGGAACCGGAAGCGTCGGTGCCGCAGAAACCTTTCTCGTGCTCGGGAGCCTCTATCTCATCATCATTGTATCCGCATCGATGCTGTATCGAGTACCCGCGGTTGGATGGAAGCCCGCGGGGTGGGATCCCGGCCGTCTATCGCAAGCGTCCGTCAACAAAAGCAAAACGAGTTTGATCTCCGCGAATCATGTGGATGCCGATCAAGCGCTCAAAACACCTCAGTTCTATTTACTGTGGATCATGCTCTGCTTCAATGTGACCGCGGGAATCGGTGTGCTCGGCGTTGCGAAAACCATGATGACGGAGATATTCGGCACGGCGCTTCCAACCATCGTCACCAGCACCTTTGCGGCGACCTTTGTTTTGATGACCAGCCTTTTCAATATGATCGGCCGATTCTTTTGGGCCTCTGTCTCAGATTCTATCGGACGCAGAAACACTTACTTCATTTTCTTTGGCGCAGGCGCGTTGCTTTATTGCTTGATCCCATGGATCGCGTGGCAAGTATCCGAATCGGCCACCTGGATTTGGCTAGCTGCCTTCTATGCGGTATCGATGCTGATCTTCACCATGTACGGTGGAGGCTTTGCGACCATCCCTGCATACCTCGCAGACTTGTTTGGTACCCGATACGTAGGCGCCATCCACGGCCGACTCCTCACCGCGTGGAGCGTCGCTGGTGTCTTAGGCCCGGTTGCGATCACCGCGCTGCGCGAGAAATCGCTGCATGACGCCATCGCCAACCTATCGAAGCAAATTCCCTCCGAACAGTTTCAAAGCGCCTTCGGTGCTCCACTTTCCGAACTACCGCTCCTGGTCAAAAACAAAACCGTCACTATCGCAAAACTGCTGGAGCTAGCCCCAACTGGAACGCAAGATCCCACACCGACCCTTTACAACACAACCATGTTCTTGATGGCCATGCTGCTCGTCGCCGCTCTCCTGGCCAACAGCGCTGTGAAACCCGTTCACCAAAAGCATCATATGGAATCCTAGCAGCAGCCCTGCTTTTCTCGCGAACGAACTTCCGGTGCGTGGATTCCTAGGAATCCGGTACCACCACCTTGCATTGTCGTTTAAAATGGGTCCTTCCCACCTGCGTTCTACGCTTTCCCGAGAAGCCTTGCAATTCCCCATGCACTCTCCTATTCGCTCCATGATGAACTCGCTTCCAACGAATTTCGATTTCGCCGCTCGTTTCCATAAAGAGGCTCGTTTCCATAAAGCCTTACCGTCCCGAGCCTCTCGATGGGCGACCACTGCGATTGCCGTCTTTTGTTTCGGCATTAACGCGACGAGCCATGGGCAAAATGCGGCCGCCCCACAGTCGAAACCGACCGGCTCGGGCACGGTGCAATTCAATCGCGATATACGAGGAATACTCTCCGACAACTGCTTCTATTGCCATGGTCCCGACAAAAACAAACGCCAAGCGGACCTTCGATTGGATACGCTCGAGGGTCTTCACGGGAACGGTGGCAAGCCCGGGGTTTTGGTCCCAGGCAAGCCTGACGAAAGTGCTTTGGTGCATCGCATCCTGTCGGCAAACCCCGAAGAGCAAATGCCTCCTCCGGAAAGTGGCAAAACATTGTCAGCGGCGGACAAGGAACTCCTGAGGCGTTGGATTGCGGAAGGGGGCGAGTTCGAAGGGCACTGGGCGTTTCTCGCCAGAAATGTATCGGGTATTAAATCGAACGTGGTCGAAGCTGGCGGTAAGTCCGAAGACCAACTGGCGGTCGAACGGCTCGATGCTCGTGTCGCCGACTCGCTCCAAAAACAAGGGCTCGCTCCCTCGGCACCCGCCGATCGTGTCACGCTCATTCGACGCCTTTCGTTCGATCTTCTCGGTTTACCCCCAAGCGAATCCGACGTCGAGGAGTTTTTGAGGGATGATTCGCCTGGTGCTTACGAACGGCTGGTAGACCGACTCCTCGCCTCCCCTCACTTTGGCGAGCGCATGGCCATGTGGTGGCTGGACTTGGTTCGCTATGCCGACACCGTCGGATACCACGGCGATCAAGAAATGAGCGTCTCTCCCTTCCGGCAATACGTGATCTCGTCGTTCAACACCAACAAACCATTCGATCAATTCACCATCGAGCAACTCGCAGGGGATCTGCTTCCGAACCCAACGCGAGAGCAAAAAATTGCATCGGGCTACAACCGGCTGGGCATGATGAGCGCCGAAGGGGGCGTTCAGGACAAAGAATACCTGGCCAAGTACATGGCAGAGCGCGTGCGGAATGCCACCGGAACTTGGTTGGGAATTACGCTTGGCTGTGCAGAATGCCACGACCACAAATTCGATCCATTGTCCACGAAGGACTTTTATCGGTTCGGTGCGTTTTTCGCCGATATCAAGGAACAAGGCTTGTACGGTGGATCCGACCAAACGGGCATTTGGGGATCGTACATCAAGGTTCCGACAGCCGACCAGGAAGCCAAACGCGATGAATTGCAGAACCAGCTCAAGGCTCTCCGCGCGATTCTCGATCAAACCACCCCTGAGCTGCTTGCCGGCATGGATGCTTGGGAATCAACCCAAACTCCTTGGGTGCCGTTACAACCCGAGTCCATCGTGTCCGTGGAAGGCGTTACGTTGAAATCACTTCCTGACGGATCGATTCTCGCCGGTGGCAAAAACCCAGCCACCGACACCTACGTGCTGACATTTCGCGATCTCCCAAAGGCGATCACCGCTTTCCGATTGGAAGTTCTCCCCGATGATTCGCTGCCTCGCAAAGGACCGGGACGAGCCGGAAACGGAAACTTTGTTCTTTCGGAGTTCGTGGTTCATTTGCGGCCAGCAAACGGAGAGACCACTCAAGTCGCCTTGCAAAACCCCAGCGCTACGTACGAGCAAACCGGCGCTGCAGGTGGCAACCCCTATGGCAAATGGAGCGTCGCTGCCGCACTCGACGGAGATGCGAAAGGCCGAAACTGGGGTTGGGCGATCATGGAAAAAGCCGGCTCGCCCCATGCGGCCATTTTCGAAACGGCTAGCGATTTGAATCTCGCGGAAGGGGATTCCATCTCGATCGGCTTGTGGCAGAACCTGGACAATCCTCAGCATACTATCGGTCGATTCCGACTGTCGGCCTCGACCTCGCCTCGCCCCGTGCAAGTTTCCAACTCGCTTCCTCCCGCGATCGAACAGATCGTCCGAATGACCAAGGAACAACGTTCCGATGCCCAGCGCGAGGAATTGCTGAAATACTACCGAGGGATTGCTCCGCTCCTCGAACCCCAACGCCTGGAACTGGCCCAACTGGAAAAGAGCCTCGCGGAACTCGAAGCTTCGATGATAGCAACGCTGGTGACCGAACAAGTGATGCCCCGCATGGTGCGCGTCCTCGCTCGGGGGAACTGGATGGATGAAAACGGTGAAGTCGTCACGCCGGCTTTTCCGGCTTCGCTCAGTAAAACGGAACCTCCCGCGGATCGTCGATTGAACCGCTTGGACCTAGCGAAATGGATCATGGAATCCGACAATCCCCTCACGGCGAGAGTTCTTTCCAACCGATTGTGGAAACTCTTTTTTGGTGCTGGTCTTTCCAAGAAACTGGATGATATGGGCGCGCAAGGCGAATGGCCAAGCCATCCTGAATTGCTCGATGAATTATCGCAATGGATGATCGACTCGAATTGGGATTTAAAACGATGGATCAAGTCGGTGGTCATGTCGAAGACCTACCAGCAATCGTCGGCCACCAACGCTGAAACCAAGGAGAAAGATCCATTCAATCGTTACTTGGGACGGCAAAGCCGATTCCGATTGGACGCAGAGATGGTCCGCGATAACGCATTGTCGATCAGTGGATTGCTGGTCAACAAACTAGGTGGAAAGAGCGTGCGGCCATATCAGCCACCCGGCTACTGGGCCTATTTGAATTTCCCGCAACGGGAGTGGCAAAATGGGAACGGCGACGACCTGTATCGACGGGGATTGTACACCCATTGGCAGCGTCAATACCTCCACCCGAGTTTGCTCGTCTTCGATGCCCCGAGCCGCGAGGAGTGCACCGCGGATCGACCGCGGTCGAACACGCCGCTACAGTCGCTCGTGCTATTGAATGATCCTACGTACGTCGAAGCAGCCAGAGCCTTTGCAGAACTCGTCCTACGCCACGAAGGGGACGATCGCACCAAACTCAATTACGCTTACCAACGAGCGTTGTCACGTCCTATCAGCGACGAGGAAGCTACTGTTTTGATGCCATTGCTCCACGCCCAACTCAAGCAGTACAAAGAGCAACCCCTCGCCGCGAAAGAACTGCTCTCGGCAGGTGCACGTCCGCTGCCAGGCGATATCGAAACCGCGACCCTGGCTGCGTGGACGGCAGTGACTCGAGTCCTCCTGAATTTGCACGAATCGATCGCGCGGTACTAATCCTCGCGAAACCAATCCTAACGAACCTCCAAAGAGTCCACGAACCAGCAAGCCATGAACCATAACGCAGATATCATCGGACGCCGTACATTTTTACAACGCCCTGGGATTAGTTTGGGAACCATGGCTCTCGGGTCTCTGTTCGCCCGAAACGCTCTTGCGACCGAACCCGATTTGAAGAGTACCTCCCAGGGGATCCTGAACCCCCTTCATTTCCAACCCAAAGCCAAGCGGATCATTTGGCTCTACATGGCGGGTGGAATGACCCACTTGGAAACCTTTGACCACAAACCCAAACTGGCCGAGATGCACGGCCAACCGATGCCAGAATCGGTGACCAAAGGGCAACAGATTGCACAATTGCAGGGACAAAAACTGAATTGCTTTGCACCTCAACATGCGTTCAAACAATGGGGACAATCGGGCCAATCGATTTCCGAAATCTGGCCAAACCTTGCATCGAAATGCGCGGACGACATGTGCATCGTACGATCGCTCCACACCGATGCGATCAACCACGATCCTGCTCACACGTTCATGAACACCGGATCGATGATCAGCGGTCGACCGGCGATGGGGTCTTGGCTTCTCTACGGTTTAGGCGCCGAATCGGAGAACCTGCCAGGATTTGTGGTGATGGTTTCAACAGGCAAGTACGGTCAGAAGCAACCGATTGCCGCCCGGCAATGGCACTCAGGATTTTTGGCCGGCCAATACCAAGGTGTTGAGTTCCGGGGAACCGGCGACCCGGTTTTGTATGTTGGCAATCCGAAGGGGGTCTCCTCAAGCCAGCAGCGTGAAGTTGTCGATGCCATCCAATCCCTCAACGGATTGGCGGAGAAACGGTTGGATGATCCGGAAATTGCAACGCGCATTCGCCAATACGAACTCGCGTTCCGAATGCAAAGCAGTGTCCCTGAGCTGATGGATGTTTCCCAAGAACCCCAGCATGTGTTCGATCTCTACGGAACCAAGGGAGGTGACGGATCGTTTGCCTCGAATTGCTTGTTAGCCCGCCGTTTGGCGGAACGAGGCGTTCGATTCATCCAGTTGTACCATCGTGACTGGGACCATCACGGTGCCGTGAAAGACCATTCCGCAGGAACGGCAAAAGAGGTCGATCAAGGCGTCGCGGCGTTGATCACGGATTTGAAGCAACGGGATATGCTCAAGGATACGATCATCGTGTTCGGATCCGAATTCGGGCGCACGCCGATGGCCCAAGGCGACGGTCGCGATCACCACTTGGCCGGTTTCACCATGTGGTTCGCCGGCGGAGGATTCAAACCCGGTTTCAATTACGGAGCCACTGACGAATTCGGGTACCACGCGGTCGAGAACGTGGTTTCGGTACACGATATCCACGCCACCCTGCTGCACCAGCTCGGGATCGATCATCAACGATTCAGCTTCAAATTCCAAGGCCTCGATAGCCGCTTGACCGGCGTCGAACCATGCCGCGTTGTCAACGAATTGTTGACGTAATTGGGTTCCTGGACGCCTAGCAAGGAATCCATCACCTAGGCAAATGGCTCTCCGGGTTCGCTGCTGGCAGGATCGGGACCGCTGGGCCGTTGAGGCGTTGACTTCCGATCCCTGGTCTTGATGGCCCGGGTTAAAACGCGATCGAGCGACGACGCAAACTCATTGCGATCGCGTTGGCTATAAGGCCGAGGCCCACTCAACTCCATCCCGGCACCGCGCGCGTGATCCATCCAATCGCGAGTCGCCAACCGTGAACCGATGTTTCTATCGTCGTACACCTCCCCACGCGGATCGAGAACAAACACCCCCTTTTCGACCAATTGTGCCGCAAGAGGAATATCTGCTGTGATCGCCACGTCGCCCGAATCCGATTTTTCAGCGATGTATTGATCGGCCACATTGGCACCGTCGCGGACCGTAACACCGGAGATCAACCGACTGTTCGGAGGCAACCAAATGGATTGATTGGCGACGAGAATGACTTCGACCTCAAGCCGTTTCGACGCGCGGAAAACCAACTCCTTCACTTCGCGAGGAGCCGCATCCGCATCAATCCAAATCTTCATGAAGCAACTTTCAGTGCGAATGTCCTAGTTTATTCCTTGATCACCAACTCGCCGTTCATCACCATCCAGTGACCAGGGAACGTACACAAGTACGGATAGCGACCAGGCTTGGCAGGAGCTTGGAAATAGATCGAGAACTCTGCGCCTGGCTCGATGATATCGGTGTAGCAAATCACCGCGTCACTCTCCGGCACGTATTGCTTGAGATAGGCATCCGGCGCACCGATCATCCGGTTGGCCAAGTTTCCGATCTTGTCGAGCGATCCAGGTTGCAACAAAGCCCAATTGTGCGGGACAACATCGGGATTCTTAAACGTCAACTTCAGCATCTCGCCTACCTTGGCTTCTAGCAATTTCGTTGAGAACTGTAGATTATCCCGCGCTTCCAATCGTATTTCCCTCGCACCTGCGATTTTCTTTTCCCAAGGGTTCGGGATCCGTTTTTGAAGCCATTCCAAATCCCGAACCATGGGATGAGGAAGTTTGGTGCTGACCGATCGCGCAACCAGCCCCTTGTGCTCAAAGGGTGCGTCCATTTCGTGGATCGTTGCGAACAATTCCGCGGGGTGTTTCCCACCGACATGAAGCCAAAGATGGAGTTGGCTGCATCGCTGCAGGTCAGGGATTTCCAAGAAGACGGACTTGCCGTCTTCAAGCACTCGGGTCGAGCGAATCGTGAGGACATCGTGCCCAATCGCTCCGGCATGGATCACGGAATACTCTTTCGAACCATAACCAGGCGAATAACGATAATTCCATGCTTGCGCGAATTGCTTCTTCAAATCCGCGACCGCGATCGGATCGACGGTCTCCGAGAATCGCACCACCATTCCGTTGGAGTGAGCATGGAAAGCGACAGGCAACTGGTACGGCCCACCGGTGAACCGGACCCGTTCGAAGTTTCCCGCTTCGGGGGTGTACGTACCCCAACCATGCATCCCCGTCACATAGATCCATCCATCTTTCGGGTTTACCCGCGCGCGGTGCGCCCCCGAACGAAAATCGCCAGGCAAAGGTATCGAAGCTCCTTGCCATTGGTTGCCGACGCGATCTCGAAGGATCAAATGCATGGTTCCTGTCCCGAACGAAGTATGCACGAGTTGACCGTCCAAAGGACCCATCACTGGGCTCCGGACCTGCAGCTGACCACCGCTTGAGTTATCGACGCCGCGCGGTAGATAAAGGAGCGGCAGTTCCGCTTTTTGATTGGGACGAGGTCCACGGTAGCCATAGAACGGAGCCGGCTGTGCAGCATACCTCGTTGCAGGATCGGTTCCGGCCAAAGGATCGATCTGGCAGATCATCGAGGTCGGAGTCCATTCCCCTTCGGAGCACGGAACCGTAATCGTCCCATCATCGAGCAGACCAAGACCGTCTGGATTCCGGAAGCCTGTGGCGATTACCGTCGAGGTTTTCCCGTCGGGAGAAATTCGCACGATGCCTTCGTTGCCCGAGGCGAAATAGAAGTAACCATAGGCATCTCGTTCTAATCCGCAGAGGTAATCGTGACCGGAGGGGGACGTTGCGTAGGCATTCGAAAAACACTCGTAGAAATCGATTTCCTGATCCCCATTGAGATCATGCAAACGGGTGATTTGGTTGCGGCCCAAGGTGTAGATTTGGTCATCATGCACGACTACGCCCAACAAATGATGCATCCCGCCGGCGATGCGTCGCCACGAAGCTTTCTCCGAATCCAAATGCGATACCAGCCACACGTCTCCCTGCATCGTGACAACGACGGCACGGCCATCGCTCAGGAACGCGTGCGCCCCGCAAGCCAACAAGGTCTTCCACGGGTTATCGAGCGGCAACTCGATCGTATCCACGACAAAGCCTTCGCCGACGCCGCGTCGAATCGCGGTCGGAAAATCCTTTGCCCATTGCGGTGATCCTCCACGGAGAACATCGCGACGCGGATGTTCGGTCGCCGGCGCGATCGTGCGTACGACTTGCCCATTCTCCACCGCTAATGAATCGAGCAACAGAATCCCGTCGTTTTCATAAGCAAAGACAACATCGGAACCATCGCGATAAAAACCGCGATACCTCGCATTGGCCCGTTCAGCCGTTCGGAATGGCTGGGCCCAATCCCCGAGCTCGATCTTTTTCCCGTCGATCCGAAAACCGTCGATATATCCGTGCCGAACGTTTGAATAGGTCACGAAACCGTCTTGCCACGCCGCTTCGTAGCCAAGCGTGTCCGTATTGAAACAAGCGGCATAGCGGAGCGATTCCCCGAATCGAATTGCGGCTGCTCGAGGAACGACTTTGGGTTCACCTACGAGAACATTGCTTTGCAAGGACCCCAAATCCATGCGGCCCCAGGCGTCCCCCTTCCACACCTCTTCGTTCTGATTCCCCCAATGCCCGAACTTGGTCCCGTCCAGACCTGGAAACTCCTCGATCCAAGTTGCCCGCGGCGTCATCGGTGCAAAATGGATCGCTTGTTTGGTGTAGAAGTCAAAAATACGATCTCGGTTGATCGGATGAGCGTGATGCGATCGACTCTTTGTATCGACGGGACCAAGGGCCCACTCGAAGCGCGTCGGCTCGTGAGTGCTCGCGGATCTAACGCGAGCTTCGACACTAGCCAGATCCAGTTTGCCTTGACCCAGGCCAATCAAGAAACCAAGCAGGTCTGCTTGTTCGTCGATCGGCAATGCCACAAACAGATCCGCAGGCATCAGCGAAGCCGACAACTTCGCTTGTTCAATTGCCGACCGCTGGACGATCTGCTCGGCACGGGTCGCTGGATCCACAACGACGACCGTTTCACCCTCGGTTGAGCCTGGAATATAACCGCTGAGAACGGTACCGTCATCGACGAGGACTTTGAAGGGTTGAAACTCCCTGGCCACGGTTCGATTTGGCCAGAGCAAACTCTCCGCAAGTTCGCTGGGTGTTCGGGACACGCGATCAAGGGCTGGTCCGATCACCCCACCAGCGTTGCCAATGCGGTGGCAGGAAAAGCAAGCCAAATTCGCGCGCGTGAAGATGTTCAAGCCTCGCTCCGGATCCCCTTCCTTCAAGGCTTTCACCACCAGTTCTTCGATGGCCGCTTGTGAGAAAGGCTTTTCAGCGGGCACATCCTGGAACGCTCGCACTTCCGCCGGCCCCACGATGGATAGCACCAGAATCGGCAACACCACCCAACACGCAGGCACGGCGAGGCGACCTGTTCGCCCAACGCAACTTGAGAGAATCATGACCAGGAACCTCCAAAAAAACCGACTTTCCGCCAGAACCGAAGAGCTGGTCACAAGTTTGCCAAAGGGGCGTGTCGATGATAAAAGCTGTCTCATGGGAATTGGTCGAGGTGGGGTATCGGATGGATTTCGGAGTTTGTGCGGATGAAATCTCGAAGTGAGCATTGTAACCAAACGGTAGCACCGCGCAGGCACCAGAGAGCCACCAAACCCGAATCGCTGGCCCGATCTATCCTGGTGCTTCTTTTCGTTGCCTACGTGTGCAGTGACGTCACACTTGGACAATCACCCTCGGGCCCAGAAACCCAGTCATCCTCGTCGGACACGTCATCCGCCATCTGGAAGAATATTGGGGAGTGGTTCGACTTTGACACGGACAAGGAATCGGTAGGGACTGCTCCTGACTCCGCCCAAAATGCATTCGAGGGAGAATCATCGCCAGCAGTGCCGCCAGCATGGATCGAGAAAACGATTCCGGTGGACGAGCGTCCTCGCCCTCGAGCATTTCCTGTACCAACGACACTCGAACCATCCACAGCCGAGGCATCAACCAACTCCCCCACGCGCCAAGAGCTCAAAGAACTGAGCGAGTGGGTCCGCTCCATCACCCTGATGAACTTGCCTCCAAACTTCGAAGATAATCGAAAATGGGGGCGTACCAAAAATGTTTACGATGGGTTCCATTTGAGCCTTGACGGCCTGCGTGTCGACACGAAACGCAAATGGAAAACGGTCAAGCACGGAACGTGGTCTCGCTACTTCATCGAGTTCATCGACCCTGCAGAGCGTTTAAAGATCGACGTCACAAAGCTCGAGGTGAAACCGAACGGACGCCTTTTTTCGACATCACTGATGATCACGACGCCACTCAAACTGTTTGGCAGAGTGAGTCAATTCCAGCGAGACGTTCAATGGATAAGCGTCTCTACGAAAGCCGAAGCTGTTGTCTCTATGCAAATTGACTGCGATGTCGCGATCAAGCTCAATCCGCGGGTATTTCCGCCAGATATCGAGTTTCACCCTTCGGTGACACGCGCCCAGGTTGAACTTCAGGAATTTGACGTAAGCGAGATCAGTCAGATCCATGGCGAGGTGGCAGAATGGCTTGGGAAGGGAATCCAAAAAGTTCTTCAGCGCAAGCTATCGGAAGCAAACGACAAACTGGTCGAAAAAATCAATGCTTCACTGGCCAAGCAGCAGGACAAACTGAAGCTCTCTGCACAGGCTTGGCTGTCGAGCTCCTTCAACACAAGCCCGAAGCCCAAACAACGACCCGCGCCGTAAGCTAATAGAAAACAGCGCCGTAAGCTAATAGAAAACAGCGCCGTAGGCTAATAGAAAACAGCGCCGTAAGCTAATAGAAAACAGCGCCGTAAGCTAATAGAAAACAGCGCCGTAGGCTAATAGAAAACAGCAGCGAAGGAGAGCCTTGCTGCTTGAAGATTGCCCCGATGGTTATTGATCCATCGAACGCAAGACGTCCTCAGCGGCAGCGATCGTTTCCGAGATATCGTCGGGCGTATGGCAGCGGGAGAAGAAAAGTGCCTCGAATTGGCTGCAAGGCATGTAAACCCCTCGGTCCATGAGCCCCCAGAAGTACGCAGCAAATCGTTGGCGATTGGATCGATTCGCGGAGGGCCAATCGACAACCGGACCGTCGTTGAAGAAGAGCGTCATCATGCTGCCGACACGTTGGAGCTGTGCGGGGATGCCAGCGGCAATTGCCGCCCTGAGAAGGCCTTGCCCAAGTCGATCGGCTTGCTGTTCCAAGTATTCGTAAGGAGACTCATCGCGAAGGATTTCGAGAGTGGTTGCGCCGGCTGCGGTCGCCAAGGGGTTTCCTGAAAGTGTGCCCGCCTGATAGATCTTTCCTGAGGGCATGACTTGGTCCATGATATCCGCGCGTCCGCCATAAGCCGCGAGAGGTAATCCACCACCAACAATTTTCCCCAGCGTCGTCATATCGGGTTGGATTCCGAACAGACTCTGCGCGCCCCCGTAGGCAACTCGAAAGCCGGTCATGACTTCGTCGAAGATCAAGACCACGCCATGCCGCTGCGTTTCGCTTCGAAGGGTCGTGAGGAACTCTTGGGTGGGGATCACCGTTCCCATATTTCCGACGATAGGTTCCAAAATCACTGCGGCGATTTCATGGCCTAGCGAGTCAAGAGTCTGTCGCAACGAGACGGTATCGTTGTACTCGAGGACAATCGTGTCGTTCGAGACCCCTGTGGTGACACCTGGAGAGTCGGGGACGCCGAGGGTTGCTGCTGCGGAACCTGCGGCGACCAAGAGCGAATCGACGTGCCCGTGGTAACAACCGGAGAACTTGATCAATTTAGACCTTCCGGTAACGCCGCGAGCGACACGGATCGCGCTCATGGTGGCTTCGGTTCCACTGCTTACCAATCGCACCCGTTCGATGCTGGGAACAGCAGCGATGATCAACTCGGCGATGCGGGACTCATTCTCAGTCGGTGCACCATACGAAGTACCGCGTTCAGCGGCTCGAACGATCGATTCGATCACTCGCGGTTCGGCATGCCCCAGGATCATCGGTCCCCACGAACCGATGTAGTCCAGATAGCGATTGCCATCGATATCGTAGAGATGCTGGCCATGAGCCCGGTCGATAAACAATGGATGGCCACCCACCGCGCCGAAAGCGCGAGCGGGCGAGTTCACTCCACCGGGAATCAGTTTGCGGGCCCGTTCGTAGGCAGCGAGACTTTTGCTTCGAGCTAAATTCATCATCTTTTTTGGGAGCGAGGTTTTCGAGGAATCGACGCGGGTGTGAATGGTACCAAAATCGACATCTTCTAGGGTTGCGAGTTTCGTCGAGCGACCACCGAGCGATGCCCTTACCAGCCCATGACCATGTTCGACTCGATAACCCGTCGGGCTTTTTCAAGATCAACACCGGTTTCCGACATGTACAGGCGGATTGCGTGAAGTTTGTCACCGGAAGCTTTCGAAAGGCAATCACGGGCCGTCGCGCAAATGTCGTTCGACGTTCCAGCAACCCCCAATGCACCTTTTGAGATGACCCATGAATCCCGAGGACGCTTGGTCAACCGTACTATCGAGTCGTTGGGGTATGCCTCGACCAAAACGGCTCTTGCCGAAGCTTCGTCCGCCGCCCATGTTATAATGATGTGCGAGTCTGTTTCGATTTCGAACAGTGGCATGGAATTATTCCGTTGCTGCGGGAAAATGTGCGGGCGGGCTTTCGCGTTTCCGATGCGGCGGTTTGCTAGAGCACCAAGCGTGCTGGAGCATCACGCCAAACAGTTTCGGGCGATATCGCACCTAACGTATCGCACCTAACACTATCGCACCTA
>CAIYZV010000429.1 GCA_903930765.1 uncultured Pirellula sp.
AATAGGCGGGCAGTTGCATCCGGTAAGATTGTAGCAACACTTGCCTCCGAAACGGTACCGTGTTCAGCTTTTCCCATCAGTGACAACCATGCCAACCTTTCTCGCAAATGCCCACTCGCGCACCGCGCCTCACCTGATCCGCAGTTGCATGGCGATGATCCTATGGCTACTCGGATGCATGGTGGGTGCACCAATTAACGCTGCCGATGAGCGGCCCAATGTGCTGTTTCTTTTCATGGACGATCAACAAGCCGACACCATTGCTGCGCTCGGAAACGGGATTCTGAAAACGCCGAATCTGGACCGTTTAGTCGCCGACGGAACCTCGTTCGATCGAGCGTACATGCAAGGTGGCTTCAATCCGGCGACGTGCGTTCCATCGCGTGCGATGCTGATGTCCGGTCGGACTTTGTTCCGGATCGACGAACGCCTGATGGACGATAAAACGTGGCCGGCGAAGTTCGGGGAGTCCGGATACGAAACCTTCATCAGCGGCAAATGGCATAACGGCGAATTGTCTATCATCGCATCCTTCCAACAAGGAAAACAGATCTTCTCGGGTGGAATGACCAACCCGATGCGGGCCCCGCTCAGCGACATCGTCGACGGAAAACTGACGCAACCTGCCGTGAGTCGACAGCATGCCTGCACGGCGTTTGCGGATGCAGCGATCGATTTTTTGAAGCGACCGCGTACTGCTCCATTCCTATGCTACGTCGCGTTTGATGGCCCCCACGACCCGCACATTGTTCCGCAAGAGTTTCCGGTCCATTACGATCCGGACTCGATCCCACTGCCCGCCGCGTTTATGCCTCAACACCCATGGGATAACGGGGAAATGAATATCCGCGACGAAGCGTTACTGGCTCGGCCGCGCGATCCCAATGCCACGAAGCGCATGATCGCCGACTATTACCGGTACGTGTCGTTCCTCGACCAAGAGATCGGACGGATCCTCGAGACCTTGTCGATGAGCGATGCTGCATCCAACACGATTGTTGTTTTCGCGTCCGATTCGGGTGTCGCGTTGGGACGCCATGGATTGGTTGGCAAGCAGAATCTGTACGAGCATTCACTCCGAGTGCCGTTGATTCTTTCCGGACCGGGGATCCCGAAAGGGAAACGATCGTCCGCCTTGGTCTACACCTACGATATTTATCCAACAATCGGTCGGCGCTGTGGTGTCGTCGGACCCGCAAGCAGTTTGGGTGTTGATTTCAACCCCGCATTCGATGACCTCCATTGGAGTGCTCGGTCCACGCTAGTGTTTGCCTACAGGAACTCCCAAAGAGCTATCCGAGACGATCGCTGGAAATTGATCCGGTACCCAAATGTCGACAAAACGCAACTTTTCGATTTGAAGGCGGATCCTGAGGAAACCCAAAACCTCGCGGATGACCCAATACACACAGATCACCGCGCGCGCTTGACCCAACAATTGATCGACGGGCTCAACGAAGCCGGAGAAACGGAACGTGTCCGCTCTGAATCCCCCGATCGCCGATCGCTACGCCCACCTCCTCGCCGTCGCCCTTAGTGGGATTCATTGGTGGGATTTATTTTCTCAACGCAAACTTGCCAACACGCAGTAGCAAGCCGCACCTGATTCAATTCGACGCACCCGTTTTCAGCATTGCTCCGTTGCAAAAGTGGACTCTATTGTCCACAATTGACGATATGTGATGAAAGCGTGTAAGAACTGATAAAGTTCGAGAGGTGGACAACAAAGACGAACACGACGGAGTCCAACAACCATGACACGTGTGCAAGGAACAATTGTGTGGGTTTGCATGCTGGTTTTCAGCAGCATTGGGTTCATGGCTTCCCAGCGCGGTGTTGCTGACGATCCGTTTGAGCAGCCGCCCATACGCTACAGCGCGAGCGAGTCCAAGGATCCGGTCGCCATCTTGAAGAATCGCTTAGAACGGGGGGAAGTTGTCCTCCGAACGGAAAAGCAATTCGGGTACTTGCAGGATGTTTTGCGCGAGCTAAACGTTTCTCAAGAATCTCAAGTGTTAGTGTTTTCCAAAACCAGTTTTCAAATTCACAAGATATCGCCCACCAACCCGAGAGCGATTTACTTCAACGACTCGATCTATGTGGGCTATGTGCCCGGCAGCGATACGATCGAGTTGGCAGCAAACGATCCATCGCTCGGAGCTGTCTTTTACATCTTGGACGGTGGTGACGAGGATCCATCCACTGAGGAAGGAGCCAGCCTGGATACGGGTAGCGGCGATCCAAACGCGAGCTCGAATGAAGCTTTGCTGCAAGAACGCGCCGTACGCCATGG
>CAIYZV010000430.1 GCA_903930765.1 uncultured Pirellula sp.
CGGTAAGCCATGGTCTTGTTTCTACCTTGCTGATCAGCGGGATCGCTGCGGTTCTCGCACCGATCCTAGGCTCCGTAGCGGCATACGGTTTGATCGTAGTCCGCCCGTTTGGCTGGCGCGTCGCGGCCGCGCTGCTCGCTAGCTTCTTGTTGGTTCCGGTTTATGTCCAAGCGACCGCGTGGAGCGCTGGATTTGGCTCACAAGGCTGGTTGCGGCTGAGCCAAGTCGACGCCGCTAAAAACCCTTGGTATGGCATTGCGGCTGTCGTTTGGATCCATACCGCCGCCGCGACACCCTACTGCTTTTTCATCGCAGCGCTCGGCTTGCAGCGGGCTCGCGATACGGCCTACGAACAAGCTCTTGTGGAGATGGGTCCAGCGTTTGCGTTTCGCCAGATCCTTTTTCGGAAACTGTTTCCTTGGATCCTCGCCGCATCCCTTTGGACGTTTTGCTCGACCCAAAACGACATGGTTGTCACCAATCTCTTCCAAGTCCCCACGCTGTGCGAGAGTGTTTACCAGCAAGTCCAATTCGGAAAGCTCCGCGCGGTACCGATCATCGCAAGCCTGCTCCTGGCCATGCTCTGCGGGATTTGCTTGGCAGTCGCGATGCTGTTTCGATACCCCGCCCAAGCGATTGGGTATTCCCCCGAAAGCAGTTCGAACGGCCACGGTACGATCCTACCGATTGGGCCAGGCGCCTCCAACGTTCCGTCCGGGACACCTGTTGCCGTCTTCAACATCCGCGGCAAATCCCTTTGGGCACTGGGCGTTTGGGGGATCGTTTTCGCGACATCGCTCCTTCCGTTCGCAAGCTTGATCACCCGCATTGGCTGGGAATCGCGCATTGTCGGCGAGCGTGCGATACGCAGCTGGAGCGTTGAACAAACTCTGCGATCCATAGCACACGTCACCGACTTCTCCACCGAGTTCGGTTGGAGCTTTCAGTTGGCGATCTGGAGCAGTGGGCTAGCTGTCGCCCTGGCATTGCTCCTGATTGTTAGCTCCACGTCGCGAACCTTCGTCGTCACGACTCTTTTTCTCTTGGGCTTTGCCCTCTCCCTCCCTGGCCCCTTGGTGAACCTGACCCTACTTCAGTTCTTCAATCGTGTGTTGCCGGACAGTTGGAGCTTTATCGCGGAGCGGACCCTGATCGGACCGATCCTGGCCTTGCAGTTTCGTTGCTTGCCAATCGCCTATGGGATCCTGCTTCTGGCGAGATGGGGTTATGAATCGCGGTATGAGAATTTGATCGCGACCGACAAATCCCTGCCGTGGTGGCTTCAGCAATCGATTTGGCTCAAGTACGCAACCGGCAGCATCCTGACGTGCCTCGGGATCACCTTTTTTATCTCATTTGGCGATCTCGCATCCTACATACTCATCCAGCCTCCTGGTGTGACAACCGTCGCGATGCGGATGTTTGAATTGCTCCACTACGGTATTCGCAACCGCGAGGCCAGCGTGGCCTTGGTGCTCGCGATCGCGGCAGCGATCCCGAGCTTATGGTTGACGATGCGAGCCACCCGCGATCTCTAGCGCAATTTGTAGCTCTATCGAGACAATGCGTTAGACGCCGAACGCCTTTTGCATTTGTTCGCGTACGGTCGTCAATCGTTCGACGCCTCCACCACCGACTTCTGCGGTGGTCCAGCCGCTCCAACCGATATCATCGAGACCCTTGCGAACTTCATCCCATGGGAGATCATCTTCCGCGGAGGTGATATCGACAAATTTGTTATTGGCTCGGCTGAAACCCTTCACATCGAGCTTTACTGCGCGATGGCCGAAAGCGTTGAGCCATTCGCGTGGCTGCCCGTACTTCCAGTGATTGCCGATGTCATAGTACATCCCAACCCATGGGCTCTTGAAGCTATCGACGAACTCGATAAATCGCGTCGGCTTTTGCTCGGGCGGTGCATCGTGGTCGTAGTGCATTTGATTCCAAACGTTTTCGAACAAGATCGGTTGGCCTAGGGACGCGGCGAGTGGGAGAAGTTTTTTAATCTCGTTCCGGGCACGATCATTGATTTCGGACTCGGAGCCGTCAGCTCCGCGGCCGATCACGATCAGCACACCGCTACCACCGATCGCGTGGGCGACGCGGAGGCAATGGGCGATATTTGCGACACCCGTTTTTCGATCCTCTTCGTTGGCGCTGGTCAGCCGTTTGTTCCAGTGATCATGGTTGATCGCGTTGTGGCAAAACACCCCTGATTCTTGGACTGCAGCGCGTGCATCCTCGACCGTGAATCGACCCGCTTCATCAAAGTCGACCCCATCGAATCCGGCTTGTTTGGCCAACCCTAATCGTTGAGCTAGCGTGATTGGCTTTCCATCGATATCACCCTTGATCATCGAAAGCTTGCAGGAGAGCAGGATCCGCTTTCCTTCTGGGGGCGTGATCAATTTCGAGAGGGACGCTTGAGGTTTGTCCTCAGCTCGGCCGCTTTGGATCACCGTGGCGGAGAGGGCCGATGCAGCCCCGATGGTCACTGCGGAACGCGTGAGAAAGGAACGGCGATTGGATCCGCTCGTGCCGGAGTTCGATGTGGGATTGCGCATAGGAGGGATAGACTCGTGAGGTGGATGATGAAGTCCGCATGGAGGCGGGAACACAGGCTGGGAAACGTAGGCTGGGAAACGCCGCAGAGTCGAGCCGTTTCATGAGCTCGGCGATCAACCCTGCGGCCGCCCTATTCTACTCCAGATTTTACTCGCGGCGCATCGAAAAGCCGGTGTAGTGCAATCCGGTTTCTTCATCGACCAGGAACGCTCCGCCGGGCGCGAGGTACTTGGCGATCACCTCAAACGGTGGCAGTTTCTTGCTCCGCACCGCCGTGACCAACGCTGTAAAAAACGGGTTGTTCTCGGACATCCGCTCGAGGTTGTCGATGTTTTCGGGGTCGGTGGCCAAATCGTACATCAAACGCATCCCTTCCTCGGGACGTTGGTAGGCGAGGACCGACATCTCGCTGTTCTTCAACTGGGCCTTGATCCGGTCCCGAACCAGTTTGAATTCGATGGAGTCGGCCAGCAGTCCGTCACCGCTCGATTCAAACTTGACAATCTCCTCAATAGCCGACAGCGAATCGCTCGCGATCAACTCCTTGCCCAAGATGCAGAAGGCGGGCTGGGGCAATCGGATATTGCGAACCCGTTCGCTGGCTTCTTGACTGATGTTGGCGTAGTAAATGGTGGTATCCCCGAGAAGTTTGGAGCTGAGCCCCGGACCTTGACCTTTGATCTTTTCAAAGATCTTCGGCAACACTTCCGTTTTCATCTTCGAGGGGTCTTTGACGTGGATGCTGTACACGTTCGATTGGCTGTTGATCTTCTTGGGTGGAACAATCAATTGGACCAAACTCAATCGATCGTCCAATTGTTCGATCACGTCTTTGCGCAGATCGATCCCGAGGAACCGATTGGCTTGGCTGATCGCACGGCTTTCCAAGGTCCCTTCGCCGCCGAAGGTATCCACGATTTCCTCGATGGCCTTGAATGTTTTGGCAAAGTCCCAGTTCATGGTGAAGTAGCTGGTGACTTGCTCGCTCACCCATGGTTCCGGTTCGGTCGATCCGCTCTTAGGACGAATCACCCGCATGATGCCTTGGCGGTTGCTGTTGAGTAGCAAATGGCCATGGATGATCGAATCAAACTCATTGGGCGCGATGATCGCGCTCCCACCTACCCCTTTGATGCCATCGATGCCGAGTGTTTTCAGCCCAGCCAATATCGCGACCGACCCGCTTTGGCTTTTCCCGACTTCCCGGACCAGAGCCAATGGATCGACAAAGAAGGAAACCTGAGGCCGTTCCCCTTCGGTACCGACGCAACGGCTCATGATGGTCGTAAAGTCGCGGTTGTCTGCGAGCGGTTTATGGTCGATTCCGTTCCCGGTCCAGACGAGGGCCAGCTGCTCGGCGTACTCCGGACGGTTCGATGCGACCATCACTCCGGAATCGATAAAGTAGTAGAGGCGATTGTTTCGATCGTTCCGTCCCAAGCTCTTCATCGAGAGCCGGCCAACTTCCTTTTCTTCAAAGGTTCCGCCACTGTTCTCGGTGGCTTGGCGTCCTCGATCCAGCAAGAGTTGAAGGGAGGGCATTTCCTCCCCAGCTTCGAGCAAGATGGCGATGGCAGGATCGTTTTTGGTTCCGACCAATGCGATTGCAAACTCGCCATTAGGAACGGACAGAAGTTCGTCCAGATTCAATCCGATAGCGTCCTGCATCCCTTGAAGCTGCCCGACAAAGGTCGAATAGAAGGTCCCCAGGATCGGCGCGATCTGGGGATCGTTCATCATCTTCCCCATCCCGGTCGACTCGAGCTTGGCCTTCATATCGCGAGTATCGTCGATACGCATGTACGCGAGCGTCTTGTTCGAAAACAACTTCGGAGCGGTCGGCCGCTGAGCGAAGAGTGGCTGAGCCACCATAGTTAAGAAAACAAAACCGGCTAAGAAACGGATCACGGGGAAGCGACTCAATTGTGGGTACTGCATTTCAACTTACTCGGGGCTAACTACGGGGCTAACTTCTGGGGCTATCTAGAGGGGAGGCTAACAATTCGAGGGAGAACGTCGATGACTACGAAGGACAACAGGGACCTCGAGATCTCGAAACTTTTATGATACGTTGCATTCGCCATGAAACGAGCGATCTTGGTCAGC
>CAIYZV010000431.1 GCA_903930765.1 uncultured Pirellula sp.
CGAGTTGGTCCGTCAACGGCCCATCCCTTCGATTTATCCCCTTGCACGGTCGCTTGGATATTCCACCCATTTTGCGAGTAATCAGCTTCGGCATGGTTGAATTTGGCGATCACGGGATCTGCAAGACTCGGCGCGCGGATCTCGGCTTCGACCCGCGTCAAAACAAAGTTTCCGTTGGGATAGCGTCCTAGGCTTTGTTGGGGCAAACTCGCATCGGGGAAGCATTCGAGGAGCAAGCCAGTGAATTGGCCGGGAGACAATGGAGCCTTGATCTCGTACACGTCGTGATTCGGATTTTCACCGCTAGCAAGATACGATCCATCATTCTGTTTGGTGAGGGTCGCGCGACCGGTCGCAGATACCGACTCTGGATTCAGGATGTTCCATGAATTTGTATTCTCGGCGATTTTTTCGCGGAACGATGGTTCCCAAGCCGCAACCAATTCCGGAAGGGATTTCTCGGCTTCGGCCAATTCATCTTGGGCTTCAGTCCCCAATTTCGCAAACTCATCTATTTCGCGAAGTTGGTCCGGGGTTGGAAAACTAAAAACTGGCTCGGTGTTGCGAGATTCGCCTTGGAGTGTTCCGCTCTCGGCGATGTTGTTGAAATAAGAAAAAAGGGAATAGAAATCTCGTTGCGAAATCGGATCATACTTATGGTCGTGACATCGGCAGCAGTTGAGGGTCAAACCTAACCACGTAATCCCTGTCGTCTCGACGCGATCGATAACGGTTTCAACACGCCACTCCTCGGCGATGATCCCACCTTCACCGTTGAGTCGATGGTTCCGATTAAATCCTGTGGCAATCCTTTGTGTGATAGTTGCATTTGGTAACAAATCACCTGCGATTTGTTCGATGGTAAACTGATCGTAAGGCATGTTGTTATTGAATGCATCGATCACCCAGTCTCGCCACGGCCATTGTTGACGCGAACTGTCGACTTGGTATCCATTGCTGTCGGCGTAGCGTGCCAGGTCCAACCACTGCAATGCCATTCGCTCGCCATAGTGGGGGGAACTGAGCAGTCGGTCGACGACCCGCTCGTAAGCATTCGGGGAATCGTCGCTTAGAAATGCGTCGATCTCATCGGGAGTGGGTGGAAATCCGGTCAAATCGAGCGATACCCGCCGTATCAGTGTCTCGCGATCCACGGTAGGAGAAAACGAGAAACCCGAGGTTTGTAATTTCTCAAGCAAAAAGCGATCGATGGGGTTCGGATACGCTGGTTCTAGTTCGGGTAGCGGAACCTCGGGTCGGACGGGAGTAATGAACGCCCAGTGCCCCTGGTATTCCGCACCCTGTTCGATCCAACGCCGTAATAGTTCTTTTTGTTCCGGCTTGAGTGTTTTGCCCGTTTCCGGAGGAGGCATTACCAAATCCGGAGTGTCGGTAGCGATGCGTTTCAGGAGCTCGCTCTCAGCGGGACTTTCGAGCGATATAGCCCGATTACCGGATTCTCCGGTTTGCGTTGCCAACTCCGATTTGTCGAGCCTCACACCACCTTGGCGTTGCCGTTCATCGGGACCGTGGCATTGAAAGCAGTTTTCCGAAAGGATCGGGCGAATATCTCGATTGAATTGGATGCGGTCTCCGGCCAACGACTGGCTCGGTGCGAAGAGCGTCGTCAACAGGGCGAGAGATGCCGATACGGGTAGTACTGCCGATAGAGGGATTACTCCAGTGCGACTGGGGCTGGCCGAATCGATCCACATGGTCAGATTTCGTTGTCGAGGTGGGAACGTTGGTTGGTAGGAGGACTGCTTTTCAGCAGCCATCATTCTACTACAACCCTGGCCTCGGGAATAAACGCAATCGAATTAAAATCTACCGGTGAACATCGCTCTGGTTTCTGGTAGCATTCCACGCTGTTGCCGAGCGGTTCGGCGTGTATGCAACCAACCTTGTGGAAGATGACACACACTCCAATGAAAATACGAAGGATTCGCGTCTATCAAGTCGACTTGCCTCTTCATGAAGTGACCTACAAATGGAGTGGCGGAAAATCGGTGACCGTGTTCGATTCGACCGTGGTTGCGGTGGAAACCGATGATGGAATGGTCGGCTGGGGGGAATCATGTCCGTTGGGACCGGCGTATCTCCCCTCCTACGCTTCGGGGGTCCGCGCCGGACTTGCGGAACTCGGTCCTCAATTGATCGGCGAGAACCCGCTCGAACTCGATCGCCTGAACCGCTTGATGGATGCACGGCTTAAAGGGCACCCTTACGTCAAATCGCCCATCGATGTCGCTTGCTGGGATTTGCTCGGGCAAGTCTCAGGGTTGCCCATCTGCACCTTGTTGGGCGGGCGGTACGGCGAGGACTTTCATCTGTACCGTGCCATCTCCCAGGAATCGCCAGAGGAAATGGCTGCCAAGGTGAGTGGTTACCGGGATGAAGGGTACCGTCGGTTCCAATTGAAAGTCGGTGGGGATCCCGATGTGGATATCGAGCGGATCCACGCTGTGCGAAATGCCCTGCAGCCGACCGACCGACTGGTTGCGGACGCGAATACCGGCTGGACACAACATGAAGCGGTGCGTGTCGCGCGCGGGGTTCGCGATCTCGATGTCTATATCGAGCAACCCTGCGTAACGTATGAGGAATGCTTGGCCGTCCGTCGTCTAACCAGCCACCCGTTTGTCTTGGACGAGAATATCGATAACATCGAGATGCTGATGCGAGGCCGGTCCGATCTCGCCATGGATGTGGTGAACTTGAAGATCAGCAAGTTTGGTGGACTGACGAAGATCAAGCAGGCCAGAGATCTTTGTGTGATGATGGGGATCGCAATGACACTCGAGGATACCTGGGGTGGAGATATTGTTACCGCTGCGATTGCGCACTTGGCCCACAGCACTCCGACGGAGTTGCTGTTCACCAGCACCGACTTCAATAGTTATGTCAGTGTCAGCATCGCCGATGGTGCACCGCAACGAGTCCACGGTCGCATGGCTGCATCGTTATCGCCAGGACTCGGCGTACGACCGAAAATGGATATTCTCGGAAAACCTGTCGCGGTGTACGAGTAACCTAGGGCTTGATGCGGGGCTTCGAACTAGGGCCTATAGATCGAATATCGCGTTGGAGTTTTAAGATGGGAGCAACGTTCGATACGATTGTGATCGGACTCGGTGGCGTAGGTAGCGCGGCGGTTTATGCGCTGGCTTCTCAAAACGTTCGTACGCTAGGCATCGATCAGTTCACTCCTCCCCATTCGCGTGGCAGTTCGCATGGTGAAACACGGATCATTCGCAAGGCATATTTCGAGCATCCGAGTTACGTGCCACTGTTGCTACGGTCGTATGAGCTTTGGAGCCAACTCGAACTTCTAACCGAACAAAAACTCTTCCATCGAACAGGATTGCTCGAGATCGGGCCGAGTGATGGGATCGTTGTTCCTGGCGTGCTTTTGAGCGCGGCAACGCATGGCTTGGAAGTTGAGACGATGTCCATGTCCGAGGCGCAGCGCAGGTTTCCTGGGATCGATGGAGACCCTACCTGGAGCGTGTTGCTCGAACATGATGCGGGATATCTCAAGGTCGAAGAGTGTGTCTCAACCTATCTCCAACAAGCCCGTATGCTCGGCGCGGAGCTAAAAGTCGATGAGGTGGTGGTCGATTGGCAATCCCGAGGCGAAGCGGTCGTTGTCCGTACCAACAAGGATGAATACCACGCACGGTCCCTCGTGATCGCCGCGGGACCGTGGGCGAGTCAAGCACTCGCTCGCTATCGATTGCCACTGCGCATTGTTCGCAAGCATCAGTACTGGTTTCGCGGACGGACGCCTTGGTACCGACAAAATCACGGGTTTCCATGCTACTTTTACGAAACCCCACAAGGTTACTTCTATGGTTTCCCGGAGCTCGACGGATCCGGGATGAAGGTTGCTCGCCACAGTGGAGGTGACGTTGTGCAGCCTCCCATCGATGGCCAGCATCCCGTGGACGACAACGACCGCATGTTGGTGGAGAGTTTTCTAGAACGGCATTTGCCTCAGATGGATCCAGATTGCCTGCAATCCAAGGGTTGTTACTACACGATGACGCCTGATGAGAACTTCATCGTGGACCGTTTGCCGGATGCCCCGAACGTAACCGTCGTCGCGGGGCTATCAGGACATGGATTCAAATTCACATCGGTCCTAGGTGAAATCGCAGCCTGCTTATCCACCGGCCGCAACTCACCTTGTCCTATCGACTTTCTCTCGCTCCATCGATTCGAAGGCACGCAGTGACATTGCCGCGTGACATTACCAGGTGATATTACCGGGTGACAACATCGCGTTCGTGCTTCAGGTCGGATTTTCTCGTACTCGTACTCAGTGAAAAAATACGTGCCACCCACTTACTTGACAAGCTGGGTGGTTTGGGTAGAATTTGACGCCAGAGGAGAAACCAGATGCCTAGACCATTGCGTGCTGAACTATTTGATCCGAATGACGTTTGTATTGTCCATTGCGATCAGCGCTGCGTGCGTCGTGCGTTCTTGGCTGGCGAAGACCCGGTGAGCGGGAAAAACTACGAGTTCCGTCGGGAATGGATCCGTGAACGGCTTGAGTGCGTCGCCTCCATCTTCGGGGTGGACGTTTTGACCTATGCCATCCTTTCCAACCACATGCATGTCATCTTGCGCACTCGTCTGAAAAAATACGTGCCACCCACTTACTTGACAAGCTGGGTGGTTTGGGTAGAATTTGACGCCAGAGGAGAAACCAGATGCCTAGACCATTGCGTGCTGA
>CAIYZV010000432.1 GCA_903930765.1 uncultured Pirellula sp.
AGCCAAGAAGACCGAGGACAAAGCCATGTACGATACACGTGAAAAAGCCATCCGCGACCAGCAATGGATCATGAACGCCGCGCGGCGAGAAGCACGCGAGGAAGGCCTGCAAGAAGGCCGTGAAGTAGGCCTGCAAGAAGGACGTGAGGAAGGACGTGAGGAAGGCCGTGAGGAAGGCGAGATCAAGCTGATCCGAACACTACAGGAGATCCTCGGTGGTCCGGTGAGTGATACGGTAGCTTTCCAGGGTCGATCTCTCGAGCAACTGCGTGCGATGACCGAGGAACTTCGCAACAAGATTCAACGACGCACCTAGCGATGAAGGGGAGTGGTTGCGTGAGCGTTGTTTACCAGGTCAGCAGCGCTACGCCTACACGGCCTACGGCCAACCGACGATCTTGGACGCCTCTGGAGCCACACTTCAAACTTCTCAATTCGCACTTTGTATACTGGTCGTGAATGGGATGCGACGCTGGCGCTGCATCACTTCAGGGCGAGATGGATGAGTCCGAGTGCGGGGAGGTTCCTCACCAGAGACCCGATAGGGTGGCGTGCTGGGCAATTTAGCATCTATGCATATTTGAATGATCGACCTGTAAGTGGACTAGATCCATCTGGGCTTTGCCAAAAAAAGCGAACAGACAAGGAATGCTGTGATGCTGCGAAAACGACAAAAGCTACTGGTGCTGCGATAGATGCAGTATCGAAAATGATCAATTCTGGAATAAATGATGATGGTAAGGACGATAGCATTGCAGGAGGCAGTATCGGGGGGGTAATTTGTTGCGACGGCCGAAAAGTGAGTTGTGTTTGGGAGTCTGGTGGCAATACGAACCCAAAAAACAAGAAGGGAAGAGAGATTATCGATTTGTGCATCACAGAGCACGAAAAGGAGCACGAAGGCCAGCTTCCTGATTGTGATCCAAAGCCCGATCTTTATCGTCCAAAAGTTCCAAAGGATAAAAAGAACCGATACGAATGCGATGCGTATACACGTGAAAAGAAATGCCTGGAGACCCATAAGAAGGATTGTGCAGGAGACGCGGGATGCGAGTCAGCGGTTGAATCTGAGATTGAACATGCGGAACAGGGTATAAAGAAGTACTGTAAGTAACGATGCAAAACGATCTAAGCCAAGAGGCGCTGATAGCAATCGCGAGGCAAGCAGCTCAATTGAGTGACGAAAAACTTTGGCGTGCGTCGTTGATTGAACACAAAGGTAAGATTTCCGTTTATTTCGAGAAAGATGAAGATGAAGTTGTTTTAGGAGGTGACGTAATTGTGGAAATTTCGAATAAGGGAAAGGTCGTTCGAGTTACTGGTGGAAGATAGGAATGGACCCGGCGTCCACCTAAAGACTAACCCTCCATCAGTCAACGACAGTCCGCCAGAGCGATGAGGGACCATGGGCCTGGCCGGAGAAGATGCAGGTTCGGCTCACGTCGAACAGCCAGTGAGTGCGTCAAGCGTCAGAGGGACGCGATGTGGTGAGTGTCAGAGTCGCCTTGCACGCGATTTTTCTCTTTCGCGATTTCCCCAATGTTTTCTCTTAGATGATTTTGCTCTGCGCACGTCCAAAAATCGTGCTTTGAACAAGTAGCTGCGCTAAAGTCGAGCCGTTTTCTATCACTAAAAGCATCCGTTTTACGACTCGCACGCGATTTTTTCGCACTGGGCGCAGAGCTTCAGCGGAAGCGAAGCGGTGCGAATGGTGGCTTGCGAACATGCAGCGGCTAGCTTGGCATCGTCTCCCAGCGTCACGCCTATCTGATACCCGCAGTACGATTGCTCGAATCTCAATCGCAAGCTCCAATCCCAGAAGCTGGCCTTCGGAGAATTGATCCGAGCAAGAAACCTCTTCCATTCAAACGAGTTCCAGTGATCACTCGTCGCAGCGCTCCATGCAAAGAACGCGATGAGTGCTCTTAACGCGTCGAGATAGCGACGCGTTTCCAGTGCGTTGCGATGCTGGCCCGATTGCATCCCGGGCTTGCCACATGTCAAGCACGCCGGTGTGCGCTGCAGGCACTCGGCCTTGGCGACCGCTTGAGCCGTATTCAGTTTGTACAGCGCCTTGCAAGACTACTGTTCAAACTGCGTTGTCCAGTCGGAAAAAACGAGATTCGGCACTCGCTCGAAGTCAACGGTGTTCTTGGTAAGCAATGTCAGTTGGTTTGCGATTGAAATCGAAGCGATCCTTAAGTCCATTGCACCTATTCGAATGCGTTGTTTTCTAAGATCGTCATAAATCTCGGCAGCGGATGGCCCGAAGCCGAGCACCTGAGCCCGAGCGAAGTTGTCTACAACCTTTTCCAGTTCGGTATATCCTAGGACCAAGGATGCTGAATCTCTTGCCTGGGCAATGTACTTGATCCATCCATTGAATTGTTCATGGAAGAAAATGATTGATACGAAGAAATCTTCACCTTTCAGGTCCGAGCAACGTTTTGCCAGCGCCTCAAACTCGGGTCCTCGTTGACGTTGCAAGATACTCAGATGATCGGAATCCAGAAGGTACATTCGCGGTTACTCGTTTTCAGGTTGTTCCGCATCGCGCATTTCCTTGCCTAACCGTACGATCTCGTCGAAATGCGGGTCGTCTTTGAACGAGCCGGTGATTTCGGAAAGCCAGTTTGATTTGTCGCGAGTAGATTTCGATCGCAAAATTGCCAGTTCCCTCTCAACTCTCGCAAGACGTGTTTCGATGGTATCCGACATTGCTAGTTCCTCATAGAGTTTCTCGGGCTGCCTGCCTTCCCCCGGTATCGCCTCATTATATCCTTCAGAGCATGGAGAAGCCAATCCCACTCGATACCAGATCGGAGACCGGATGTTGACCGGGAGTAGCAATGGAGTGCATCAGGCGTCAGAGGGACGCGATGCGTTGGGATTCAAACAGCCAAAGCTCACGCGGAGACGCGAAGACGCGGAGGGAAGAGGACGTCTTTAGAATGATCCTCGGTAGCGGTATTCCTCCAGCCTCCCGTCTCCGGCCTGTTTAAGTCGCAGTACGATTGCTCGAATCGATCGTCGCAGCGCTCCATGCAAAGAACGCTATGAGTGCTCTTAACGCGTCGAGATAGCGATTAGAACTTCAGGGAAAACTCTCCATTTCACCTGGGTTTATATTCAGCCAATTCTCGAACCGTTAGCCGATCGACAAGCGGGTCAGGTTCGGCGCGTATCGTGTACAATCACCGGTGTTTGTGTGGAGAGGAGTTCAACAAGCGGGGGATTGGAACTGAGAAATTACCTAGAAATACACTTACTGGAGTTGCCCAAGTACGCTCCTTGAGTCGACAATGAATCGATCGTGCATCGCATCAGATTTCGTCGTACTCGTACTTAGCGAAGCGGTACTCAGTGAAACGGTACTCGTACTCGATGGCTGTTTGAACTACGGCGCTGCCGATCGTTGATCGAAGCGGTTCGCGGTAACTTGCGGATCAATTGGCCGGATTGCTATACCAGACCGCTTCGAGTAAGAGTACGAGTACCGTCCGCCGCGGCGGACTGAGCACGAGTACGAGAAAACGCACGAACAATGTGATGCACCGCAGTCGCCGGCGGTGCTTTCCTGATTTTTTAATCGTGGTCTCCGGCGACATCGGTGACCACGGGAGATCGCCGATCCGCGCGATCAATGGATGCACTTCTTTCGACGAGCGGAAGGATCGACCGTCCAGGAGTTACTAGATCGATTGCCAGATCCCGTTTTTAAACGAGCCGTAGGAGTATTAGAGTTGATTTCACGAACGCCAGACCAACGCCGTCACTACGATGCACGGCTGAAATGGGAACTCGACGAGAACACTCGAATGCAAACAGCTTTTGAAGAAGGCGAGACCAAAGGTCGTGAGGAAGGCCGAGAGGAAGGCGAACTTTTCGGCATGATACGCATGTTGCAAAATTTGTTGAGTCTCCCTCAGTCGACCGACGATGCGCTGCACCCCAGATCGAGGACCGAACTTGAGACGTTGGTGACCGAACTGCAAGCACAATTGCGAAAGCGGATGACATAGTTTCCATAGGAATCCAGTCCACATGGCGACCTTCTGCGACATGGCTCTCAGGCCTCCAGTCTCCCGCCTGTCCCTTACCTGGGACTCGGACAACAAGCTTCGGTCGGCGGACATCGATGCCAACGGGACAGCGCACTACCCAGTCGGTGGCTCTGCGACGACTCCGACGTTCCAACATGTCTACGCGAGCTACATCGATGAACCGGTCGTCCGCAAAGGACTGACCAGCACAAGCACGGTACATTTTTATCACCGCAACCGACAGTACTAAAACGCTGCCGGTTGGCCTTGGTAGCTTTGCCCTTGGCGATCCTGAATGAGTCTGCCCGAGATTTGACGTTCCGCCAAGGAATGCTCGTGGGTGATGACCAAGTCCATCGCGACTCCCCAACGACCGGCAGCATCTCCCCTCACCTCCCAGTGTGGAATCACGCATACCGATTGGTGAACCAGTTCGAAACCACCTTCGCTTTGACTTACGGTTTCAACCGGGAATGTCCAGAGCCCAGAGCGACGGTTGGCCGTCCACTGGACGTTGACACCAAGCCACTGATCGATCAGTCCGAGATAGTCTGTATCATCGATCGATTGCACCGTACCTAGATGCCCCAGTCGACGCCCAGAGGCATCGTAGAAGTATCGGTCGTCCGCACCCGATGGCAAGCCAGCGAAATTGAATTCGATGCCAAAGTGGAAGACCATTCCCGGAGGAAGGCCGTCGATCGCGTACGTGATTTCCAATGCTCGACTGCCGCTGAAAAGAGTGATCCCCTTCGTCAAAGTCAACGGCACGCCCCACGCGTTTCCTTGACGTTGCATTTGCACCTGGATCTTCCCGGTCGTTCGGCGCAGTTTGGCATCGAACGGAAGCGCTGTGAAATCCCCCCGCTCGATCGCGCGACCATCTCGGACATCCGCCACGCTTACGGCATCGTCGTAGAAATGATCCATAAGGGATTTGCGTGGGAATGCGTCATAGGCCAAGCAATTCTCTAGGCCACTTTGCTTGAATACGACGCGATCGTGAATACTGGCAGTGGAGTTAGAATTGTCGGATGCCCCCCTTCGCACTTTGGCATGGTACTCCTCTGGCCGCCGCTGGATCGTGGCGAGCAAGTTATGCTCAGCATCGCGAAGGTCCAACTCGTAGAGCATGCCACCTTTGGCAGGTGCGAAGTACGCAACCATCTGATCGTTCGCTAAACGCACCTCGGGAAACAAATCTTTATCGTAGTCTTCCGTGGTCACGTCGACCCACTCGCCAATGCGGCCATTGGCTTGCTCGATCAAGTTGTCCGCAACAATCAGCTCCCGGTAGGTCGCGTTCCGCAAGTGAGGCAGGTAAATCCCACCAAAGGCACCGTGCCAATACGGACAGTTGCACTGGCCTCGGTACAAGTGATCCTCGGCCTTGGCGAGCAAGTTTTTGTCGGCTTGGCTCCTTCGAGCAAACTCCAGACGGCGACTGATGTCCAACATGCGACAGTACATCTCGTTCGCTTCGGAATACTTGATCCGGAAATTCCTCCAGAATCCGCCTCGAACCAGCTTCTGAATCTGCGGCCAACGGGAGTCGCTTTCCAGTTCATGAACAATGGTGTGGTACTCCGATTGGCTTTCGACCGGCAACGCCCACTCCGTCATTTCACGATAACTGCAATCGGGCAAGAAGACCCGGCCGGCAGGTGGTGTCTCGGTGATGGCGTGCGACGGCGTCGTAGTGATCAACCAGTCGCGATGAAAGGTCAACAGATCAAAGAATTGACGCAACCACCCTCGATCGTAAACATGCTCTTTTGTATTTGGCCACGTCCCGAACTTTTCGCCGTCGTCTCCGAAGACCAAGGTGGCCCCTGATGCAGCTTCGGCAACAGATCGGCAATAATCGATCGTCTCGGCGGGAGCTGCGAATGGAATCAAGTAACGCAATCGCTCACTGCCTGGGAATACGCGCAACACGTGCCCGTCGTCTTCCGTCAAGAAATAGTTCGTTAGTTGTGTCGAAGAACACCCTGCAGCTTGGAAATGATAATCATCGAGAATCGTGTATTGCATGCCTGCAGGCACAATGTCTCGGGTAAGCTGGCTTTCCCAGACACGCTCCGGCATCCACATCCCTGAAACCGCACAGTGGAACTCACTCTGCAACCACCGCGTGTATTTGGTGATCTGTCCGATACGATCGCGACTTGGAAGCATCGTCAAGATCGGCTCGTAAAAGGGCCCACCGATAATTTCGACACGCCCTAATGCTACCAATTGCCGTAATCGGCCAAGGTATTCAGGGTGGTTGTTCGCTAGCCACAGCATCAATGGCCCAGAGGTGTGCAAACCGATTCGCAAGTGCTCGTAGCCTTCGAACACGTCAAGGAACGGCAAGTAGCTATCCCGGTACGCTTGCTCAATCACATGGTCAAAATTCCCGACCGGTTGATGGTTATGGAGAACGAGGCAAAGACGAATCGTATTCTTCATGCGTTTCGATCCAAAGCAGGACACCAAAGCAAAACCCCGAAACGGAATCGCCAAGCTATTGCGAGCAAAAGCCTCGGGGTTAGAAACCGGTACGAAAACCCGCTGGTTCTATCGGCACAACCCCCACAATTGCTTCATCCGATTCCTCTGCAACCGAGTTCCAATCGAAAAATGGTCGCGAACATACCCTTCCGACACTCGTGAAAAGTAGTTCTTTGAATGACAGCAATGCTCATTTGTTGGGCCAGAACCAGTCATTCCACGGGACGCAACACCTTTGACAACCCCATTCGAACTCGCGAGAAAATCCCATCGCATCGTTCTCTGCACGGCATGCATCGTCGTTGTAGGTTGTGACAACAATCCCCAATTCGTGCAAACATCCACCTCGGTCGCTGTTGAAACCGATACGCCCCCGCCCGAGGGACATACTCACTGGGTCTCCGCAAGGGGTGTCAGGGAATCCTCGAACGGGACAGGATTCCCAAACACCGAATACCCTACCGATGATGCCATCACCGTTTCTCCACCATCGCGCCCCCCTCATCCTCCCTCAGCCCCGGTAGCGGCGACAGCAAACCGACCGATGCCTGGACCGCCACCGATGGTTTGGGTTCAGCAGCGTTCAGAAGCAACCATGGGCCTACCGATCGGATTGTTCGTCGATGGCATGATGCTGATGAAACCCAACGGAACGATTTCTAGCATCAAAAGTGAGGATATCGTCCATCAAACAATCACCTCCGAAGCGTTTCGCATTCAAGACATAAAGTCACTCAGCGAGGATCTACAACGCGAGTTCGGAAATCGCTATCGGATTCGCTCGGCGCATCCGTACCTGATCGTCGCGAGACCCGAAAAGATAAAAGCATGGAGCGATCGATTCCTCCGGATGCATCACTCGATTTCACTCTTCTGTGCTAATCGCGGACTAACCCAACGCTCGCCGGATTTTCCATTGATCGCGATCGTACTGGGGAATCGATCGGAATTCGATCACTACGCTCTGCGCGACGGGGCGAAAATCCCGCCCTCATGCGTTGGATACTACTCGCAAAGCAGCAACCGCATCGTCCTGTACGAATCCCCCAACGACGCCGATACCAACGCTACGCTCGAGACGATCTGTCACGAGGCTACCCACCAAATCGCTTTCAATACCGGACTGCATCAGCGACTGGCCGCAAATCCACTCTGGGTTGTCGAGGGATTCGCAGTTCAGTTCGAAGCCCCCTCGCTGTGCAATTACGCAAAAGGGAACCGCTCCAGCAATTGGCCCAGTTCCCAAAAAACGGCTTGGCCGACTCTCAGGAAAGATCCCAAACGGCTTCGTTCCATGCTGGAGGACGTCGTTCGCGACGACCAACTCTTCAAAACCGAAACACTCGATGCCTACACCGCATCCTGGGCACTCAGCAGTTATCTGGCCCAACGCAGAAACCAACAGTACATCAATTACCTCCGAAAAATTGGCAAGCGGGAGCCGTTTGCCCCCTACCACGCCGGCGATCGCCTCTCCGATTTCTACGAACACTTTGGCTCCGATTTTGGCATCCTCACCCGCCAAATATCCCAGTATCTCGACGAATTGAAATAACCGGCCGGCACCCCGCTCCCCCCAAAAATACCGGTCCAATCCCCTTTTTCTCGACCGACTGGACCGCTCCTAAGAAAATTACTGTCTGGACAATGCTTGTTCAGACGACTAATATTCACTGCAGATCCAACCTCCGAAGATCGCCTGCCCAGATTCATTGCGTTGTCGGCCGAAAAAACGGATTCCGAGCCATGTCGACCTTGAGCAAAACGAACAAAAAGCGATTCGACTCTTCCGCTCAAGAGGTCTATCTGTCCCTTTGGCGAACCTACGACCGATTGCGAGCGATCGAAGACGAACTCTTCAGCACCTTGGACTTGACCGCCCAGCAATACAACGTCCTCCGTCTGTTGCAAGCCGCAGCACCAGACGTGGTACCCACCCTCCAAATCTCCAGCAAAATGATCTCTCGAGCTCCCGACATCACCCGGATGCTCGACAAACTTCAGGAAAAAGAACTGATTGAACGAACGCGCTCGGACGAGGACCGGCGAGCGGTTTTGGTCAAGATCACTCCTAAGGGGACGGAGTTGCTCGCAGATCTAGCAGACAAAGTCAAAAAAACACACGTTGCGCAAGTGGGGCATCTTTCGGTCGGTGAGATGAGAACTTTGTGCGAGCTCCTCGCGCGGGTACGAGATCCTCACGAACCTGACGGCAGCGATTGGAAACCAAAGTCTTAGTAATTCCGAACAGGCTCACGAGCCATGGAGTACGTACGATGATTCAAGCTGAAAACCAAACCGATGTTGTTGTGATCGGCGGCGGCCCCTCCGGAACCGCCGCAGCGACGATCCTCGCTCAACGCGGGTACCAGGTCACCCTGTTCGAACGCGACCACTTCCCCCGATTCCACGTCGGTGAATCTCTGATTCCATACTGCTATCCGACGATCAAGCGTCTCGGCCTTCTCGGGAAGATGAAAACCAGTCACTTCACGAAGAAGTACGGTGTCCAATTCATCAACGAACACGGCAAGCTGTCGGAGCCATTTCGCTTTGAACAGTACGACCCGCACGAACGTTCGCAAACTTGGCAAGTCCTTCGCAGCGAGTTCGATCAAATGATGCTCGACAACGCACGAGCCCACGGCGTCATCGCTCACGAGGGCGCTCGTGTGATGGATGTGGAAACGGAAGGCGACCGCGTGGTTGGTGTGAAGGTCAAATGCGAAGGGGAAGAAACCAAGACGGTTCGCGCTCGTGTCGTTGTCGACGCCAGCGGCCAATCCTCGATGATGATCGACCGCATGAACCTTCGCGAATGGGACGCAGACTTGAAGAAAGCCGCTATTTGGTCCTACTTCAAAGGAGCCAAGCGGGAACCGGGCCTCGACTCTGGGGGAACGATCGTTATCCAGACCCAAGGCAAAAAGGGCTGGTTCTGGTACATCCCACTCCACGACGATATCGTGAGCGTCGGCGTGGTCGCCGATTTCGACTACCTGTTCCGCAACCGCGACACGAAGGATCCAGAGGCTCTCTTCCATCAAGAGGTCGCCCGCTGCCCCGGTTTGCAGCCACGCATCGCAGGTGCCGAATGCTGCGGCGAATACCGCGTGCTCAAAGAGTACTCGTACAAAGCGAGCAAAGCTGCTGGTGATGGTTGGGTCCTGGTCGGAGATGCCTTCGGATTCCTAGACCCGCTCTACTCCTCCGGCATCCTATTGGCCCTCACATCGGCGGAGATGGCGGGCGACGCGATCGCCGATGCTCTCGATGTGAACGATCCCTCCGAAGCTCGATTGCGGGCTTGGGAACCGCTTCACCTGAAGGCGATGAACCGAATGAGGACGCTCGTCCGGGCTTTCTACGACGGACTCAACTTCGGAAAGTTGGTTCGAAACAACCCGGATAAAAAGCACTTGATCACCGATATCCTGATCGGAAATCTTTTCAATGACGAGGTCGACGAATTGTGGCCCTTGATCGATGAACTTCGCATTGAGGAGATGGCACCTGCGATGTCCAATGGCTAACGCGAAGTCAGCCGCGATGCGCTAGCCGCGGTTCAGGTCGTGTGAGCCCCCGCGTTGAGGGCCGCTGGATTGCACGTCTCCACTCACGTTTTCATCAGGCTGCGGTACTCGCCGCAGCGAACACGAAGAAGCGTCCCCTCAATTGCATCGCCGCGGGGACTTTTCAACCGAACTTGAGCAAGTCGGTGCTGTCTCCAAAGCGATCCGCTTTCACACCGACTTGATGCAGCATCCAAAGATACAAGTTGCACAGAGGTGTATTTTCGGGGAAACGCCAATGACCAGGTTTCTTGACCCGACCACCTGCGTTCCCCAACATTAAAATTGGCAAGTCATCGTGGTTGTGACGATCGCCGTCCGAGATACCACTTCCATAAACGATCATGCAGTTGTCGAGCAACGTCCCATTTCCTTCTTGGACTCCCGCCAGCTGATCGGCGAGATATGCCAACTGCTGAATGTGAAACGTATTGATCTTCTGTAGCTTTTCTTGTTTCTCAGCACTCTTCCCATGGTGGGACAGTTCGTGATGGCTCTCCGGGGCACCAATCTCGGGGTAACCGCGATTGCTCCCTTCGTTTGCCATCATAAAGGTCAAAACGCGCGACGCATCGGTGCGGATCGCTAGTGCGATCATGTCCATCATCAATCGACAATGCTCTGCCCACTCTCGGGGCACACCTGCCGGACGTGAATAGTTGGGAATCCCGTTCTCGCCGATTTGCAGTTTGTCGGTTTTCAGAAGTCGGTTTTCGACATCGCGAACTGCATATAAATACTCGTCGAGCTTGCGCTGGTCCGCGGACCCGAGCCGCCTCTTTAATTGGTTGGCGTCTTCAAGAGCGTAGTCCAAAATGCTCTTGCGTTTTCCGGCTCGCGACTGGTGATTTTTTCCATCCGAGACTTTATCGGGGGTTCCAAAAAGCCGCTCAAAAACCGACGACGGATCCATTTCCTTGGCCAACGGGCTGGTGTCGTTTCTCCACGCGAGATTGCTTGAGTACGCGCACGAATAACCACTATCGCAATTGCCGGATTGCGAGGACCCCTCCAACCCCAACTCCAACGATGCAAACCGACTCTTATGACCTATCGCTTGCGCGGCAACTTGATCGATGGAAATCCCATTCTTGATATCGGCTCCGTCCGTTTTTCGAGGATGCGCTCCGGTCAAGAACGACGCGCCACTTCGGGCATGATCCCCTGGCCCATCCCCATGATCCCGAGCGCCATCCAAGGTCAATCCGGTGAAGACCGAGAGACGCTCTCGATACTTCGCGAGCGGGGCCATGGTTTGTGGCAATTCAAACTTTGGACCTTCCGTCGATGGTGTCCACGCCGGTATGTGGATTCCGTTCGGAACCATCATGAAAAGCATCCGCACCGGTTGATCGCTCGGCCCTGCGCCTAGCACGCTACGGGCAGGCAACATCGCTTCCAACAAAGGCAAGCCAACCGCAGTACCAACACCTCGAAGTACAGTTCGACGGGACAATCGTGGAGTCTTCATAGTTCTTCCCGAACTCCTTTGCGCTGAAATGGATCGCTAGTGATGATTTCGAACATCAAGTCTTGAAACCGGTTGTCTTGCTGGCTTGCCCGAAGAAGGATCTTATCGATCGCGCATCGATCGTAGTACTCGAGGCCCCGTCCGATACCATACACCATAAGCTTTTCGGTGAGCGTCCGTAAAAACTTCTCCGATTTATTGTCCCTCAAAACGCGGATCAAATCACCTGGGTTTCGAACCTTTTCCCCCGACGGCAACTCCCCGGAAGCATCGATATCACTACCGCGGTCTTGGGTTCGCCAAAGCCCTACTGCGTTGTAATTCTCAAGGGCCAAACCCATCGGATCCATGAGCTTATGACAAGATGCACACGCCGCGTTCGCGCGGTGCTGCTCCAATTGCTGTCGCAGCGTCCCCACCAATTCCCCTTTCTCCAATTCAGGTACACCGGGTGGAGCAGGAGGCGGAGGCGTTCCGAGGATATTGTCGAGAATCCACTTCCCCCGTTTTACAGGACTGGTCCTGGTCGGGTTGCTGGTCACGGCCAATATCGAAGCGTGGGTCAACAACCCCATCCGTTTCTGCCCCTTCAAGGAAACCTTGCGAAAGCGATCGCCCTCGATTCCAGGTACGCCGTAGAACCTCGCGAGCTTTTCATTGAGGAACGTAAAATCCGCATCCAGCAACCGCATTACGTTCATGTTTTCCCGCATGACATTCAGAAAGAACAGATAAGTCTCGGCCCTCGCCAAATCGCGGATCTCCTCGTTCCATGTGGGAAACATGTTCTCGTTGGGAACGGTTGTCTCGAGTTTTCGAAGCGTCAGCCACTGGCCTGCAAAGTTTCGCACAAAGTCGCGGGCACGCTCATCGCGAATCATCCGTTCCATCTGCTGCCGCAATACCTTAGGATCCCGCAATTGCTTCTTCGCAGCCGCCGAAAGGAGTTCTTTGTCGGGGGTGGAACTCCAAAGAAAATAACTCAATCGCGTAGCTAGCTCGTATTCGCTGAGAAGAGGAAACTCTTCACCCCGCTTCACTTCGGCTTCTTCAATCTTGAACAGAAAGTTCGGGCTGACTAAAACGGCCGCGATCGCCACCTGCAATCCTGCCTCGTACGGCTCACCGTCCTCCATGGTTGCCACCACGATGTCGGAAAGACGCCTTAGTTCTTCGTCAGTGACCAAGCGGCGATAGGCGCGACTCGCCACTTTGCGCATGACCTCGCTGGCGGCATCGCGAGGGGAACGCGTCGCCGAGGGAACCGCATCGCGCACCAATTCCCGGTGCGATGCAGGAAGCCCTCCTTCGGCGATCGGCTCCGCCGGCTTTTGACCACGCAACTTCATATCATAGATGTACAAGTTGGTATCCTGAGCAGGCGTTCCACCTTTCGCCTCAATGTACTTGTCATTCACGAACGCCAATTCAACGACACGTTTTCCCGTGCGAAGCCTCAATGGAATCTCAAACCCCTTGGGCTTGTCCTGGGACTCCGTCTCTACAGTAACTTCACCCGCCTTCTTCCCGTCGACAGTCACCACCACTTTCGGATACTGCCCTGCCGCCGCGGAGCCAGCCATTCCTAACTCCAGTGTGTAACGCCCCGTCCAAGGTGCCTGCTCTTCAAACTGAATCTTGCCATTGGAGAAGAAAACAAATCGATTGCCTTCGCCTTTTCCCCCTGAGTCTGCCTGCAACTGCTGGACCTTGCGAGGCGACTCAAAAACCGGCCCGGGTTCGGGCGCTTTGATCACCTGTTGACTGATCTCCTCAGCCGCTCGCACATATTTCTCCATGAGCAACGGCGGCAAGGTCAACACATCTCCAATGTTGTCAAACCCATAGCCGACGTCGTCACCGGGAAACCCTTTCGCAGGTTCGTAATCGATTTGAAAAAGATCCTTGATCGTGTTCCTATATTCGAATCGATTCAATCGACGCAGGGTCACGCTGCCCGGATTGGGGGTCTTGCCACAGTCGATATCGTTCAGCGTAGTACGGATCCAATCGACGATTCGCTTCCGGTCGGCTTCACTCAACGGTTCGGCCTCAGAAGGCGGCATGTCACCGATTTCTACCCGCTGAGCAACCTTTTCCCAAATCACGCGCTCTTTAAAAACCCCCCGAGCATCCTTGAAATACGCCAACGACAACCCACCATCGGCCTCCGCGCCGGCATGGCAGCCAAAGCAGGATTTGGTCAAAACCGGAAGTATCTGCTCCAAGAACTCTTTGTCCCTTGCCCCCCAATCGGATGCAGCCACCCCAGGAATAAACGCCAGGAAAAGCCCAAGCCCCATCCCTGCCCACAGCACCGTTTGAAGGGAACAGCCCACTAGCCGTCGAGCCTTGCGCATCATCGAAAACGGTTTGGATCGCAGTTTTGCTCGACTCATCCGAACACGCCCTCCCGCATCACGAATAACGGCATCACAAAATACCTGTGGTACCAATAAAAACGATCACCCAACTTCGTGGTACCGTTTTAAGCCAACTCATTCGCTGGTATCTTTGGTATCCATTGTAAACTCTCGTACATGGGAATTATCAACTGAGACTCCGAATTTACCTCTCAAATTTACTATGCAAATTGAATCTGCAAGCGATCTCGTCTCCAAAAAATGCGTCCCTTGCGAAGGTGGCGTGGACGCGTGCACACTAGACCATTCGCGTGAGCAATTGGCAGCGATCCCGCAATGGCGATTGCGAGAGGATGGCCTTTGGATCCACCGCACCGTTCGATTCGCAAATTTTGTCGAGATGGTCCGTTGCATGAACGCCATCGCCGAATTGGCCGAAGCCGAAGGCCACCATCCCGATCTCCATTTAACGGGCTACCGTATCCTCGGAATCGAACTAACCACGCACGCGATCGGGGGTTTAAGCGAAAACGATTTTGTGCTGGCGGCAAAGATCGATCGATTGATCGCGGCGGATTTTCCGACGGCAAAGGCCCATTAGCGATCCATGCAAACTCCGAACATCGCGATCGAATGCCATCACGTCGCCGTTGTTTTTCGAAACAGAACTTCGGAACAACAGGTCCTGGACCACTTGGATATCTCGGTCCCCCGAGGCCAAATCGTATCGTTGCTGGGCCCGAGCGGTTGTGGGAAAAGTACCTTGCTGAGGGTGGTCGCAGGATTGATCACGCCAGCTTCGGGTGCGATCACCATCGAAGGAAAATCGGTCGAAGCATCGCGAGACAAACTCGCTTTCGTCTTCCAGGAAGCAGCATTGCTTCCGTGGCGGACGGTTTGGCAAAACGTGATGCTGCCTTGGGAGATACGCGGAGCCCAATCAGGATCCAAACAGCCGACTCCATCGAAAGATCAACTCCGCGAAGCGATCGAAAAAACGCTGACACTCGTGGGCTTCAAGCCCACCGACTGGCACAAAAAACCTTCTCAGCTTTCCGGTGGGATGAAGATGCGAGCGTCGATTGCTCGGGCTTTGATCACACAACCCAACATCTTGCTCCTCGACGAGCCGTTCGCGGCTCTCGACGACATGCTCCGTTCGAAACTGAACGACTTGCTTCTGGAGATCGTCTCTCAAACAGGATGCACGATGCTGTTTGTGACCCACAACATCTCGGAAGCAATCTACTTGAGCCATCGCGTCGCGGTGATGAGCCACGGAAAAATCGCAGATACCATCGATGTAGACCTCCCATTCCCAAGGGAATCTGGCGTCCGAGGTACACCGGCGTTTGCAGGTCTGTATGGCCAGGTGGCTGAGTCACTGGCAAGGAGTAACCCATGAACCGAACCCCTCCTTTATGGCTTCGAGTACTCGCACCGATCGCCGTCTTCGGGTTGGTGGCGGCAATTTGGCATTTGGCCGTCGTGCTCTTTCGCATCCCGCCCGTTATCCTTCCTAAACCCGAAGCGGTCATCAGTGCGCTTTGGAGCGAACGATGGACGCTGCTCAAGGGGAGTTGGGTCACACTCCAAGCGTCCATGCTGGGTTTGCTCTGCAGCGCAATTGTGGGCTGCACCGTCGCGATCCTTTTCAGCCAGTCTTCGCTCCTGCGTACAGCCCTTTACCCCTATGTGATTTTCCTACAGACGGTTCCCATCGTGGCCATCGCCCCTCTTCTGATCATTTGGTCGGGCACCGAGTTCCGCACCGTGGTCCTGGTCTCCTGCATCATCAGCGTTTTCCCGATCATCTCCAATGTCACCAGCGGACTTCTTTCGATCGACGAAAACCACCTTGACCTATTTCGCATGCAGTCTGCTTCGCGATGGAAAACCCTTTTAAAACTCCGTATTCCATCGGCAATCCCCAATCTGGTCCTGGGGCTTCGCATCAGCTGTGGACTCTCGGTCATCGGGGCAATCGTCGGCGAATTATTCGTCGCCAACAGTGGTGCTTACGATGGGCTCGGAACTATCATGAATGCCATGCAAGCCAACCTGAAAACCGCAGCCTTGATGGCGGCAATCATGGCGTGCACACTGCTCGGGATCTTGCTGTTCCTGTTCGTCCAGTTCCTCGGGGCCGTGGTCCTTCGGAAATGGACTCGGGACGCAGGTTTTGAAGCCCCCTAAAAAACATTCGATGTCGTCGCATTGCCGCGTCGATCCCGATGCATTATTCCCTGACGTTTAAAAACAACCTTCTTCGCCCTCCACGGATATTAGGAAATGCTTTTCCCAATCAGCGATGACGACTTGCAAGTCGACACACCCGCGTTCGTCACATACACCATTATCGCAATCAACATTCTGGTCTTTGTCTACCAGCTCTCCAACGAAAACTTCACGTACGGCTGGAGCGTGATCCCCAAAGAGATTACTAGCGGCATCGACATTGTCGAACCAACCATTCTCGAAGTACCCGGTCACGGCCAAGCAGAAATACCGCAGGCTCCTGGGCCTTCGCCAATTTGGCTAACTCTGCTCTCGTCGATGTTCATGCACGGTGGGTTCGGGCACATTGCTGGCAACATGCTCTACCTCTGGATTTTCGGCAATAACGTCGAGCATCGATTCGGTCACAAATGGTTTTTAATTTTCTACCTGGTCTCAGGACTTGTGGGTAGCTTTGCACAAATCCTGAGCGGCCCCGATAGCACCATTCCCAACCTCGGCGCATCGGGAGCAATCGCGGGCGTCCTGGGGGCCTACTTGGTCCTCTTTCCGTACAATCGGGTCAATGCCGTATTCCTCTACCATGTCGTCACCGTGCCCGCCGTTTGGGTGCTCGGCATGTGGATCGCTATGCAATTGGTGAGCAGCTATGGCTCTATCGCCTCAACCTCGTCATCCGCCGGCGGTGTGGCGTATCTAGCCCACGTCGGGGGTTTCTTCGCCGGTGCAGCAGCCGCATTGTGCTATCGCTTGCAATTACGTGCAGAACCGGATTCAGCGATCAAACGAAGCTATGACCGCGATCCCTACGCGAGACGGCTTTGGTAAAACGCAATTCGCTCCTTGGCTTCAATGATCTCATCCACTACCTGATCGCTATTTTTCGTTTCGCCTATCAAGGCAAACGTTGCGCACAAACTTGACCAGCAGTGGAATCCCCGGTTCCACCATGCCTCCATGGTCGTACCCCTGTAGCTCATCGAGGGTAACATCGGTATGCCCTGATTCCTTCATCATACGCCAGAGATAAGCATTTTCTTCATAGCGACCGAGCAACTCATTGTTGCGATCGCCGGTAACTAAGAGCAATGGTGACGCATCGCTCCGCACATGGAAAAGTGGCGCCATGTCGTCGATGACCGGCTGCTTCTTGCCAATCCCTCGCTCGTCGCGAATCGTGAAATGCGTGATCGCTTGGCCGCTCATCGGGGCAATCCCAGCGATACGATTGGGTTCGATGGAATGCGGTTTCAACCAACGCTCGTCGAGCCCTACCATCATGGCGAGATAACCTCCCGCCGAGTGACCACTCACGATGATCTTTCCAGAAGAGCCGTTGTATTGGGGAGCGTGGGAAAACGCCCAAGCGACCGCCGCAGCGGCATCCTCAACATAGGCCGGCGATTTGGCTTTAGGACTCAATCGATAGCTTGCAGCGATCACCACGAACCCTTGATCTTTCAATCCATTGGGAATACCGCGCTCTCCCGAGGTCAAACCTCCACCATGGAACCAGACAACAACCGGTGCATCACGAAGATTGGTTGGGTAGTAAACGTCGAGCGCGCACTTCTCGCGCTGATAAACATCAACACTGCTCCCATCGCGATAAGCAATCGATTCTTCGAGCTTGTACGTCGTTTTCTCCGAGCGCTCTTGCGCGAGGCCCACAGCCCCTAGTAGCAATAAAAATGCAAGCCCCACCGTACCCACGGCGCAACAGTTGCGAACACTCTTATTCATGGACATCATCGTTTCCGGAAGATTATGTTCTGTAGTAACCGGGGACGCGCCAGATTTTCATGGCGCCTTTACGACGTTAGTATATATCCCACCGCTTGTTTTACTATCGAACCTACAGATAGAGCTTAGTGGCATATCCAGCGATCGGCATGGGATGTCCTCGCATCGGCATCATTCCTGGGCGAACCGTCGCCGCTGATGTTTTTTTCGTACTCGTACAGCGCTGAAAAGCACCCACGAGCTTCTCCCCGCACGCGGTGCTTACCAACGGTACTGAAACGCAAGTCCCGTCGATTGAAAACTCGCTTCAGGTACGACAGCCCAACCCTTTTTGCCGGTATCGTTATGCTGCACCGCCGATGCTGCTAAAAAACCCATCGCCCATCCAAGACCCACTTGAGATGGATAGTGTGCATTGTCATTGATGCGAGAGAGAGGACCCAAAAGTGAAGCGGAATACCAGAAGGCTTTTCCGACGACATTGTCGGACATTTTTGCAGCCGTGATAAACGGGATCGACGACATGAACGCATGTCCGCTCACCCCGTTGTTATCCTGAAATGGATGCCAGCCAGCACCGTCCTCCGTCTCATTCGGTCGCGAACCCCCTGTTAATCGCTGTGTCACCAAAAGCGGTACTGCCCCCACCAGCACCCCACGAACCGACCGTTCACCCCATAACCCAACGGTCTCGAATGCCGGTGGACCATCGATCCATTCGCTGGCCAACCAAGC
>CAIYZV010000433.1 GCA_903930765.1 uncultured Pirellula sp.
AGGGGAGCTTTGCCAAGTCCCCTTTGAGCCACCGTGGCTTAAGCTCCGATATGGCTTTATCTACCTAAAGAATCGAAGTCTCTCGCCATCGGCTAAGGCCTTCATCGATGAAGTTCGCAGCCTTGAGGAGAAGCTCAATTCGGAAGGATCGGAACATCGCTGAACGTGAGAGCGGCAAGTCCATTGGCACCCATGAGCAATCGGTCTTGACTCCATGCACTGCTATCGAGGTACGTGATCTCGGCAGGTGACAGACTCTCGGATTCGACAGATGCTGTTAGTTGAAGCACGATTTTCTGACCGTTAGCAGATCCCGATTCGACCTCCAAACGTTGCTTGCCGATGTAAAACTGATTGTTGCATCCTTCGTTCCAAAGGATCTCGGAGTCAAACTCAAGTTCGATGGTTTTGCGGTCCGTGCCAATCCATCGCGCTGCTTGCAAATTAGGTGGCGTCAGGATTGCTGTCGGCGTTTTTCCGTAGATCTTTTGTTCGACGAGTGGAAGCATCATCGTTGCAAACTGGGAATATCCATCTGCAGGATAATGACAGCCACCGGGAGGCTTGATCCCCAACGTGGAAATGACGCTCAGGTTTGAAAAAAGATTGGGCAATCGACGTTGCACATCGCGTAGGCGATTGTCCGACCCATCGAACCCCATCGCGCACGCCTTCGGCCAAATCTGGAATGCAAAGTAATGCTCGATGTTGGGGTAATCTTCCTTCCACGCCGCAGCCAGCGAGACGAAGAATGGCTCGTACGTTTCGTACCCAAACCGATTGGTCGGGCCATCGGCACCTTGATCGTTTTCCCCTTGATGCCAAAAGACCCCTCGCACACCATGGGTTAAACCCGCTTTTTGGACCCGCCAAAGAAGTCGCCCATAAATCGTCTTCACATCGGTCGGATCGACGGTATTGCGTTGATGCTGATCGATGCGTGTGCCGCCAACTGCTCCGTTGACAATACAAATCGGCAGCCCCTCACGTTCTGCGATCGCTTTACCGAGTTCCAACCCCCAATAGCCGATTTCCAGTTCCCCACCAGGAGCCCGAGCTCGCGCGTCACCCCACAGCTCTCGCCTTGCACCTGGTTCGCCACCCTCGGTTGTCCCAAAGGTGCGTACCCAAGGGCTAGTCGAGGGTTCGTCGACCTTGCCAAAATCCGTAGCCACCGCGTTCGACTGCCCGATGATCAAATAGACATCGCCGCACAGCAGATCCGATGCGCGATGAAGGATCTCCTCTTGGCTCCCTTTCAATGCGATTAACTCACAGCGGTACTTCTCGAGCGCTGCCGGCAAATTCACTGACAATGCGTATTCTCCATTCTTCGACGGAGTTACGGTACTCTCCGCGATCCGTTTCGTGTCGGCAAACGCCCGAAGCACCAATCGGTCAGGCTTGATTTTTTGGAGTGTTTCTTCGTCCAGGACTCCTCGGTAACGAAGTGTCCCAGTGCGTGTCTTCGCATCCCCCCAACCATCGCGAGGGATGAATTGCCCATCGCGAGGCCGCGCGTCGGCGGTGGCTGGTCGCTCGATCCATGACTCTGTCTCACGCTTGGGTTGTTCAATGCGAATGATGGTGGTCGTACTTACTTCAGGCCCACCATTATGGACGCTGGCCCTGATAGTCAATTCGCCGTTTCCTTGTGCACGCGTGAGTACTAATCTCTCTCCTTCAGCCCGGCTACCGACGGCAACACCCGACGTGGTCCACGAATAGGTTAACTCATTGGAAGGCTGCGATTGCAAAGCATTGGCATTGGCGATGATAGGCTCAAGGATCAACTCCGATCGACCATCCCACACCAGTTTTGATTCCGTTTTATTAGCGTTAACACTTTGTTTGCCATTAAGAACCGTCTTGATGGCGGACAGTTCCGGCTCTGGGATGCTGTTTTGAATGACGATGGGAACAGTGATTTTGCGAATTTCGGTTGGATAGATTGCTGTTAGAGTTAGCGATGCGGTTTCTTGATCGATGACTCGCCCGGATGCTACCGAGCAACTCCATCGATCGGTTTCGATGATTTTTTTCGATCCATTGCGTTCGAGTTCCCAGTAGATCTTTTCGGCACCTTCGGCCATCGCGGTGACCTTGCCGATTTCCCCTTCGTTGATCTCTAAACTTCCTGGCGTTACCTTCAATTCACGCTCTGCGTTTGCACTCCCCTGCTTTACCAACGAACCACAAAGGGTCGAGTTCGGCTTTTGGTTTTCGTGCTGCAGGTGAATCCAGGCCGCATCGCGAGCGACGTTCGAAAGCCGCAATTCGTCGATGATTCCTTCGAAATCATAACGATCGTACCAGCCACCCACGTAAAACCTCGCCGGGCTCTCGATCGCGAGAACGGGCTTTCGGTTTAGTCCCTCATCGACCAATCGACCATCCAGGTAAATGCGGGTTGCTTCGGGCGAGTAGGTGTAAACGACATGTTGCCACGCATGCATCGGAACGTCTCGCGAGGTTGCAATATTTCCCCCTGAGAAATAGCAATCCATATTGATGCGCGATGGGCTGCGATACTGCATGACCACCTTGCCTTGGGCTTTCTCATTCCCCCAAGCGACGATGGTGGTGTTCGGTCGGTCGATCATCACCCAGGCTTCCGTGGTGTGTGGTTCGGAGCCGGTGGGAAGCCCCTCGATCTTCTCGCCCATGGAAAGTCCGTGGTTCTGCGAAAAAAGCCTTCCTTGACCGATCGTCCCTGCGGTAGCACGAGTCCCTGTGTCTTTGCTTTCCATCGCACCAGTGGAGTCGACGAGCGTATCTCCAAGATGCCATACCGATGCGAATCCATTGGACTCATTGAAAACACTCCGACCCTTGGAACCTGGTCTCGCTGCCGCGTTCCCCCAGTGGAGCTTGATCTCTTGGCGGTCATTCCCGCGGATCGTGGGGATTCGAACCCAAAGCACCGCGAAACCAGCTTTGGGATCCCACGTATCGATTTCGTACGCGAGGGACTTGCCCGATTCCGCAAGGGTGAATCTCAAATCGTTTCCATCGGCTTGGCATTGGCTGAAATCGAACGTGTCCCCGTAGAGGCGAACGCACAGTGGGAATTCGTGAACCTCGGTACCGTTGGGTACATTCGCACCATCGGGTGTCGTATTGATCCAAAGGGATCCAGCATGCTTCCAATTCGCAAGGTCTTCCGCATCGGTTTCAGCGGAGGTGGATGATGCTTTGCTCACGCCCCAAAGGTCGGCGAGAAGCTCCATCATCTCAGCGTCATGTTTGCGAAGCTGTTCGCGGGTGAATGGAAAAAAATCGTTGGTGGAAAAATAGGCTTCGGTGCTTTCGGCAAAGTATTCCTGCGGCGTTGTCATCGCATACGCCTTGGTCGTGGTCGACCGTCCGTCTCCAAACCGTTGCTCGACCGCATCGTACTTGCCACTTGTCTTCGCTTTTTTGTACGCATCTCGGATGGGTGTATTTGCGAAACCATCCGTGAGCACGCGGTCGTGGTAAGCATGAGCGAGTTCATGCAATACGAAATTCGGCATCCGTCTTGTTTCAGCTTCGAAGTTTCGTATATCGGTGAACTCGACGCACTGAGCCATCGCGGGATCCCGACCGTTCGATTTCAGCCATCCTGCATCGGGATGGTACTCGGCTCGAGGTTGTACGTTGGGGTATTGCTCGGAGAACCAAAGTGGAACCTTTTTCAATTCGATGACGGCGTCTGCGGGAACGACGCGAGTGATCTCCTGCAATTGTAGCGCTAGTAACTCGAGTGCTTTTGCGAGACTATCAGCGGCATTCTGGTCTAATTCTTCGGCAATGTGGACCGTCCAGCCTTCGCAATCGGCAGTGCGTCGTTTGGAGTATTGGTCGGCTTTTTCTACTGTCCCTCCGTTTTCGTTGGAGCGAGCCTTTTCCTGCGAGATGGCCATGTTAGCGAGGAACACCATGAGCAAAATGGTACCCCCAAGTCGTTCGAATGCGTTTGCATGCATCGTTAATGTCGCCTACGGGAAAAGGAGTGCGGTGAATAGAAGGTGCAGAACATTTTGGGTAACCTGAGAAGTACGGTAAGTACTGGACTCAAGATCCTCGAAACCGAGGAGCCCGTTTCTCAACGAAGGCTTGGATGCCTTCTTGGGCGTCGTGAAGTTGCAGGCAGCGGATGTATGCCTCTGTGTCCGCGCGATGGGCCACTTTCGGCTGGGAGCCTTCGTCGAGATGGACCAATCTTTTGGTGGCTCGCAACGCTTCGGCGGGCATCTGAAGCATCTTTTCGGCGATCTGTAGTCCGCGTTTGGTTAACGTAGCACCGGGTACGACTTCGCTGACCAATCCCCATTCGAGAGCCTTGGTTGCGCTGATCGGTTCCCCCATCAAGCACATCTCTAACGCCCGTGACTTTCCTATCAGTGCAGTGAGCTGAGCAATGCCATATCCTGGTGGCCATCCCAGTTTGATCTCTGGCATGCCGAACCTGGCGTCGTGGGTTGCGATGCGCATATCAGCAGAATAAGCAGCCACACATCCTGCCCCCATGGCGTCCCCGTGAACCAAGGCGATCACAGGTTGCGGGATGCGTTCCAGAGCTAAATAAAGTTCTGCCTGACGGAGGCTTAGCTCTCGGGCGAACTCGGGTGTGAAACTGGGGAGTTCCTTGACATCATCACCCGCGCAGAACGCAGCCCCTGCACCGCGCAGCATCACGATCCGAACATCCTCAGGGTGACCCAGCAGCCACGCGATGACTTGTTCTAAATCCCCGGTCATCTCGGCGTTGAC
>CAIYZV010000434.1 GCA_903930765.1 uncultured Pirellula sp.
GCGATCGTCGCACTACTTGAGGTGGCGTTCAATGGTGCCGCTGATATCGAACGATTCAACGTTGGGTGCAAGACTCGATCCACGAAGGAAGATTTTCAAAAAGCCACTCAGCAAGCAGCCGACAACGCCAAGCGACTGGGGGGTCATCCGTTGATCTTACTTCCGTACTTGTCACCGGATCGACTAGCAGAACTTGAGAGTATGGCGTCAAAACGGCGTCGATTTTCTTGCGATCTCTAGTGATGACGTCGATTCCATACCAACTATCGGAAGTCGCATTCGTATTCGAGGGCGAGGTCTAGTGGTGTATCCAACATACACGTAGAGTAGAATGGTAGAAATCGGGTAAGGACGGCCATTGCTGACCGTCCTCCCCACACCACCTAGCATGCGGGTCCGCACTAGGCGGTTCCACGAAGATGAGCGAGCTCTGCCCAAAGGGTCTTCAGACTCAAGACTCCTTGCGAGGATAGCCAATCGTTCGTCATCCCGACACCGCTTGCGATCGTCTTGGCCATGTGCCATGGTCCCTTGCGACTAATGCCGTGTCGGATCGCTTGCCTGCGCGGAACATGCATCGCGATGAGTTCCCGAATGCGCGTGCGAACATGTCGCCAGCGTTTCCAGTAGCAACATCGGATACGGCGCCGAATCCACTGTTCCAAGCTTGCGAACAGTTTCAATTGCGAGGCAAGGGCGAAGTAACCCATCCATCCTCGTACGTAACGTGCGAGTTCCCGCAAGCGGTGCTCCATCGAAATCCCGCGGCTACGCCCGGTGATCTCGCGAATGCGATGCTTGAAGCGATGAATGGATTTCGCGGACACGTTGATGGTCGCTCGTGACCCCACGAAGCAGAACCCAAGGTATTCGAGTTCCTCCGTGGTAACGATACGGCTCTTCTCCAGGTTCACGACCAGGTGAAGTTTGCGGGTCAGATAACGATGGACCGATGCGAAGACACGCTCTGCACTTCGTTTAGACCGCGTGAAGATCACGAAGTCGTCCGCGTAGCGCACGAAGCGAAGTCCTCGGCTTTCCAGTTCCTTGTCCAGATCATCCAAGAGGATGTTGGCTAGAAGAGGCGAAGCAGGACCGCCTTGCGGCGTTCCCTCAGTCGTTGCTTGGAAATGCCCGTCGACCATAACACCTGCTCGCAGGTAGCGTCCTATCAGTTGCAGTACCGTTTTGTCGCGGACTTTCCTGGCCACGCGGGCCATGAGAACATCATGCCCGACGCGGTCAAAGAACTTGGAGAGATCCATGTCCACGGCATAACGATAGCCACGACGAATGATACGGCGTACCTGCTTGGTTGCTCCATGAGCAGAGCGTTTCGGTCGAAACCCGTAGCTCGATTCCGAGAAACCCGGATCGAACACAGGAGTTAGGATTTGTACGATGGCTTGCTGGATCAGACGGTCGATTAGGTTTGGGATACCTAGCAATCGTTTGCCGCCATCGGGCTTGTCGATGGTCACTCGCCGAACCGGTTGAGGTTGGTAGGTACCATCGAGAAGCTGTTGTCGAACAGCGTTCCAACGAGGACGAAACCAAGCTGGGAATTCCGTGATGGTGATGCCGTCAGGGCCAGGGGCCCCCCGGTTGGCCTTCACGTTCTTCCAAGCCAGTTCGATGTTGGCTTCTTCGACTAACGCCTCAGTGAGAGACATCGGGAATAAACTCAAGGCTGGTTTCTCAAGTGACGCTGACGCGGCATCGTCCGGACGGGCTGGTGAACCTATGGTCCTCATGCTTGCGGAGTCCGGTAAACTCGGCTCTCCTGGCATGCGGGGGTTCCCTCGCGACAAGTCACTTGATGGCTCTTCCTTGTTCTTCATAGTTCAGCCCTTCCTGAGTTCCATTGGGATTGGAAGTCCAGTACTACGGCCTCTGCTGACTTCTGCGTTGCCCAGTCCCGCTTGCACGGGTCTGTTCCTGGTTTTCAGTCGTCGAGATGACTTACTCCCTGGAGCGACGCAGATCTCCCCGGATAAGGACACTAGTTTCCTCTGCACAAGCTCACCCTTTACCTGATCGATCGATAGGGGACGGCTTCGTGATGTTTGGCTCACTCGCCTGACCGATCCGGCCTTATAGGATGTTTCTGTACGTAGCCTCGCAGATTTGGTGAGAATGCATCCGAGTAGGGAGTGACGCACTGATGGCGTCGGACAGACTCGGCGCTTACCCATGCATTCGCAGGCTTCCTTCCCACGCTCGGTCGCCCTCGCGCAGTTGCCTTCACCTCGTGCTTGTTCTCTTGAAGTGGTCATTTGGTATACTGATCTCCCAGAGGGTCCTATCTCGCACAGGGGACTTTAACCCCATAAACTAATGCCCATGACGGGCGTACCAA
>CAIYZV010000435.1 GCA_903930765.1 uncultured Pirellula sp.
AATGATAAGAGGCACTTGTGAGCCAATCAATCACTGGATCGATATGTGGGTTTTTTCGGGCCAATCTTAACTTGTCCACGATTGTTCCATTCGATGCGGGCCATCTGGCAGACGGAACTGCAACGCGAGTTCCCGCTGTACGTGGTCTGCTACTGGCTCGGTAATTCACCACGCATCGCCCAGCAGAGTTATCTGCTGGTTACTGAGGATGATTTCGCCAAGGCAGCCGGCGTGCAAAAGGTGATGGTGGAGGGGTGAGTGATTGAGGCGTGGGGAGGGTGGCCGGCAACGGGCAGGCAGATCCGATTTCCCCGTTCCGTTCAAGTGCCAAAATCAAGGTGGTTTGGTTTCGCAGAGGCTGTCAAACATCTGCAGCCTTCTCCTCGGGCAAGTCCGAAAGCTTCTTGCGAAACTCAACGGCATCTTCCCACGAAACCTGTTCGACCGGATACATCGAACTTTCGCTCTTGCGGATGACTCGCTTTTGGAAGTGACTCGGGTTGGTTCCCATCACCTTCTCGTACTGTCCTTGGGTGACTTCCGTCGCGCCTAGGTAGTAGTCCTTGCAGATTGTGACCTGATGCTGCTCCTCATCCTCATCAGCCCACTCCTCTTCGACAGGCGAACCCATCGTGAATATCCCCCTAGGAATTAGAAGCCGTTTCATTTCGATGCTGTTGGTGTTCGTGTTAGGGGTTTGAACGCATACCTGACAACCCAATTGAATTATCCCAAATATCAACAAGGATGATGAAAGTATCGATATCTGGCGTGGCATGCGTTGTTGGCTCCTGATTCGGTGGCTCGGTCGAACTTCCTGAAACGCTATGAAATTGTATCATGCCATGCACTGCCACTCAAAATCGAGACGCTTTTCCCCCCACCCCTTCATCTAGTATCACCTTTGCCACGCCAGCGACCTCATGCTGTTGCTTTCTGGCACCGAAGTGGAAACGTCACCACCCCACTGACGGGTACGGACTGGCAACGTTGCCAATTGCAGATGTCTTGCTGGTCCCTGGATTGATACGTTGTCAAAAGCTGGCAAGCATGGTTTAAGGTTGGAATATCAAAATCTAGTCAAACGAAGACGATTGGACTTTCTCAGCTCTTCATGCCAATCGTAGGAAGCAAAGACATCATCGAATGTGCGATCTGTGCCGCCCTCACCTTCGCCATTGCCTCGTGAGTTTATGTGATTGATCACGTCTAGGACATCGAGCGGGTCAACACGATTGTCGGCATTGACATCCACATACGCAGGGGGACCTGGCAATCCATCTACTGGTAACGAAGGTGCCTGACTATTCAAGAGATTGATGAGCACCAAGACATCGAGTGGAGATGCCGATCCATCATCATCTACGTCGAATCGGCTTCTCGGATTCTGATAGATCGAGACAACCACAAGTACCGTCACGTCGGTCGGGACACTCGGACGCCCGTCATTATCGGAGACCAAATAACGGAACTGAGTGGTACCGAGGAAGCCTGCTCGTGGAGTGAAGCGAATCGTCCCATCATCCTGAACCATCAAATCGGCCATTTCGGAACCGCTGACAATCACCAGCGTCGCAGGATCGAGCGTACCGTCTGGATCACTGTCATTGCGAAGAACATCCAAAACCGTTGTGATCGTCTGTTTGACGACTAAAGAATCCGCATTGGTGTTCGGTGCCGAGTTGACGCGCAACTGAACGGTTGCGTCGTTGGAAAACAATCCAAGGGAATCTCGCACACGATAGGTAAAGCTCTCAACGCCACGGTAGCCTGCGTTGGGTGTATAACGCACGGTGCCGTCAGGCAACGGCGTCGCTGTGCCATGCGATGGTGGCTGAACAATTTCGATCGATGCCGGGTCGATCAAGCTATCGACATCCGAGTCGTTGGCCAAAACATTGAGCATCTGCGTGGTACTGACCGAAATCCAGTACGAGTCCCCTACCGCGACCGGAGCGTCATTCGCATTCACGATACGAATCGTGAATACCATCTCGACGAACAAGCCCCCTTGATCCGTAGACCGGACTCGAACCGTGTAGTCTGACCTAGTCTCAAAATCGAAGCTGCTGGTCGCACGCAGTGTCGAGCCACTGACATTGAAGGCTGCGTTATCGGTGCCGCCTGATCCCGCGACCAGGGAATAGACAAACGTGTTGCCGGCGTCCACGTCTGCGGTGCTAAGGGTTCCGACCGGGGCATTGGGTCCAGCGTTCTCCGCAACGCTGTTCGAGGACAGACTGATATCTGTCGGCGACTCATTCACGTTCACGACCTGTATGGCAAAGGCCTTTTCGACGAACAGGCCATTTTGATCGGTCGACCGGACGCGAACGGAGTAGCTCGACTTGTCTTCGAAGTCGAAGC
>CAIYZV010000436.1 GCA_903930765.1 uncultured Pirellula sp.
ATCCAAGTGGGCTTGTTGCTCGGTTGCATCCACGCATTCGCAACCACACCGCCCCAACCTGCATCGCCGGTAATTCGCTTCCACGATTCGCAAACCTCGGGGGAGGACCCCAATTGCGGTAAGTTGGGGCCGGTGGCTACCGTCTCGCACTGACCATCCCATGCGGTTCGCATCACGCCCGGCGATGCCATCAACGCCGCCGGTCCACAAGCGGGTGTCGTCTCGGCCACGATATGGTGCGCGATCTTGTTCGTTCGCTGGCTGTAATCCAACCCGTAATCGGCGATCCGAGAAAGCAACGATACCGTGCGCCCTCCGACTTGGAAACGGAAGTGAGAATACGCGACGGGGTTGCGGTTCGATTTGGGATCGTTGGGTGGGTAAAGATGCCGGTATCCGCTTAGTGATTCCAACTTTTGCGCGATGTTGATCGGCATCCTTACCGTGCTGATGACAGTGCAAAATCCACGGCTTCCCTGCTTGAGCCCTTGGGGTGCGGAGGTGTATAGCAGTTCCAGACTCATGGTAATGCCCACTCCTAGGAAATTCTGTTGACAGCGCCGACCAACCCTTCGCACCATCGATTGATCGCGTACAACATGGGGATCTCAACCCAGTAGGGATCAAGATCTTTCGGGCGGATTCCGAATACGCCGGTTGCGGGATCTGTTTCCGGTGCATGTCCAGTAGCGCTAACAGGCAGGAAGACAACTTGATCCGTGAACCCCTTGGCTGTCGCTACGATCTCCGGAGTGTGCTCGGCGAGGAGCTGTTCAACACGATTCGAGACGGCATGGATCCTATCGTTGTCCAGGAATTGGATAGAACTGGAATTGAACGTTCCGTATGGAGGTTCTATCGCTACATCCGGAAGCAGTTCTTTCCAGCTATCCCATTTCGTAACCACGATTACAAGTGGCCGCTGTTGTATTTGGTCATCTCGCAGCCCCGCATGACGCCGTACTCGCTGGATAGCTTCGACCAAGATTGTGTCTTGGCGTGCGACGCTTTCTCGAGCCAACCGCTCCGAGCGATTTTGCATTTGAGGATCGTCTGATTTGCCGTGGCATGCACGGCGAAAGCGAACATCTTGGGTCGGATCAAAGAGAAAGAACAGGACCCGTGAAAGAGCCAAGTGTCGCGTGACCGGTGCTGTTGCCGAGTCGACTCCGGGCAAAAAGTGCTCGCCTGCGTTGTCGTATAAACACATCACGCGAGCAACCGATTTCGAGATGCGGTGATTGGGATGATTCGGCATCGGCTGCAGATTAAAGAGAAACGGACGAGGGTAACTGACCACATGCGTTCCCATATTCACTCGATCGTACAGGTCGCCATCGAGTTGTGTTTTCGCAATCGAGACCAATGCATCAGGGTTGGGGTTCAGGAATTGTTGCTCTTCGTATTCGTGCAATCGGGCATTAGCGACCGGATCGGTATCGGTGATCACAATCCCGAAGTTCGTTGGCAGCAGTTGCCTTAGTCGCCATGTCATCGATGCGAGGAAGTAACTCTTCCCCGATGCTGGTGCGCCCAAGATGGAGAAGAAAACCGGCGCGATTTGGTAGATAGGACGGGGGACTTCTAGGTGGCACGATGGACAGGCGAGCCTACTGGTGCGTTGGCCTTCGGGATCGATTGCTTCACCATCGGCGGTGAATCGAGAAGGAAGGAAGCGTATGGTTTGCTGATCACCGAGTCGCGGATCACCAAACAAGTTGGGGTGATCGGATGCGATCCACAGCGACTCCTCGGGTAGGTATTCATGCCAACAATGCGGGCATGTGATACGGCTACGAATAGTAAACGACTGTGCTGTCTCTGACATACGCGGCGTTGGTGGGAGTGGAGTTGTGTATCACGCTCGATCATAACCTTCTCATTAAGATTAAGCGATCTACTCTTGGTTTCCCGCCAGCAATCTTCGAGAGGTTCCCCAAAAAAATTACGCGAAATTCGTTCGCCTGCGGCACGGAGCCCCGGGTGGGGCAGAGCAATTTCAAAAGCAAACGCGCTGACAATAACAGCTTTTTAATCATCAGGGAATGTGCCAATCTTACAATGAACTCAAAATACGGCTAAGGCCGATCGGTGGGTATAGGTTCAGGACATGGGTGGCG
>CAIYZV010000437.1 GCA_903930765.1 uncultured Pirellula sp.
ACCGATCTTCGATCCACCGCAATACTTCGAGCAAGTTGCAGACACGTTGAAATGCGGTGCTTTAGCAACACCCGTTGGCATCGATTGGGATCACGATGGCGACCAAGACATCTTGTCCGGAAACACTTCAGGCACGATCGAGTTCTTCGAGAATCTGAGCGGTCCAAAAATCGAGGCCCCCAAGTGGGCCGCCCCGGTACAACTCTCAGCGGGTGGAAAGCCATTTCGCATCACCGCGGGTTCCAATGGTAGTATCCAAGGTCCTGCCGAGGCCAAGTGGGGTTACACAACGTTCAGCGTTTGCGACTGGGATCTAGACGGGCTCGAAGACATTATCCTCAACAGCATTCTGGGGGAGGTCGTATGGCTCAAAAACGTCGGACAAAGACATCGCCCCGAACTGCAATCGCCGATGCCGATCGACGTGGAGTGGACATCCAATCAACCCGTCTTAGATTGGGGATGGAGGCGTCCGAATTCCAACGCGATACTCACGCAATGGCGCACAACGCCAGTGGTTCACGACTTCAACCGAGATGGACTGCCCGACCTGGCGATGCTGGACACCGAAGGCTACCTCGCATTCTACGAACGAACTCGCAATGAAACCGGAAGGCTACTCTTGCAGCAACCGGTCCGCTGCTTTTTCGATGCAGATGGCCAACCGCTCCGACTTAATTCTAAGAAAGCAGGTGGGTCTGGACGTCGCAAGTTGTGCGTGGCAGACTGGAATCAGGATGGGTTCCCCGATCTCCTTTTGAACTCGAAGAACGCCGATCTCCTGCTGAGGTTAAGTTCGCCCGAACCAGGACTTCGGTTTCAAAGTGCGGGATCGCTCGCAAACCAAAACATCGAAGGGCATGATGTCAGTCCCACCGTGGTGGATTTCAATGGAGATGGAGTTCCCGATTTCTTGGTGGGAGCCGAAGACGGTCGGCTTTACTACTTGAGAAACAGTCCCACAAAATAGGATCGCAGCGTAGCCGCGAGGATTGAGAGCATCGATTCAGACAAGAGCAAATTGCAAGAATCATTCTCAGAACGTTCCCGCGTTGCTCGGAAATCTGCAAGAATACGAAGATGCGTCGGAGGGCAAGCGACGAGCATTGACCTCACGTCACCCGTCCTTGCGACCGCGTATCCACCGTATCGCAAGCGCACTAAAACGACTGTCACACCACAGGTGAACCCCATGTTTGAAGCACTAAAGCAGAGTATTTTCACCAGCATTGGATTTGCCAATCTCACGCAAGAACGGATCGGTGAAATCGTAAGTGAATTGGCAAAACACGTTCCTTTGACGGAGCAACAAGCCAAGGACTTCGGCGAGGAAGTGGCCCGCAGAAGCGAGGTGGCCAAGAAAGATCTGGGCACTCAGATTGATCAACAAATCGATCATGCATTGATTCAAATGGGCATAATGAAGAACGAGCTACGCAAGGCTTCCGAATCGACGGGAGACGCATTCTCAAAAATGATCGACGAGCGGATCAGCGATGCGATGGAACGTTTGGGCGTAGCTAGGACCGAGGAGATTGAGGCATTAACACGCCGGATCGAGCTGCTCGAAAAGAAGCTTCAAGCAAAATAGAATGCCGCAAAATAGAATGCCGCAAAATAGTCAGAATGGCATCGAGTGATTTCGAGGGGATTTGCTGAACGTCATCCATCACAGTTGTGCAGGGGAAACTCGGTCGAAACCGAGGTCGCTCGACTCCACCACGCGTGCCCAAAAGGCAGCTTCGGCCTCGAGCAATCGAGCGATGTACGGCTCGCTTCGCGAGACACGGCGAAGGATCGGTGGGGATTCCGGCCGATAGCAATAGAAATCGATCGCATCAAACTCGGTCACGGCCAAGATATGCTGCAACTGTCCGTAGTAATGGGTTGGAGCAAGGCCGGTAAGCAGAGTCGTACGGTACGCCGAGGCCCCGCACTTGATTTCAACGACCGTGGAAGAAACCATATCTAGCCCATCAACGCTCGCGCGCAGCCAAGGCTGCCGGGTGCTCTGCAAGCAAGCCGGTTGAACAGAGCGTCCAGTTTGAGAGATGTACAATTCCCTGGCAACGGGTTCCAATTGGTTCCCCAGCGTCATCGCTTCACTCGTGCGCAAATCGCGAGCGCCGCCCCTTTTCTCCACGAGAAGCTGCTCTAGCTTTTTGAAGCGATTCTCTCCCATGATCACCGGAGCATCCGATGCTCCGATTCCCAGTCGCCTCCAATCATGCCAAGCTTCGGAGCCTTGTTCATGCTCGATTACCTTGAAGGGAGGATTCGCCATGGTTATTCCTGGTGCGTGATCGAAACGTCACGGTGTTTGATACGCAAACCGTTATCCATCTCGCAAGGCATCGACGTCACGACGCTCTGTACTCTGTCAGTTTACCGGCGATCTCAAAAGCGATCTCGAGCGCCTGTTCGTAGTTCAATCGCGGGTCGACTTGGGTTTGATAGGCGGATTCCAGATCCGATTCGGTTAGGTTCCGCGATCCTCCCATGCACTCGGTCACATTCTCGCCGGTGAGTTCAAGGTGAGCGCCACCCAACATGGAACCGCATGCATGATGAATTGCGAACGAGAGCCGCAACTCATCCACGATGTCATCGAATCGTCGGGTTTTGCGGCCGCTGTTGGTGGAGACCGTATTGCCGTGCATGGGGTCGCACACCCAGAGCACCGTCAATTCAGAGCGTTGGATGGCTTCGATCAGCGCTGGCAATCGAGATTCGACATGCCTGCGTCCCATGCGATGGATCAAGGTCATCCGTCCTGGTTGGTTGTCCGGGTTCAAACGCCGCACGAGATCGACCAGTTCGTCGGGCGAGATATTCGGACCAATCTTTACGCCGATCGGATTTCGAAGGCCGCGGAAGTATTCGACGTGTGCTCCATCGATGGACCGCGTTCGCTCTCCAATCCAGGGCAAATGCGTACCCATGTTGTAGTACCCGATCCCCCGCACGCTCGGGCGTGTCAAGGCGGTTTCATAGTCGAGCAAGAGCGCTTCATGCGAGGTGAAAAAATCGACCCGTTTCAATTCCGAGACAGTGGATCCCTCTAGGATCGTCTCCATAAATCGCAGTGCGTCCCCTAACGATTTAACCAGATCGCGATACCGTTTGGCGACTTCTCCTTTGGCTTCGTTCACAAAGAGGAGGTTCCAGTTTTCGGGGTGATGCAGATCTGCGAAACCACCTTCGCTGAGAGCGCGAATAAAGTTGAGGGTTAGGGCGGAGCGTTCGTACCCACGGAGCAAACGGCTAGGGTCGGGCCGACGTGCATGCTCGGCGAACTCAAATTGATTGACGATATCGCCGCGATAGCAGGGCAACGTCACGCCGTGAAGTGTCTCCGTGTCGTTCGATCGAGGTTTAGCGTATTGCCCTGCGATGCGTCCAACCCGGACGATCCGTTTTCGAGACGCAAAGACGATGACCAAACTCATTTGGAGAAGCAGTTTCAGCTTGCTCGCAATTTGTTCGGTTTGGCATTCGTCGAATGTTTCCGCGCAATCCCCGCCTTGAAGCAACCACGCATCGCCACGCTGTGCGTCGGCGATGCCTTCCCTCAGATGGTCGATTTCCCAGCTGGTTACCAGCGGCGGCAAACGCAAAAGCTGTCCGAGAGCTTGTTTCAGCTCGATCGGGTCTGGGTAATTGGGTTGCTGAGCCGCCGGAAACTGCTTCCACGACTCTGGGTTCCACGGTGGGGTCATAAATGGCAACGGTTAGGGATGATTTTCTGGATCATGCCAGAATAAACCCTCGAGGCCGAATTGCGGAGTGCCTTAGTACCCACCTGGGGTGGAAAAATCGTTCTGCATGCCCGCAAAATCCTCATGGTATTCAGCGGCCTTATTGAGGAAGCGGGTAAAGTTCCGTTCCCAGACCAAATCCACCTCTCCGATCGGCCCATTCCGCTGCTTGGCAATGATGATCTGCGCTTGCCCGGCGACTTCGGCGGCTTCCTCGGCGCGTCGGTAGTACTCTTCCCGGTGGACGAACATGACAACGTCCGCATCCTGCTCGATGGCGCCTGATTCCCGCAGGTGGCTCAATCGCGGCCGGTGGTCCTTGCTATCTTCGGCTTGCCGGTTGAGCTGTGACAAGCAGAGCACGGGCACGCTTTGCTCCCGCGCGAGCATCTTCAAACGCCGCGCGATCTTGGCGACTTGTTCTTGCCGAGGATCTTTCGAGCTGTCCGGCTCGATCAACTGCAAGTAGTCGATCACGATCAAGCCCAGCGGGCGGCCCCCCGGCTTTTTGGTTTCCTGCTGTGTGATACGGCGTGCGACGGCGGCGATTTCACTCACCGTTCGGCTGGGTGTGTCATCGATATACAAAGGGGCCAAGCTGATTTCAGCGGCGTTCGAGAGGATTCGCTTCTGTTCGTCTTGGGTGATCGTCCCAACGCGGAGCCGCGAACCATTCACTCTGGCAACCGAGCAGAGCAAACGGTCGACCAATTCGATCGAATTCATTTCCAAGCTGACAAAGAGCGTCGCCGCTTTATCCTTCATGGCAACATGCTCGGCAATATTCATCGCGAATGCCGTTTTGCCCATACTAGGACGGGCAGCGAGAATAATCAGTTCACCATTGTGCAATCCGCCGGTCATTTGGTCGAAATCGGTGAAGTGCGTCAGTACCCCTGAAGCCAGCTGTTCGCCTTGCATCCGCAAATCGATGCGTTTGAGTGAATCGGCGAGAACATCGGAGACGACGCGAGCTTGGCTGGTATTCCGTTCGTCTTGAATCTGAAAGATCCTCTGTTCCGCTTGAGACATCAACAGCTTGGAATCAATGCTCTCGTCATACGCATCCTTGAGGATGGAACTCGAGGCATCGATCAATCGACGGAGTGTGGCTTTCGATCGGACAATCTCGCCATAATAGATTGCGTGTGCCGCGTTCGGAACGCTGTTCGCCAATTGCGCCAGATATGCCGCTCCTCCCACCAACTCGAAATCCCCCGAGCTTTTGAGCTCGTTGACCAGGAGCGTGATGTCGATCTTCCGACCGCTATCGAACATGTTGACCATCGCCCGATAGAGCTTCTGATGGGCATCGTCGAAAAAATCTTCAAAGCGGAGCAATAGCGAAAGATCGTTGACCACATCCGGATTGAGAAGCATGCACCCCATCACCGCGCGTTCCGCCGTCAGATCGTAGGGGGGCGATCGCTCGAGGATACTCGCTGCGCTCGTTTCCGAGTCACCGGGTCCACCTTTGCTGAAGCCGCCATCCTTGCGAGTCCGTTTCTGCCCTTGTCCTTGTCCTGTCGCCACGATGCCTATCCTCCTATGTCATACCCCATCAAAAACCCCGGAGAGTCTCGATTCACGAACACCACCAGAGCACTCATGTATGCCTAGCAAGTCCAACCGATGCTATTGGAAAAGCCAATCATTCGCACCACGTCACCGCAGCAACACTCCACATCGCTGATTCGAACGACAAACCATTCCCATAATGCGTTTCCATGGGTGCGTTTCCACGGGTGGGTTTCCACGGGTGCGTTTCCAAATGGGGACGCTTCCAACTGGGGATTCCGACGAGGAATAACTCTCGCGTTGGGAGTTAGACCACGTTGGAAGTTAAACCACAGTGGGAGTTAGACCACAGTGGGCGTTAGACCACAGTGGGCGTTCATCAGGATGCAGTCCGCTCGGAATGTGCTGGCCTCTCGATCGGAGGACGGGCGCGATGAGATTCTACCGGAGAGTTGAACGGACGCGAGTTCCTACCAGATTTAGTAGCTAGAAATCCTCTGGAAACAAATTACGAGACCGACTTGACTCGCTCTCGCCGGACTCGCTTGCGGAAAAATTGAAACCAATTTCGCGCAATAGCCAAAGGCAGACGACGTGATTCGGAGATTACGCGGGTTGGAGATTATTCGGCTGCAGGGGCGTTCCGCGTGCTGATCTAGAAAGGATCGAAGGGATCTTTGTCGTTCCCCGCGGGGACGGTTTCTTTCGGTTCCGCACCAAAGACATCATCGGCGTTGCTATTCGGGCTAGCGGTAGCCGCCGTGGAGGGCTTTACCGTAGATTTCGACGGATCGCTATCGTCCTCCGAGCCGATGTTGTACATGGTCGGCATGACAGCACCTTTCTCGCGCAGGCATGTCAAATGCCCGTCCCGCGTCACCACCAACAATCGATCGGTGACCGAGTTGGGGATAACGCCTTGGAGCAAGCAGTTGGTGCGTGCCACGAGCGAGCCATCGGAAAGCTTGTGCGTGGCTAGCATCCCGCCCGAATCTCGCACGTAGACCGTCTCTTTCCCGACACCGAGCACACGATTGATGTTCGGTGCCATTGCCGGCCATGCGCGATTTCCAGTTTCCAGATCCAATGCTTCAAGTCGGCCGTCATCGGACAGGACCAATACATAGTCTCTGGCAACAATGGGTGATCGCGAGGTTGGCATCGCAAGGTTGGCTCGCCATTGGTACGACCCCGTTCGGTTGGTAGTCGCATGGATAACCGTTCCGAAATTACCAACGAACACGAACCCCTTTGGGGTCGCCACGGGACGAGATCCAACGAGTCCGCCTGCGTTCACGCGAGACCACATCTTTGGAACATCTTCATTGTGGATCAAGAATAAACTCGTATCGGAAGCCCATGCCAGAAAATCACCGTCTGGCGACATGGTGGTTCCGTTTCGATTCTCGATACCTGCTCGCAAGATGACCGGCTCGATCACCGGTTTTTCCATGTCGTAACCGATAATTCGCCCACCGATGGACGGCACCATAATCCGAGTCTTGAGCGGAACAGGGGTACCGGTTGGAGTGAATGATAATCGGGCGCTGTTCACCAAGTTTCCCGTTTTCAACTCCATCGCATAAAAACGGTTTCCGTTCACCAACGCGACGTAATCATCGGACACGCCAGGCCCTAGGATCGGCAAATCGGCATTTGGAACCGAGCTTTGCCAGAGCACTTCTCCGGACTCGCCGTCGATCGCGGAAACAATGCCGTTGGATGCAACAGCGACGATGTAGATAACCGGTTCGCTAAATGTCTTGACGGTCGCGGTTCGACCCAAAATTTTGTAGGTACTAACGAGCTTCTCAGCCTTGGCCTGCGCTCCCTTCAAACCCAACACAGGCGTCGGCTTGAGCGGCTTCCCTTCCAAAATCAGCTTGTCGACGGCGGCTTTGTCGATTTGCCGCCCATCGATCCGTTCGATCAGTCGATTGCCAACGTAAACGTCGATGTACTCTCGGCGTTCGGTTTTGTGAGGCCATATCACCAAGTTTTGTTCACCGCGTGCCAGGCCGGCTCCGCCCAAACTATTTTCCCATTGGATTTCCAACCCTGCAGGCGAAATGGCTGCGTTGTTGATTTGGCCTCGGGAGACACAAGGCGCGATGGTAACCGCGACGAGGCAAGCGACAAATGGTACGAGGGAGCGAGCGATCGATGACTTCATGATGGAATCGCAAAGGATAAGGGGGACT
>CAIYZV010000438.1 GCA_903930765.1 uncultured Pirellula sp.
CAGGTTGCTCAGTTTCGAGATCCAGGATCCACTCCGCTCGGAAACGCGGTGCGTGAGATCCTGCTTCATCGCGAAGACATCCCGCTTGCGAATACCGCCGAGATGCTGCTCTATATGGCTGCTCGAGCCCAATTGGTTGCCGAGCAAATTCGACCTGCGTTGGAATCCGGTGCAACAGTGATCTGCGATCGCTATCTGTTAGCCAATGTCGTCTACCAAGGCTCAGCCGGTGGAATGGATGTCGATGCATTATGGACGGTCGGGCGCATCGCAACCGGTGGCTTGATGCCTGACGTTACTGTCGTCTTGGATTTGGACCCTTCGATTGCCGCCTCGCGCATCCAGCGGGGACAGGATCGACTCGAGAAACGCGGGATCGGATACTTCGAAAAAGTCCGGGCTGGGTTTATCGACCAGATCCACAAGTGCGGTGGCCATACGAAGTTGGTAGATGCAAATCGCCCTGCGGCCGATGTGCATCAAGAGATCGTCGTGTTTCTAAACGACATTATCCCTTAATGCAGAGCGTGGCCTATCCGAGCCACGCGCGTAAGCAAGTGGCGGCGGGACGTTGGAACCCGATATCCCCCGCCGCTAGTCATGATCCAAACGAGGCGACGAACACCTACTGCCGCGATTGCGGGGTGACCTTGAATCGCAACACCTTGTCTCCTCGTTTCACTGCGATCTCGGTCTCTTGCCCAACTTTCAGCGCTTCGATCGCAAACGTGTAGTCGTAGATGTTTTCCACCTTGCGACCTGCCAACTCCACCACTACGTCCTTGGCTTGAACACCCGCTTTCGCCGCTGGCCCATCTTTGGAAACACCCGATAGCAACACGCCTTGAACGTCCCCTTGGGCGTAGTCAGGAATCGACCCAAGGTACGCCGTCATCGCGGCCCGGGCCCCTTGGTTTTCTGGTGCCTTCTGTTCGGTGAACTCAGGAGCGGTGTCCGTAGTCGCTACCGATCGTGCGATCATCCCCATCAGCTTGGCGATCTTTGCAGCCCCGTCGTAATTGAGCAACTCTGGGGTATCGCGAGGAGTATGGTATTCCGAATGGGAACCGGTAAACGCCGACAAGATCGGTACGCCTTTGAGGAAGAACGTGCTCGCGTCGGTAGGCAAGTAGCTGTCGCTTTGAAGTGTCACCGGCAAACCGACCACGGCATTGCGTTTCTCAATCTCCCCCTTCCAATAGGGTGAAGAACCGATGCCTTGCAGTACCAAGTTTTCCCGAAGTCGCCCGACCATGTCCAAATTGAAGCAAGCCACGACGGTGGGGTAAAGTTTGTGACCGTGTGATGCGGGGAGGTCGGGATAGATTTCGTAGAAATGGTCCGCGAAGTGGGCCGAGCCGAGCAAGCCCATCTCTTCACCGGACCACGCTGCAAAAAGCACGTCATGCTTCAGATCGAGCTTGCCACTCTTCTTTTGGCTCGCCAGCGACTGGGCGATTTCGAGCATCCCTGCAACACCGGACGCGTTGTCGTCAGCGCCGCGGTGGATCCCGTTCCGTTCCTCGTCCTTCGCCAGACTCGATCCGCTGGCTCCAGCCCCGAGGTGATCGATGTGAGCTCCGATCACAATCATCGTCTCCGAGGGCTTGTCCGAGGCTCGCAGGATCCCCAGCACATTGGTCCCGGTCCGCTTGACCGGCTGCACCTCGATGGTGGCCCGGACTTCCACTTCAGGAAGAACAAACCCCATCATCATCTCCCCTCGATCGAGTTCGCCTTGGAGGTCAGCGAGTTTATCCTCCGATTTTTCAAACCATTTCTCAGCAACCGCGTCGCTGACGCTGATGGCGGCGATGCTGGTTCCTGAAAGGGAACCGTCGGTTTGCAATGGGACTAATTGTTGCCGGACACCGCTCTTGGGACCACTGACAACGATGATTCCTTTCGCCCCGCGATCGCGAGCAGCCATGGCTTTGTATCGCAGCGAGCTGTAGCGCGCCAGATGCTGTCGACGTTCGGGAGTGACATCGGATGGCATCTGGCGCAGCACCATCACCCACTTGTTCTCGACATCCAAATGGACGTACGAATCGTACTCCGGTTGGCCTTGGTCTGCGGGAGCAACGATACCGTAACCTGCAAAGACCACTTCGGTGGCTTCGATACTCGTTGAGTTCGAGAAGACCAACGGTCGCCAATCCTCATCGAGCTTCCATGTGTCGTTTCCGGACTGAAGCAAATTGCTCGAAAGGACTTCGACGCCAGCCGTGTAGGGGAATGGGTAGAAGTAGTTTCCGAACCCGTCCAATTCGTCGGTACTCCCGTTCAGTTCCGATTTATTCCCCGGAAACGATTGCGTCCCTGCGGGAGCCAGACCGAGCGATGACATGGTGCTCGCAACGTAGGCTGTCGCCAAGCGTTCACCCGCGGTGCCGGTCAATCGTCCGCCCAGTTCGGGTCGACAAAGATAATCCACGTGGCGACCGATATCGGAGGCCTTGTAATCGTTATCGCTCGCGGCGAGGGTCGCTTTGGCTTCGGAAGTCGCGAGGGCGATGTCCTTCGAACTGAGCTCGGTGGACGACAGGCCACTTGCTCCAGGGCGGTTCGCCCCCAATTGGTTGGCATCGGACATATTCTTCTCGCCGGAAGGCTTGCTAGCCCCCAACCCGAGTGCTTGGCGAGCCGCCGCATCATTCCATTTTGCGATGAAGATCTGAGATTTTTTGTCCGCGGTTCGATTGCTGGTCCATGCCAGCTCGGAACCATCGGGGGTGAACACAGGGAGGCCGTCGAATCCGTCGGTGGTGGTGACTCGGACGGGTTCGTGCGCCCCGGCTGCATCGACGAGATAAAGCTCAAAGTTCGCGAAGCCTTGGAGATTCGTCGCAAAGATCATGTAATCGCCGCTGGGATGAAAGTACGGAGCCCAGCTCATCGCCCCCAGCGTCGTGATTTGCTTGGCATCCGAACCATCGATGTTCGCCGAGTAGATCTCTGCGGTTGCTCCATCTTCGCTGAATCGACGCCAGCAGAGGCGTTTTCCATCAGGTGAGAAAAATGGGCCGCCGTCGTATCCAAAAATATCTGTGATTTGGCGGACATTGGTTCCGTCTGCGTTCATGACATACAGATCCAAGGCAACGGCCGGATCGTTTTCGAACAATGTCTTTTCCCGTTCTGACAAAGGCTTAGCATAGGCCGCGCGGTTGGACGAAAAAGCGATCAGCTTGCCGTCGGGACTATAAGAGCCTTCGGCATCGTATCCTTTGACGTTGCTCAAATTCTTATACGTTCTGGTCGTGCGGTTCCACTCGATGAGATCGAACTGCGGGTCGTAATCCCATGCGTAGCGACGTGTTTGTCCCGATGCACGAAACTCCAGTTCCGCTTTCTGCTTGGCAACCACTTCGGGATCTTGTTGGGTGGATGCGAATAGAACGCGATCCCCATCGGGATGGATCCAAGCACACGTCGTTTTTCCATCGCCGGGAGAGACCCGCTCGACATCCCCCGTTTCCCGGTCGAGCAAGTAGATTTGATAGAACGGATTGGACTTTTCTCGCTCGCTTTGGAAGACCATGTAGCGGCCATCGCGGCTGAAATAACCCTCGCCAGCACGAGCTCCTTCAAACGTCAGTTGGCGCGTTCCCAGCAAAAATTTCTGCTCGGTGGCCGATGCAACATTTTTCTCAGCCGATGCGTCTTGCGAGAAACTTACCGTGGCAACCCCAAACGCCATCAAAATAGCCGCAGGCAACAGGGTTTGCTGGGCGAGTAGCCGCTGGACGCAGAAGGACTTGGCACAGAAGGAATGGTTGGACGATTGCGATTGCGACGAGTGCGATTGCGACGAGTGCGATTGCATCGAGCGGTACCAGTGGTTTCGTAAGAGCTTCATGGACGGGAGGGGGGTTGATGGTTTGCGATTGAGAATCGCAGGTAGGAGCAGGGAACACCGCCGTAAGGGCACCGTAATGCCTCAAACTAAACGTAGAGCCGCATTCTATTAGAATCCTATTTTAGTCACTCGGCCAGCGCAAGTAACCGAAAGTACGCATCGAACCATCACCGACCACAACACGGTTCCCCAACACAATCTCAACACAATCTCAACGCAAATCTGCCCGCAAACCTTGCCGCAACACCATGGGTAGCTTGCATTTGCTCCATTATTCCCGCTACCCCGATGCCAAGACTCTCGGATGTGCAGAAAGATGGGAATGTGGTACACTCCAAGCCCTTTTTTCATGATTTGAAACCAACACCCACAACGAACCTTCCACGACCCGTACGGTTGAACCTCTAATGACCATCGATCAATACAGTTTGTGTCCCTGCGGCAATGGCAAGAAAATCAAGTTTTGCAAGTGCAACGAGCACTTCCCGGAAATGCAGACCATCCATCGGATGATCACCGGTGAGCAGAACATCGCCGCCTTGGATCGGATCAACGCCAACCTCAAGACGACTCCGTCGGAGCCTTGGCTGCTGGCGATGAAATGCGAGCTGCTACTGCAACTCAACGAGCTCGAGTCGCTCGAGGAAACATCTGCCAAATTCATCCGCCTCCAACCGGACAATCCCCTCGCCAAACTCTATCGAGCCCTCGTCGCTGTCGTTCGAGGGAATACCGAGGAAGGTGCAACGCTTCTGTTGCAGGCCATCGCCGACTCCACCGAAACTCTCCCGCCGATGACGGCCACCGTTGCGGTCAACCTGATGGAGATGATGGGGCAACGCGGCATGGTGATGCCCGCCTTGCTGCACGCGGAAATGCTGATGGACATGGGAGAATCGATGGCCCGGATCGCTGCCGGTGCCTACGAATCACTTATCGCGCACCCCCAAGCAGGCACGCTCACCCGCGAGTCGCTTCCATCGCCCCTCGATGCCGACGATACTCCGTATGCGGAACGGTTGGCCGAAGTCCAAGCCCTCATGGCGAACTATCGGATCTCCGTCGCCAAAACCAAACTCGAATCGATGCTTCGCGAGTTCGGCCAGCAACCTGCGATCCTGCAACACCTTCTGTACTGCCAACTCATCTTCACCGATGTCGAAAGCGGCGCATCCACCTGCCGCAAATTGGCCACCAACGCGGGCCTCGGCGAACCGCAGCGGATCTACTACCAAGCCCTCGCGTATGACCTGTCTCCGCGTACCAGCGGTGTCACACAAACCGAAGAACTGTGCGTTTATACCATCGAAGACCCCGAACTCGAGTCGCGGCTGACCAGCAGCAAGCTGATGATGCCTCTGCCTGTCGAGCAGGTCAAAGGATTGCTCCAAGCCTTCCTCGACGAAGAGGTTCCACCCAAAGCTGCGTTCATCTGCACTGAACCTGTTCTTCAAGAGCAATTCGCCGATCTCGAAGCGCTCCGCGCCGGATCCTGGATGGCTTTTTACGGCAAGCAGACCGACAAGCCCGCTCGCCTCGTAACCCTCGAATCAACGAGCGGCTACCGCAAAGCGATGCTCGATAAAGTCAAGAGTGAACTGGGAATCCAATCCCTCAAACGCGAATTGATCGAGCAACTGCATGTTGCTTATATCTCGAAAACCAACAACCCAGTGATGGTCCGCAAGCAAGTCCCCATCGAACGACGCGATGCACTGCGCGATGCGACCAAGCAATTGACCATGGACGATGTCCTCGACCTGCAACTGGAATGCCTGGGCAAACGCTCGGCACGCGAATGCACCGGGTTGGCAGATTCTCGATTGGCCCTCCAAGCGTTGCTGCTCAACTGGCAATCGCATAACCCACCAGGCATGGAAGATTCCGACTTCCGCACCATTCACAAAAACCTGCAAGTCTCGCAGCCTTCGATCTCGTCTCAAGAAGACGTCTTCGATTTGGTCGGGGGTGCTGCGTACTACTGGACCGATCTGGATACCATCGACGCACGCAGCTTGATCCAATTGATGCAGTCGGCCCTCACCCGCTCTGTCTCCTCCATGTTCGGAGAACTCATCCGTCGCTCCGAAGCAACCCAATGGCCCGAGGATATCAAGCTCTCGGCCGAGTACACGACCCTCAACCTCAAGACCCGAATCGCGACCGACCCTGTCGAAGCCGAATCGCTTTTGACGCGTATCATCGAGTCGGGCAAGAAACTCGACCTTCCGGTTGGCAATGCTATCCTCGAACGGTTCGAACTGCTCAACATGCTCGAACGACGCGGGGAAGCTCGCCAATTCCTCGAAAGCTCGCTCCGTGAAAACCCGAACGATCCCGTGCTCCTCCAATTCATCCAAATGGCCATGATGCAACAGCAACAACAAATGGCCGCACGCGGACGAGGTGGGATGCCCGGCGGAATGGGTGGCTCTATCGGTGATGCAGGCGCATCCCCCAGCTCCGAACCCGCGTCGGGACTCTGGACCCCAGACTCCGCACCAAGCCAACCCTCCGGGTCCTCCGGCGGTGGCAGCAAACTCTGGATCCCCGGCGCAGACTAAGCGACACCGCAAATTTTCAACGGCACAGTTAGTCAACGGCACAGCATGACACTACAAGCGCAAGTCCTCTCCAAAGAGACGGCTTGCGTTTTTTTCTGCGCTCCTCGATCTGCGCTCCTCGATCTGCACAAGTATCCGACTTTTTCGAGAACCCGCCCCCGATCTCCGCGCGATCGATTCCCGAGCCGAATAGAATAGGACAAATCGAACAAATCGACCAAGCCCTCCCTATCGGCCCCCCGACTGCAGCCCCGACAGCGGCCCCTTCCTGGAATCGCTCCTATGCCATCGCTCTCGATCGCTCCCACTATAAAACGTTCCATCATGGACTGTATCTACCAGTCGCTCTCGCGCGCCGCGATTTGCATGATGATCGCAGCCCTGTTCATTTTCAGCTCCATCGCCTTAGCCCAACCACCTGAAGACACGGCCACCGAACCGGCGCTCGATCCAGCAGCGGCTGAAAAATCCTTTCGCACCCAAGATGGCTTGCGCTGGGAAATGATCCTCAGCGAACCCACCATCACCCAACCTTTGATGACCACATTCGACTCCCATGGCCGATTGTGGGTGGCGGAATATCGACAGTATCCTAATCCGGAAGGGCTCAAACAACTCAGTCGGGACAAGCATTGGCGGATCGTCTACGACACCGTACCGCAACCCCCGGGCCGCGGCGGATTGCCAGGCAAGGATCGAATTTCGGTCCATGAGGATACCGATGGGGATGGGACCTTCGAAACTCATCGCGTCTTTGTCGACAATCTCAATATCGCCACTGCCGTAGCCCCGGTCACCAAAGGTGCCTGGGTCCTCAATCCACCCTACCTTCTCTACTACGCGGATGAGAACGAAGACCTTCAAGCCGACGGGCCACCCGAAATCCACTTGTCCGGGTTCGGTCTCGAGGACACCCACTCGGTCGTGAACAGCCTCTGCATGGGACCCGATGGCTGGCTTTACGCGGCCCAAGGCAGCACCGTTAGCGGTATGGTCAAAGCCTATGGCTCCGATGAAAAGCCATTCCAAAGCCTCGGCCAAGCGATCTGGCGTTACCATCCGGTCACGCGTCGTTATGAGATCTTTGCCGAAGGTGGGGGCAATGCATTCGGGGTGGCCTTTGATGATCGTGGCGATGTCTACTCGGGCCATAACGGAGGAGATACTCGCGGGTTTCACTACTACCAAGGCGGCTACTACCGCAAAGGCTTCTCGAAACATGGAAGTCTCTCCAATCCGAATAGCTACGGGTACCTCAACCCCATGCAGCACGACCCCATCCCGCGATTCACTCATACCATGCTGATGACGGAATCGACGGCGCTCGCTCCCTTCACCCCGCAATCGATGCTCGCGGTCGATCCATTGCACGGGAAACTGATCCAAACGGAGCTCAAACCCACAGGCTCCACATTTGCCACGCGCGATATCGGGGATACTGTTTCGAGTCGCGACAAGTGGTTTCGACCGGTTGCTATCACTGATGGTCCGGACGGTGCCGCTTACATTTGCGATTGGTACGATTCGGTAGTCGCCCATATCTATGCCTTCGAAGGCCGCGTCGATCGCGACCGTGGTCGAGTGTACCGTCTCCGCCCTGAACAGACCCCTGATCCAACGAAGGCGGCGCTCTGGAACTCGCAACTCGCCAATGCTGGCACCTCGGAGTCTCTCGAGTATCTATTGGCTACCCTGTCGCACCCTTACCGTTGGCAGCGCTGGCAAGCCAGACGATTGATCGCCGAACATCCTCGACGCGACGAACTCGTAGCGCCAGCGCCATTGATGCACGCACTCACCGAGAGCGATGACACTCACCCCGTCGAATACCTTTGGACGGCGCATGCTTGCGGTTGGATTCGCGATACCATCCCATTCCAACTGCGAAGCGAAACTGGCAATACCGTCGAATACCCCCCGGTCGATCCTGCCAAACTATTGCTCCATCCAAATGCCGCGGTCCGCGAATGGACGGTGCGACTCGTATGCGATGACAACAGCATCACCCCGGAGACGCTCGCTGCAATCGAAGCTCTCGCTCGCGAGGAATCGGACCCGCGCGTTCTGAGCCAAATCGCTTGCTCGGCAAAGAGATTGCCATCCGATCATGCGGTACGGATCGTCGCAGGATTGCTCTCCAAGCCCAGAAGTGCGGATGATCCTTTCTTTCCACTCCTATGCTGGTGGGCGATCGAACAACATCATGGCGATTACCCATCGATCTTAAAATTTCTGATAGACAATCCTGAGACATGGGCCCATCCGATCGCCAGAACGACGGTCTATCCGAATTTGATACGGCGTTGGTCCACGGTCGCAACCCCGGAAGCCTACCTCGCTGTATCGAAGGTGTTCAAGCAGATCGGCACCTTGCCAGCACCCCTTCGGAGCGAGGCAGCCAATGCAGCTCAGAACGCCTTTGAGCAATCCTTTGTCGGTCGCTCCCTTTCCGGAGTCCCCGACGCGGTGATCGACGCCATGGTCGCGTTGGGCCAGCCACCACTGACGTTGCAAGTTCGCCGAGGCGATGAGGCCGCGATAGCCCACGCCGTCACCACCATCCTCGATCCGAAAGCCACCGAGAGTGTGCGCATGCAATTGGCAAGGCTCGCTGGGGAATTGCCCCATACGCGTGTGCGATCGGATCTGCGAGACGCGCTTCTGGCTGTAACACGCGATGCTTCGGCAAAGAACGCATTGCGATCGAGCGCGATCAGCGCTCTCGCCAGCTTCGACTCCGATGCGATTTCAACAACCCTCCTCGACCTTTGGAAAGATCTCCCCCAAGAGCTTAAACCGGCCGCGGGATCGGTGCTCGCAGCTCGTTCCAAGTGGACCGAACAATGGCTCAATGCGTGCGAATCGGATCGGGTGAACGGCGCAGAGATGCCGCCAGAGTCGGTGCGTGCGATGAAACTGCATCTCGATGCATCGTTGCAACAGCGGCTTACAAAACTGTACCCCGAGTTCGCCTCGATCGATCTCGCGACCGCCAACGAACGGAGCCAACAACTCGCTAAATCCGTGGTGGATGGGAACGGGGATCCGTACAAAGGCAAGAAGCTTTATCGCGAACTTTGCGGGCGATGCCATCAACTGTTCGACGATGGAGGCCGTGTCGGCCCCGATCTGACCGGCTACCAACGGGATCAACTAGGAACCCTTTTGCGGAACATCGTGGCACCGAGCCTCGAAATCCGAGAAGGCTACCAAATGGTCCGGCTGATGACCTCCGATGCAGTGGTCTTGAGCGGTTTTATCGAAAGCGAGCAGCCCGACCAAGTCGTCCTGCGCAGCATCGATGGGCAGATGCACACCCTCGATCGCGGCGACATCGAGCAACTGCAACCCCAAGTCCTCTCGTTGATGCCCGAGGGACTTCTCGACAAACTGGATGAAACGCAGTTGCGAGATTTGATGGCTTACCTGCGAAGCTCTCAACCACTCAACGATGGGACTTAGACCCCGCTCGCACGCCCACCTTGATCGCATGTGGTTAGCCCCCTAATCCAACCTACGACTACTTATTCGTAACCACCCCTTTGCGGCGTCGCGGATAGAGTTCTTGGCACAGTCCGCACACGGTTCCATCGCATCCGCGCGCGGTACAGTGCTCACGACCGTAAAAAATGATCTGCAGGTGCAGACGATTCCAGCTCTCTTCGGGAAACAGTTTTTTCAAATCCCTTTCGGTTTGCACAACCGACTTGCCGTTGGTCAGTCCCCACCGCTGCGCCAAACGATGGATATGCGTATCGATCGGAAAGGCTGGGACACCGAAGGCTTGAGCCATCACCACGGATGCTGTTTTGTGACCGACACCTGGCAGTTTCTCCAGCGCCTCAAAATCCTGAGGAACCTTGCCCCCGTGCTCCTCGACTAGAATCTTCGATAGACCCTGGATCGCTTTGGATTTCTGTGGGCTGAGCCCGCACGGCTGGATGATCCGTTGAATGGCCTCCACCTTTTGGCGACTCATGGCGTGCGGATTGTCCGCGAGCTTCCATAGGCTTGGTGTGACGCGGTTGACCATTTTGTCCGTACACTGAGCGCTCAGTACCACAGCGACGAGCAATGTGTAGGGATCGACGTGCTCGAGTGGGATCGGGGTATCTGGGTACAACGCATCCAAGCGTTGGTGCACAATCGCTGCTCGCTCTTTACGATTCATGACCGTTTCGAATCATGTCAGTGTTTTTAGTTTTTTGTGGATAGAATCGATGATCACCAACGGGGGGAACAATAATTCCTCCCGTGGTCACTTTGCAGGAACTTGGCCTGGCGACATCAGGTATTTCATCAAATCCGCACGCATCTCTTGGCTGAGCGGATCGAGGAGCCCCTCCGGCATCAGGGATTGATCCGATTTGCGGCGTTCTAAGATTTCGTTCTTGTTCAATAGGACTTTTTCTTTTGCGGTCTGAACCGTCACCGAGTTCGAATTTTCGCTAACGGGAACACCGGTAATCACACCCCCATCATCCGTTTGGAAGTAGGTGACTTGGAAACTGCTCGCAACGACAGTGCTCGGCGCGAGGATATTTTCAATCCAATACCGTTTATTGGAGCGTTGACCTCCGGTAAGCTCGGGACCGATCGCGCCACCTTCACTAAAGAGTTTGTGGCATTGGGCGCACGCATTGTTCCAAACCGTTCGACCGCGACGGGCGTCCCCATTGGCGATCATCTCATCGGTCAGTCCTCGTTCCATATCGGTGATTGCGAGCATCTTGTCCTCGGCGATCCCAAGCTTAGGATTGATAGCACGAGCCCTCTGGAGCAGATCCCAGTCAGCGACGGCCAGGAATTGTCGCCACGTTGACGCATCGATGTTTTCGCTCGGAATCTTTTTCTGCTCGATGGCGTCGAGCAGGATGGGCAACGATTCGCGTTTACCGCCGAGCGCACTGACGATTCCTGATTTCCCGGGCGGCCACGCTCCTGCGTACAGATCGATCAGCCGTTTTGCGCGTTCTTCGTTGAGCGTTTTGCCGATGGCCATGGCTGCCACACCACCGAAGTTTTGGTCATTCACAAAATTCCAGAGCGTGTTTTGCGCAGCTTCCGAATCGAGGTTCCCAAGCGACTCGATCGCCGATCGACGTGCGGCGGCCGCCACCTTCGAATCACTCGCGAGCGCGATCAAATCTTCCGCCGCAACCGAGCCTGAAAAGACGGCTTGCAGCAGGGTGGCTTTCTGCCGAGTGGACTCATCCGCATGGTCTTTTGCCTTTCCAGCCAACTCGTCCCACGCCATTGGTGCCTTGGCATTCTTGCGACCTTGATAAGCTTCCCACAACCCTCGAATCACGTATTCCTGCGTTTTTGCATCGGCTTTACGAGCCACATCGGCGAGGAAAAAGTTAAGTGCTTCAAACGCTTCGCTCGGCGATTCACCATCGACCGCAGGCTCCGATGCCAACCTACGGATGATTAGCTCCGTCAGCTTAGGCAATTGGCTCGCCAACGCCAACTTGGCCCCCTTCATCGGATTTTCGACAATGGCGTGCCTGAGCGAATACCACAGCACGAGAGAGAAATCGCGATCGTTGGCGAGGTCGGCGCTGCTCGCCAGAATCGTGGCGATACGCCAAGGATCGTCTCCGAAACGGGGTAACAGCGCCGCGATATTCAATCGTACCAGCGGACTAATCTTGTCGCTCGTTTTTGCTTTCAGAAAATCGACGACCTCTGCGATCGCTTCCGACTGCTGCTCTTCGTTCATCAAGGGGTATCGTTCAGCAAGTGTTCGGATCGCCCATGCATGAACCGCTTCATGTTGTTCAGACAGAAGAATCGTATAGAGCTGCTTGGTAGGAAACTCTCCGTTTCCGGCTGCTTCGATGAGCTGCAGCAATCGCAACTGTTGGGTCACAGCATCGGCTGTGCCAGCGACTTCGGAAACATCCTTGCGGTTACCGCCGCGAATGGCTTCCTTTTGCATCTCCTTCGTCACCTCGATTTTGACTAACAGGGAATCTGTTCGATTCAACCGAAGCGCCTTGAGAAGTTGATTCGTGAACCAGGCATTTGGATGTTGAGCGATTTCGAAGACTTCGTCCGCTCGAAGGACCGTCAAGCCTCGAACGGCAACCGGCCCATTGCCCGATTGTTTCTTAGCAGCATCGATCAGGTCGGCTCCTGCTTTCGAGATCTTCGCAATCGACTGAGCAACTTTTTGGAAAGGGCGTTGGTCCTTGGCATCGTAGGAAATGCGATAGATGCGGCCACTGGTGCGATGAACACCATCGTCATCGTGGCACTCACCGATATCCGACCAATCGATGACCAGAACACTTCCATCGGGAGCGGTGGTGAGATCGAGTCCGCGGAACCATGGGTCCTCCCAAAAGACCATGTCCTGATCATGCTTGCCAACAAAGCCCGCACCTTGCCGCTCGAGTCGATCTCGGTTGATACGGCGACCGTGCAGATTGAGTGTGAACAATTGATTTCGGTACTCGGACGGCCACTGGTCGGCTTGATAGATCATCAATCCGCTGTGCGCGTGCCCACCACCGGCAGCGTCCGTTCCGGTACTTGGAGGTCCCTTGCGCGTCTCGCGCCAATCCTCCCCTTTTTCATCCCAATGCACATGGTCCGCGATTTGGGGAAGGAGTTCATAAACCGTCGGGTCAGAATCTTCGCCATACATGCGTTGCAGGTGGGCACCTGGGATCGCATGCCAAAGATGCCCGATCACCGTGTTGATGAAAAAGAGATTGCCGTGCGCATCCCAATCCATGCCCCATGGATTGGTCGTCCCCTCGGAAACCATTTCTACTTTGTGAGTCACGGGGTGGTAGCGCCAGACACCACAATGAAGCCGAGTCTTTTGCGGCGTTGTGGCAGACTGGGATTGCAAGGGAACGCCATAACCTGCCGGCGGCACGGGTATACTTCCCGTTAGGGGGACGTTCGACACTGGACCCTTGTACTCCACATCGGAAGAACCCAGGATGCCATGGCGGCCATACAACCATCCATCCGATCCAAATCGCAAGCCGTTCGCAAAGTTATGCCGGATGTTGGGATTGAACCCATCGAGCACGGTTATGGGCTCTTGATCGGGAACATCGTCGTTATCTCGGTCTGGAATGAACACCAGACGCGGTGAAGCCAACGCCCAAATGCCGCCATTTCCGACCTCGATGCTCGTTAGCTCCTTCAAGTTCTCGTAGAAGACCTTGCGTTTATCAAACGTTCCATCGCCATCGGTATCCTCGAGAACCAGAATGCGGTCGGACAGGTCCATGTCGAACTTCTTGGACGATTCGGCGTACGTGTAGTTTTCAGCGACCCACAGGCGTCCGCGCACATCCCATGCCATCCCGATCGGTTGCTGCACATCCGGTTCGGATGCGGCGACCTGAATTCGAAATCCAGGTGGAAGCTTCGCCGTGGCCACCGACTGTTCAGGCGAATACTTAGGGACCGTTTCTTCTTGGCTATCGTAGATCTTCTGAGCCGAAACTGGGAAAGCGAATCCAGTCGCGATCGCCAGGGTAATGGCCCATGAGAAAACGGCCGTGGTAGAAAAACATAGACTGAAGCAAAGTCGGTTGGATTGCATAGGGGGCTCCTTGGAGTTCTCGAGTCCGTCAATCATACTCGACGTTCCCCCGCGCGCGGCATTACCATAGCAGTTTGCTCCGGTTCAAAATACGACCCGTCTCAATCCGCGTCCTACCTGCACTTCAGTCTCTCCGAGATACCATGTCCCTTCGAACCCTCTCTCACGCGATCGTAATGTTGTCGACCTCGATCGTTGCTTCGCCCCTTTGCCGTTTTTGCCTGGGAGCAATCCTTTCGGCGATCCTTTCAGCGGGGATGCTGTATGCGGCAGAAGAAAACGACCGCCCTGCCGAACCGAAGTCACCCGAGGCGTGGTACGGGCAAACCATTCGTGAATCGGCTTGGCGTTCACCCGCCAACGAACAAACTGGCTTTCACGTTCCGACCGGCTTCGTGGTGGAACTCGTCGCGGCCGAGCCTGACATCGCCAAGCCGATGAACATCGCATTCGACGCAAAGAAGCGACTATGGGTCACCCAAAGCGTCCAGTACCCTTTCCCCGCAAAACCGGAAGAGAAAGGTGCTGACTCCATCGCTCTCCTCGAAGATCGCGATGGTGATGGAAACTTTGAGACCAAAAAGATTTTCGCGGATGGACTTAATATACCGATCGGCATCCTTCCCTACCGCGACGGTGTGATCGCATTCTCGATCCCCAATCTATGGTTGTTGCGCGACACCAATGGCGATGGTGTCTGCGACGAACGCAAGGTTATCCTCGGGCCTTTCGACACCACCAGAGATACTCACGGGATGGTCAATGCGCTTCGCGACGGTGGAGATGGCTGGATCTATGCGTGCCATGGTTTTAACAACATCTCCAAGCTCCGAGGAACCGATGGACATGCCATCGAATTGACCTCCGGCAACGTCTTTCGATTCCGTCCCGATGGCTCGCGTGTCGAGCAATTCACCTCCGGCCAAGTCAATCCGTTTGGGATGACCCGCGATGAGTTTGGCTTTTGGTTTACTGCCGACTGCCATAGCAAACCGATCACGCAACTCCTCAAGGGTGGTTGCTATCCGAGTTTCGGTCGTCCCGACGATGGCTTGGGGTTTCTCCCACCGATGATGGATCATTTGCATGGCAGCACCGCCATCTCGGGAATCGCCCATGTTCGGGCAGGGACGTTTCCCGATGCCTATCGAGGCAACTTGCTCAGCGGTAATGTCATGACCTGCCGCATCAACCGCAACCGATTGGAATACCGAGGGGCGACAGCAAAGGCGACCGAGATGCCCGATTTGCTCACTAGCGACGATCCCTGGTTCCGCCCCGTCGATCTCCAATTCGGGCCCGATGGCGCACTTTATATAGCCGACTTTTACAACAAGATCATCGGGCACTACGAAGTCCCCCTCGACCACCCGGACCGTGACCGAGCGAGCGGCCGGATCTGGCGCATCCGCCCCGTCCCAACCTTGGCCGCCAACGGGCTTCGACCAACTCCATCGGTAACCACAACCCCCGCCGCGGTTGCTATCCAACCTCCCAAAACCATCAACAGCGATGAAATCGCAATCGCCACCTTACAAGCTCCAAACATCGATCCTAACGATACTGCGAAAGCGATCGAACGACTGCAGGCACTGGAATGGCTGGGTGCGAACGCAGGGCTCGAATCCATCGACCCTATCTTCCTAAGTCTCGCGTCGGTGGATGCGTCGTTCGACCCTGTCTTGAAACAAGCCCACTGGATTGCGATTCGCGATGTGCTGGCTCGGGCCACGAAAACAGGTGGCAAATTCCCATTGGAAATACTGTCACCGATGCGAACTCAAGATGCCGAGGAACGCTTTCAAGCGTTGATCAAGGTGCTCAAGGCAGTTCGTGATCCCGCAGCAGCCAACTGGTCGTTGCAATTGATCGAACTGGCTGGTCGACAACTTCCAGAGGGATGGAAGACCGCATGGCTCCAGGAAGCGATCTTGCACCTCGCAACCGTTGCCAATGAAAACGACATCCCGCAGATTCTTTCCCTCCTCGAAAAAACCAATCCGGACATCTCCTCGCGGCAGGATCAAATCCTCGCGATCGCAGAAGCCCAACGGACACGCAACGGAAAGCTCTCCCCGAAATTGATCGAGCTGGGTGTAGCTACGTTGATCGATGCGATCGGGCCATGGACGCAATCCAACACCGATCCGGTGGTGCTGCATTCGTGGCATGCTCGGCCTCTGCGAGGCAAAGAAGATCGCGAGTGGCCGATCGAATTGCGATCTGTCGACATCCAGAGCGATCGAGGCCAACAGAGCGATCGAGGCAAACAGGCGAGCGGCGATAATCCGATACCGTTCTGGAGCAGTCTCGGACTTGGTGAGCGCTACACCGGAACCTGGACGAGCAGCGCGTGGGTTGCCCCTGAATCCGTCTCGTTTCGGATAGTGGGCCACAATGGGTTGCCGAGTGAACCGGACCTCAAAAACAACTACGTGCGGGTTTTAGCTCAAAACGCTTCCACGCGTGACTGGATCGAGGTCGCCCGTGTCTACCCACCGCGCAGCGATATCGGCAAATGGGCTACGCTCGACTTGAAGGCCTACCAAGGTCAATCCATGCGATTGCAAGTTGTCGACGGCGATGGGCACGACGCCTATGCATGGATAGGAATCACCGACGTCTCCGTACCAGGACTGGCCCGCAGCCCTCTGCGCGATCGCTATGAGTCGTTGAAACGGATCGCGAAATGCTTTGGGCCGTCCCTCGGCACCATCTCCGATGAAACAGTTCGTACCCGTGTCACGACAGCGTGGTCGGCACTGATGCTCTCGCAACAGCTCGATCCCTCCTGCAAAGCGTCTCTCCAAAAATGGGTTCTAGGGAACAGTTACCCAGTGGTCAGCGAACTGGTCGATTCCGTAATTGAGCGCGGCTGGGAGGACTTACTTCGAGATGAACCGCGACTCGTAACCGCCACCGCAAAGGAAACGCTCCCAGCCTACCGATGGGACTGGAATAACCTCGATCCCCGCACAGTGACTTGGATCGCTGAGAATTACTGCCGTCGATCGAATGCGGCTGGCCAAGAGGATTTAGGGCTGCGATGGTCGCGTCACCGGTCATCGATTCCACTCATGGCAACCCTCATGCGACAAGGAGCTATGTCTAAAGAAGTGCTCCGAGCGATGCCTGCTGCTTGGTGGGAGACACTCTCCGCAGAGGAATCCGGTCTTCTGGCCGACTTGAAGCCAGAAGGGGAATCGGACACGTCGCGCGCCGCGATCGTCGCGGCGAAAGCAACTGCGGTGGAAGCCATCACACCCGATCTCGCGATAGGAGCTCGGGTGTTTACCGAACGCTGCGCTGCTTGCCATCAATTGGCGGGCCAAGGCAAAGTCATCGGTCCGCAGCTCGACGGAGCGATCACCCGCACCATCGAACGACTCTGCGAAGATATCCTCTGGCCCAACCGAAACGTCGACGAAGCGTTCCGCCTCACCAACATCCTTATCGATGGTGGCGAAACCGTGTCGGGGCTGGTCATCGATCGGCAAACCGATACGCTCGAGGTTGTCGATCAAACTGGCAAATCGCAGCGGATCCCTCGCGATGAAATCGAAAGTGAAAAGATCAGCAAACTCTCCTTGATGCCGGGCAATTTCGAAGAGTTGATCACCGACAACGAACTCGCTTCCTTGCTCGCCTACCTCAAATCGCATCTACCCCAAAGTGGCAAGAACCATTAGAACGGTCCTTAACACGTTATTCTAAAAGACAAGCATGGGGACGACGCAACGCGAGCACGCAAGGTTCGCCTTGCGATTGACTCAACCGCGAGATCTTTTTGGCGTTGCATCTCTATCCCCTACAACTCACACCTCAGCCCTCACCGCTTACCCCAACTACTACCTATGCCGTCCGCATTCGAACTCACGGAGTTCCTCAATACAACAGGTTCCCATGTTGCCATGGAGACGTCGGGACCGGGCCCGACGGGTAGTTTGCCTTTGACCGACGAGATGCTGCGCACTTGGTCGAGCGGCGATCTGTTCGGATGGACGCAGAATGCAGGGATGGGTTGGGATCTACAGAAGATGCTCGGTCCACAGTTCTTGCTATTGAGCACTCAAGGGGGCATGCGGGCCGAGGATGGGCATCCGATTGCACTCGGATATCACACTGGGCACTGGGAGGTTGGATTGCTGGTTCGAGCTGCGGCTGAGTGGTTCTATGAGAACGGTGGCGTCCCCTTTGCAGGGTATGTCAGCGACCCATGCGACGGTCGTACGCAAGGCACGACCGGGATGTTCGACTCGCTTCCCTACCGCAATGATGCAGCGATTGTATTTCGTCGTTTGATCCGTTCCCTACCGACCCGGCGCGGAGTATTGGGTGTCGCCACCTGCGACAAGGGCTTGCCCGCGATGATGATCGCATTGGCGGGATGCTCGCAGTTACCGAGCGTCGTCGTCCCTGGCGGCGTGACCTTGCCCGCGCGCGAGGCAGAGGATTTAGGCAAAGTCCAAACGATCGGCGCCAGGTACACCAATGGAATGATTTCGCTCGAAGAGGCATCTGCGGCCGGTTGCCGCGCATGCGGTTCCCCCGGGGGTGGTTGCCAGTTCTTGGGAACCGCAGCGACGAGCCAGGTCATCGCCGAAGCGCTGGGTATGACAGCACCGCACGCGGCGCTCGCACCTAGCGGCCAACCGGTTTGGCTGGACATCGCACGCCAATCGGCCAAGATCCTTTGGGATCAGCACCATCGCAAAACAACGCTTAAAGATGTCTTGACCGAGGACTCGTTCCACAACGCCATCGCGGTCCATGCAGCCTGCGGCGGTTCGACCAATCTGTTGCTGCACGTACCGGCAGTGGCCTTCGCCGCAGGGATCCCACGGCCGAGCATCGAGCAATGGACCGACATCAACCGCATGGTGAGTCGGTTCGTCGACGTGCTCCCCAACGGCCCCAAATTCCATCCGACGGTGCGGTTGTTCATGGCGGGTGGTGTTCCCGAAATCATGTGGCATCTTCGCGAGATGGGGATCGCGCGCTGCGATGCGAAAACAGTAACCGGGCTATCATGGCACGAAATCCTCGACCGATGGCACGATTCACCGCGCCGCGCCGCGATGCGAGAGTTGCTTCGCTCGCGCGACGGGGTCGATCCCGACGACGTCATCATTCCGCCACCAAAGGCTCGCCAAATGGGACTGACCAGCACGATTTGCTTTCCGCGAGGGAATATCGCCCCGGATGGTTCCGTCATCAAATCCACCGCCATCGATCCATCGGTGATCGACACCGATGGAGTCTATCGCAAGATCGGACCGGCCCGCGTTTTCACTTCGGAGAAGGAAGCCGTTGCAGCCGCTAAAGGACAGCACGCCAATCCCCTCAAAGCGGGTGATATCGCAATCTTGATCGGTTGCGGCCCGATGGGTACCGGTATGGAAGAAACCTACCAACTCACCAGCGCCCTGCGTTACCTTGATTATGGCAAAGAAGTCGCGGTCGTGACCGACGCACGTTTCTCGGGAGTGAGCACTGGCGCTTGCATCGGCCATGCTGGCCCCGAAGCGCTCGCGGGTGGCCCCATCGGCCGATTGCGAGACGGCGATACGATCCGCATCGAGATCGACCGCAGCACCCTCCATGCCTCAGTGGATTTCATCGGATGCGATGGAGAATTGTTTACACCGGAACGCGGTGCTGAGATCCTCGCAACCCGCGCCCCTCACCCCGGCCTGAAGGCCGATCCCCGTTTGCCGATCGACACCCAGCTTTGGGCGGCGTTGCAAAAAGCAAGTGGTGGAACCTGGGGTGGCTGCGTCTACGATACCGAACGCATCATCGCTGTATTAGAAGCGGGTGAAAAAGCACTTCGATGATCTTGTTACTCGATAACTACGATAGTTTTGTCTACAACCTCGATCGCTACCTGCAACGTCTGGGGCAATCGACGCTGGTCGTACGCAGCGACGCCATCCAAGCCGAAGCGATCGGGCGATTGAAGCCGACCGCCATTGTGATCTCACCCGGCCCCAAATCCCCCGATGACGCCGGTTGTAGCGTCGAAGTTATCCGACGCTATGCTCCATCCATCCCCATTCTCGGCGTCTGCTTGGGCCATCAAGCGATCGGGCAAGCGTTCGGGGCAAAGATCGTTCGAGGTCCTGCACCGATGCATGGCAAGGCGTCTGAAATCACGCAGCGCAACTCTCGACTGCTCAGCGCACTACCGACCCAATTTCAAGTTGGACGGTACCATTCGCTCGTCATCGATCCCGCAACATTGCCCAGCGAACTGCTGGCCACCGCATGGTCGGACGACGGCGCGATCATGGCGGTAGAACATTGCAACTTCCCTGTGTTCGGTGTCCAATTCCATCCGGAATCGATCCTCACTCACTACGGCTACGAGATTCTGGCGTCATTCTTGCGGCTAGGCGGGCATACTCCTGGTCCGATACCGCAACCTGATTGGCTCCGCGATACAGCCAGCATGGCATAGCCACCAACATACCGTGATCATGGCGACTCGCACCACTCCCGAAAACCTAGGTACCTGCCGACTCCTCATCGATGGTTACAACTTGCTCTATGCTCTAGGATTCATACAGCCAGGCGATCGGACCAAAAGGGGTCTTGAAAAGGCTCGCGACAAATTGATCGATGCGATCGCCAAACGAATCCCACCTGCTGTTCGACGTTCGACATGGATCATTTTCGATTCGGCAGATGCGCCCAAAAACCTTCCTAATGCCTTGGTCCAGCATGAGATACGCGTCTTTTTTTCACGCGAATGGTTGAGCGCTGACGAAATGCTCCAGGCATTGATCAGCGAACACGCCTCCCCAAAAACTCTCGTCATCATTTCCTCGGACCATGCGGTCCAACGACGCGCCGCTGCGCGCAATGCAACTCCTTTCGATAGCGAGCATTGGATCGAAGCTATCGAACATGTATTGGCAACTCTGCAACCGAAGGCTCACGGTAGTGACCAGCGAGTGAGCGATGGGCACGTCGAAGCTACCGATGACACGCTCGAAGCTACCGAGCGAACACAGAGCGTCGATGCTAGAGAACGCGACGCATGGCTGAAAACGTTCGGGTTCAAAACAGACCTATAATTCGATCAACAATGCAAGCCAACTGGGCAGGCCGCCGTCAAACACTCAAGCCATCGTTCCGCTTGAATCAAAACGGCCATTTGCATTAGCGGGAACTAGTGTTGATTCGTGTTCTTTCACCATCGCCACTTCACCAATGAGAGCGGAACACTAATCGCCACTAATTCCCACTAATCTCAAGGCGTCGCACTGCCCGCAATGAACTACTTATGTTGCATGAGGCCGGCTCGTTGTAGTAAATGGAAATGGTAAGTGATTAGCATCGCAAAAGCTTTCGTGCGTTTTGTGTCTTTCGTGGTGACAAATGATGAGCTCACTGTTGGTGTAAAACCAAGTCGTCGGTCATGCTCGAAAGCAGGGGCTTTATGCTGTAGAATCAATCGCGTTTGAAGCGATGTCCGTCAGGTCGAGCCGCACCGAACACGAAAGCCAGAACTATGGCATGCATCAAAGTCGCCGTTGGTGCTTTAACAGAATGATAGCATCACTCGGCGACTTGGTGATGCCCACCGTTCTCCCTTGAAGCCAAATGAAGATTTCCTATTTGAGCGAGCCAGTCGTAGACCTAAATCGGTGCGTCAACGTAGCCTTTGACAAACCTCCGACTGCCAAAAAAATTGCCGAACTAAAGACAGCTGCAAAAGCAAGTCGGCCCATTGCTCTGACCATAGGGTATGACTTTTTCCCAACAAGCAAAGGCGAGTTGGACTTAGGCTACCTAGCAGATCTCCCTTCGCTTCAGTCGCTGTCATTGACTTATGTGGCCGGTCTGCGTTCCCTGGATTTCCTTGAATCTTTACCAGGCTTGCGCTTCTTGCGAATTGACCCGACCAAGACCAGCAAACTTTCACTACGGCCAATTCGCTCGCTCCGCTCGCTGCAGGCTCTTAAACTCGACAAGCAAGGCACGGATTTAGACGTAATCAGCGAACTACCGGAACTGCAGTATCTGAGCGTTCAATCGTCTCCGCTTGAGAATCTAGATTGCCTTACACGCTCAAGCAGTCTTCGCGCTCTTCGCATTGGGCTCGGTAGTTTAAATGATCTCAGCTTTCTTGCCGGAACAAAATTACGCTATCTCGAACTATGGCAGGTGCGCGGGCTTCTAACACAGGACCTTGAGCCGGTTACCAAAGCGTCCCGTCTCGAGGCGCTGATGCTAGACACGCTGGGGAAGGTTACTTCTCTCCCGCGCCTTGAGGAGATCCGCCGCCTACACATGCGAGAAATGAACGGACTCACCGACCTCCATGCTCTCTCGTCGGCCAAGAAGTTGGAGGATCTTGTTATCGAGGGGGCCGAAAAGCTGACGCCTGACAGCCTTACACCCCTTAAAAACCTGCATTCACTTAAGAGGGTTAGCATTGGACTTGGTTCACAACGACAGAACGAAACAGTAGCGGAGATGTTCAAACTTCCATCGCCAGTACCTATTTATGACTTCGAGTTTGCGTAGGAAAGGGAGAACAACCCGCTGGAAATGATTGCCTTCCGCTAACGCTCCAGGCAACATTTCATCAAAGCGTTCGACCTCGGAGATACCGTACTGTGGATCATTCTTTCTCAACGACCGAAACACTCAATCCATACGCTGCTTCAAGCAACGTGGCCCAAGCACACTCGACAAGTATCGTTCTTGCCAGTGGATTGCCACGCTTGGTGATCCTTCCATTGCGGTCGGTTTCGCCGGATTGATACTGACGTGGTACGAGTCCGAAATAGACTGAGACCTGGCGTCCGGTGGTGATCCACCCTGAAGGGCCGCAGGCTTCCATGACAACGAGGTCGACTTTGTGTTTCTTGAGGAGAGTGTTGAGGTAATTTCGTTCGGTGGGAGCGTTCAGAAACGAGTGCTTTCGGGTTTTGGTGTCGAAAAAGCAGCACATGGTATTGAACTTACCGAGATCCAGAGCGAGAATTTTCAAGGTATGAGGTTCCTTGGGTTTGGGGGTGGAATTTTGTGACGTTTCTGCGTTGCAAGCGCAGAACAAGATCACGGGTCAGAGTCGCCAGATTTTATTCGAAGGGCTCCCACCCCAAACCCAGGACTTACATGGATTCTTTCTGTCCTAGAAACACCAAGATTTTATATGTCATCTACTAATCCCTATGATTCCCCGAAAGTCACAAGAGCTGAAACGGATATCTCTACGGCCAGAGATGATTTGCGGGAAATTGCATCGGCACAAAGACAGGTGAACTTTGCAGTGCTGTTCTACTTAGGTCAAGCACCAGTCAGTACTGGGCTTGCCATTCTAGCTGAAAGCACTCCGTGGGCTTATCTACCACTTGTTGTCATAGCTCTCTGTGTGTTTGGATTTGGAGCAATTTCGGTATACCGACTTGCTGCGATCTTTCAGGGGAAATCTGTCGCAATCGTTCATGCATTGGGATTGCTTGTGCCGCTGCTTGGCCTAGTTCTACTTGTTTCCAATAGTCAACGAGCAACCAAAATTTTGCAAAAAAACGGAGTAAAGGTCGGGTTACTTGGTGCTAATCCAAACTCATTCTGACTTCGTCACTTATTAAGAACTTTAGATACAGGCAGATCAATACCAATCGGGATAGGAGCCCGGATTTCTCCGGGGCCCCTCCCGCACCACCTGGCATGCGGGACCGCACCAGGCGATTCAATTTCTAGGAGCGAGTCTGCTTCCATATCTCATAGAGACTCACCAAGCCGCTCTCGGCCAGATAGTCGTTTGTCAAAGCGCGTTCTACGCTCCGACACTTCGACATAAACCAAGGACCTCGGGAGCTAGATGCTAATGGCAATGCATCCTGTCGCGACAAGCCGAGTTTCATTAGGTTTCGGGCTCGCGCCCCTGCCTTGCGCCATTGCTTCCAATAACATGCTCGGATGCGATGACAGACCCATTTACCTAGGTTGACATAAAACGTTTTGATTTCGACCAGCGAAAAGTAGATTGGACTATAGGTGTCGCCTCCCGTAGGGACGGTCAGCTAGGTTTTATGTGATTGAGACGGTTTGTGGTCATGATCCTTGGTGCCTATAAATTGAAATTGTTCGGTCCTTCCTGTCTCGGTTGGATATCGCCTTTCGATCGAATATGTCGCCAATGCATTTGATACTGCGCGGTGGTTGGAGGGACTTCATCGATGGTGTCTCGGAATCATCGAGCGAGTACAATCGTTCGGTCGATTACGAGCACGAGCACGAATTTGAATGGTGAAGTTGGAAGTTTGAAAGCCGAGCCGAGTCGTTCGGGTGTCTATTTCAGACTTCAACATTCGAACTTCAAACTTCCTCTGGGCTCCCACCCCAAACCCAGGACTTACATGGATTCTTTAGGCATTAAACCTGCAGCATGTCGTCCCACAAGTTTTTCCGTGCGATGAGGGAGTCGATCGCGGCTTGCTCGGCTCGCATCCACTTAGCCTCATCGTCACCGCACAGTTCGATGACCAAACGCTGTGCCATCGGGCCGTGCTCGTCACCATCGAGCTCGATGTGCCGATTCAAGTAATATCGGAATGGGGTTAGCTGGCGATAATCGTCTGCGTCGAGCTGTTCGACAATTTGCCCAAACACGTCGGGGAGAAGATCTTCACGTCCGAAGGTAAATGCCGCAGCGATTTGGCAAGGATCACCCGATGCGATGATCGACATCGTGCAGCGAACGAATTGGCGCGCTGACTCGGGCATCGCCGCCGTGGTGATCGCGCATTCGAGATTTGCACCGGATCGCAACTGCGATATCAATGCATCGATTCCTTCTGTGCTAGCGCCGCAACACTGCATCGATCGATGATACAACTCAAAGTGGCTGGCATATCCACCCTCCCCATCCTCGTCGCTCTCCTCTGCGAGAACGATTTCATGGACGAGCCTAGCATGCGCTGCGTTCGCGACTGGAACCCAAGGGACATTCACACACGATAATTGTTGCTGCAACGACTTCAGCAGCGACATGAAATCCCAAACGGCATAAACATGGTGCTCCATGAAACGACGCAAAGCATCGATGGAGCTCAATCGTTCATAAATTGCGTGGTTCAGCAACTCACGCCGCAACGGTTCGATGCGTTGCAAAAGTTGTTCGATGCGGGGGGGTAAGGACGTTTGTCCTATGACTTCATTCAGCATGAGCGGAAGTGTACAGATTGTGGTCATCTTGCAGAGTCTATTCAGTTACAGAATCTCTTCAGTTACAGAGTCTCTTCAGTTA
>CAIYZV010000439.1 GCA_903930765.1 uncultured Pirellula sp.
CTTTTCACCAATCTCGAGCGCATCGGTGTCCCCGCAGACCAACTCGAGCGGATCAAAAAAGAACGCAAGCCTGAGATTATCGCTCAACTCCTAGAGAAGAAACTCTAGCATCCGAACGTTGCATCGAAGTCTTTTTAGCAACGGCGATGTATCCGCCTGCACGCAACCCGCTGCACCACGGCGAAGAGAGCAACCCGCTGGAGGTTCGATTCAATCGAATCCAGCGATCGAGCCGAAATCCCGCTCGGTGCAAATCCCGCTTCAATTCCCGCTCTGAGAAAATATGTAAAAACATGCTCGGAAGACCGCGGTATGCGTAAACCCGGTCTCCGAACTCCCATTGGGAATCTCGAACACTCCTCCACCAATCCGCGATCCATCGACGCACTCCACCGGGATCCCGCAGCCACGTTCCCCGATTATGGACATGCACCAAGAACCGTCCATCGGGACGCAGCACCCGGTGCACGTGCCTCAATAGCTCCAGGCGATTGTTCCGGCCTTGGATCATCCCGATGGAACTGTACAGGCAATACGCAAGGTCGATCTGCTCGTCGGAGAGGAACGCCATTTGGACCAGATTCCCTCGAACCAACGCGACTCGTTCAGAAATCGCCGCATTGGCGTTTTTCTTCGCCGCGACCTCGCTCAACATCGACTGGCTCAAATCGATCCCGATCACCCTCCAGCCACGTTCTGCCAACGGGATGGAACACCGGCCTGTGCCACACGCTAAGTCGACAGCCACACCAGCTTGACCTCCATAGCTCGACGAGATCTCATCGGCCACACTCATCACCAGGTTGCGATCCAATTCAAGCAGCGGGTGGCCGTGATGGAAGCCATCGTATTGGGTAGCAATACTCGCTTCATGGACATAATCCCACGTTCCCCTGGATACTCCCGGAGGCAATTGCCAAGCGGGACGGTTCCTCCCGTTGTCTCCTTGGATGGGATCACTGGGCCGTGAGCTTCCTGTTTCGTTCCCTGTAGTCATGCGACGCTTATGGCTGGACCAATTCCAACGTCGCCATCACGGGATGATGGTCGCTCAGGTCACGTTCCTTCCGATCCTTGGTATAGCGAGTCTCCCAATGGTCTGCATCGGGACCTGCACCTCGAATGTTGTGCTGCGACAACACTTCGATCTTTTCAAATCGATAACCGCCAGAACCTTGGACCAACGAGGAGGACGCGAGGATTCGATCGAACTGCTTGTCGAGAATCAAATGGGTTCTTCTGGCATCAGCGGGCGATCGTTCGAGCAAATCGATAAGATCGTCATTGGTTTCAGGAGTCCCTTTACCCAGCAGCAGATGCATTCCATCTCCGTCTGGCAGGATGGCACCAGCGGGTTCCTCGACATTCAAATCCCCCAGGATGATGACATTCTCACCACTTGCGATTTGCCGCCTCATCCATTCATGTGCCAACCTAGCTTGTTTCGACCGCAGTTCGGCTGCATCGGCAGTCGCTCGGAGATGCATCACCATCAACGTTAAAGGGATCGTGCGATCGCCAGCTTGCCACTCAAACCGTGCGATTAAATGCTTGGAGAGGTTATAGAACTCTTTCGAGTTGAACATGCTGTAGTTTTGCTCGCGGCGGGAAAACTCCACCAATCCCGAGCGGAATAGAATCGCGACATCTTGTTCCGTACCGCTATCGTAGCCATCGATGAATGCGACACGGTAGGACAAGTCATGGCGGTCTTTGAGCACTTTAGTCAGCGCCTGCATGCAGGCGCGGTCCTCGATTTCCTGCACGGCCAGAATGGTCGGTTCGAAATCGGCAATTGCCGAAGCGAACATTGCCACGCGCCAATCCCACTCCTCGCGACTCGGAGCCGATTGCTCCTTGGCCACGGAACTCCGATTGTTTTGGGTCTCATCATCGAAGAACCATTCCAGATTCCACGTCGCGACGGTCAATGTTTTCGGAGCACGGTCTGCGGACCATTGTTGCGCCGATACTATTGGCGTCGATACTATTGGCAGCGAAACCAGGATACCGCAAAGTACAAAGGGCATGAATCGATGAGACGCGGATCGTTTGGGCGCTAAGAACTTCGCTACCGATAATCCAGACATCGAAAACCCACCACAAAAAGTACCAATCCCGATATTCGTCGAAACGATCATGACTTGGACCTCGCGATCACTCGATGGAAGTGCAATTGGACCTCGCGATCGCATACGCGGCGAACTCCTTCGACGAGACACTCCGGCTCATTGTGCTGCTGGCCAACCCGAATCACTTCCTCGAGTTTCATCCCAGGCTGAGCGCTGAACGTCGTCTGATGGATGGTTTGATTTCCCGCATCCAATTCAGGAACGATAAAGTGGCATGTCGCACCAAACGTGAGCATCCGGGCTGCGTAGGCATCGTGATAGGGCCGCAATCCTCGGAAACTCGGAAGAAGGCCATGGTGCAGGTTGATAATCCGCCCACCTGCAAACTTCCAGCAGGTGTCTGGAGGCAAGACCCTCATGTACCGCGCTAACACCACGTAATCCGCTTGATAGCGATCGATCACGCGAACCATGGCATCATCGTCCGCAGATCCATCTTCGCGACCGATGAACTCGAACGGGATACCAAACTCCTTTGCCATCCCTTCGCATTTTCGTCGATTGCCGATGATAACCACCGGATTTGCGTTGAGCCGGCCGTCGCGAATTGCCTCTAGAATGGCCCGCGGTGTGTACTCCAAAAGGGTCGCACATATCGCCAGATTGGGTTTGTTGGCTCGTTCTTCAGGGCTCCAAACCCGGATCTCCAATCGCTTTTCGGCGGCTGTCGATCGCATCGCTTCCTGGAGTCCATGGAATTGCGATTGATCCAAATGCAACCGACACATCATCGCGAATACGGCGGCTTCGTCGTGGTCATACATTTGGATCTCCGCGATGTTGGCACCTCGGCGAGTGACATCGTGAATAATCGGGTCGGCCAATCCAACATTGTCTGGGCCAACAGCTGTGATAACTATTTCCATGGGGTACAGCAGGAAGAAGGGGGCAAGAGGGATTTGTTGGTGAAGCGTTCTCGCCCGGCCCATCCAGGATCATCCGGAACCGATTAAAGCAAACTATCGAGCAGCAAACGGAGCTTACGCAACTCCTGACGCATATCGATTCCTTCATCGGGTTGCATTTCGATACTGAGGGCTTGATCGTACCCGATGTTCTGCAACTGGGTGATCAATCGGCTGTAGTCGATCTCGCCTTGCCCGACTCGAACCTGCAATTTGTCTTTCTTGGAATCCCGCAAATGGACATGATAAACGTATTTGAGCAGCTTTTCGTAATTCTTGTTCCGATTGTTGCTGCAAAGATAATGGCTGGGATCAAGTGTCAGCCCCACACCTGGCACATAATCGCAGAGGTTTTTCACTGTATCTGGGTCTTCGGTCAAACAACCGATTTTGCTCTTGATGCCGATCCGGACGCCTCGCAGGTCGGCGATTGCCACCAATCGTTGAAGGTGTTCGACTTCCTGATTGAATGGGGTTCCGTGGACAGCACTAGGGATCGTCAGGGTGACGACCTTGGTGGCCTTGGCCAGATCACAGACTTTTTCAAATCGAGTGTAGTACTGTTCCCCCTCCCCTTCGATCTTGACGTTATAACTGCAAATATCAAGCCGGTGGGTATCGCGGATCAGCCGAAGCGACTCCTCGAAATTGTCGACCAACTGCGAAGCGGTCATTGGTCCGCCATCATCGAGAACGATTTCAACTGCCGTGAACTCGAGATCATTGAGAATCTCGATCACTTCGGAAAAAGAAAGTTCTGGGAAACAACCAGTGGATGCTGCGACGTACACGCGAGAGACACTCCTTTGAGCAAACAAGTCCGAATCAGCCCCTATTATCCCCGGATGGACCAAACTGGCAACTATACCCCCTCGTTTCAGCAGTAACCCAGTAAATGGCTTCGCCGATTGGAATTGACAGCAAGACGCCATTGCAACTCGTTCCGGGAATCGGCGCGCAAAAAGCCAGCCTTCTGGAACGCCTCGGGCTTCGCCGCGCCATCGATTTGCTTTTTTTCTTCCCACGCACCTACCAAGATGTCCAGCCCTGGAGCACGGCCCTAGAGCTGACTGAAAACATGCGTGCCTGCGTGCTCGGCACTGTGATCGATATGGATTCGCGATTCGGCTTCGACGGCCGCAGTTCCGTCGGCTTGCTGCTCGAGATCGAAGGGGGCGGCTACCTCCGATGCGTTTGGTACAACCAACCGTTCCGACGAGAGCAGTTTTCGATCGGCCGGCGAGTATTGGCGACCGGGGTTGTCAAATCGAGCGGTGTCGCATTACAAATGCGACACCCCGAAGTCCTTCTATTGGCCGATGGCGAGGAGCCACCTCCCGCAAAACCGATCCCGATCTACCCGCTGACCGAGGGACTCCAGCAGCGGAACGTGGCCCAATCAATCGCTGCCGTCATGCCATTGATCGAGAACGTTGAGGAAGCACTGCCGCTGGAGGTGCGCGAACGCGCCGCACAGAAACTTGCATGCATGCTCTCGGCAACTTCGAGCTCTGGCAAATCAAACCTAACGTCGTCGGAATCATCTTTATCAAGATTACCTCTGTTTGACGGGGATACGGCCGAATCCGCCCCACCGAAGCTTCTCTCGATCCATGATGCGCTCCGCATGATCCACCAACCGGAGACAATGATCGAGGCCCACGATGCTCGTTTGCGATTCATCTTTCAAGAACTCTTTGTGCTCCAGTTAGCACTTGCGATGCATCGCCACAAAACTCAATATTCGAAACCTGCACCGAGTATTCCTTCGAACGCAATGGTGCACGCTCGAATCCTGAAACGCTTCCCATTCGATTTGACCGGAGATCAAACCCTCGCCATCGAAGACATTCGGCGCGACATGGCTCGCGAAATACCGATGAATCGTTTGATCCAAGGAGACGTCGGCACCGGCAAAACGGCTCTCGCTCAGTATGCCATGCTCAGCGCGGTCGCGAATCACTATCAAGCCGCCATGATGGTCCCGACGGAACTGCTCGCAAGGCAGCATCACCGCAAGCTTTGCGAGCAACTCAAAGACAGCAAGGTCATGATCGAACTGCTGGTCGGTTCTGTTTCCGGCAAAGACAAGCGAGAACTGCTTCAGCGGATTGCGATAGGTACTGTTGATATCGTCGTCGGCACCCAAGCCCTCATCGGTGAACATGTCGAATTTGCGAAGCTAGGTCTCCTCGTGATCGATGAGCAGCACCGTTTTGGTGTGGAGCAACGCGCTAGTTTAAGAAAGTCTCGCACGGTTCCCCACTATTTGGTGATGACCGCCACACCGATACCTCGCACGCTCGCCATGACCGTTTTTGGAGACCTCGATGTTTCCATCTTGAGGCAGCGTCCACCCGGCCAATCGGTCGTTCAAACCTATGTTTCCGAACCAGGCCAACAGGAGCGTTGGTGGAACTTTGTCTTGGAACAAGTCCACTCGGGACGACAAGCGTTCGTGGTTGCACCCCGAGTCGAAGCGACCGGCGAAGAGGATGCTGCAGGTGAATCGGCAGGCGCCATTCAGCAATGGGAGCACCTTTCGCATGGTCCGCTTGCGGGATTGCGTGTCGGACTGGTGCACGGGCGCATGGATGGAGAAGAAAAGCAGCAAAAGCTTGACGACTTTGTCTCTGGTAAGATCCAGGTACTGGTCGCAACGACGGTCATCGAGGTCGGTATCGACGTCCCCAACGCATCGGTAATGACGATCTTGGACGCAGATCGATTGGGATTAGCACAACTCCACCAATTGCGAGGCCGTGTTGGCCGAGGTCGATTCCCGGGCTACGTGTGCTTGTTCCCACGCTCGGATATCGGGGATGAAGAACTCGAGCGCCTCAAGCTGTTCGCCTCCAATCACGACGGCTTTGCCCTCGCTGAGCTCGATCTCAAATTGCGAGGCCCCGGGGAATTGCTCGGCACACGCCAAAAGGGACTTCCAACCCTCCGCATTGCAGATCTTTCTCGCGATGCCGAGATCCTTCAATTGGCCCGATCCCTTGCATGCGAGATCATCGCGACCGATCCGCTATTGAATTTGCCGGAACATGCGAAACTGCATCGTCAAGTCGTCGCCAAGCATGGCGCGACACTGGAGATCAGCGACGTCGGTTGATGTTCCCCAGCCAACCCCGGAACAACGCAATGCCGATCGCGATCAAAAGGAATGGGCCGGTGATCCATATCGTCTTTCGGTTGTAAAGAAAGAGTCCGACCGCCACGGTGCAAGCCACCAAGAGCATCGCCCCGCCAGGAGCGCGACGAATCGCCTCCAGCCCTGGCCACGCCAACCACATGCAGATCAATACCAAGCCAACCTTGCCAAAGGTATCCGAAGCCAGCCAGCGCTGTCCGTCCCAAACCATAGGTGCAAATCGCATGGACAGCCCTAAAACCAGGAAGGTCACGCCTATCCCAAATGCCAACCACCGTGGGCTCACCATCAGTACGCCTCTAACAATCGAAGCCACCTCTGGAGTGGTCCCAGCACCGGGGACTCAGCGATCTTTGCTACCTCGACCTCGGTGCTACTGCGCTGCACGGCATACCCCGCGCCGCGTGCAACCTCGACAAACCGATCGAGCGATTTTTCTTTCCCGTTCACGAAGAATTGGATTGCTTTAAAGGGCTCGCACGGTGGCATCCGAATTTGCTGAGGTAGCTTTGGATTGCACAGCCATACCCCCCTCACCAACTCGGGGTTCTGGACCGCGGTGATATAAGCGAGCAACGAACCGGATTCGACACCGCCGAACGCGATCCGCCTCGGATCAATGTTGTAGTTCTGAGTCAGGTACGATTGGAGTCGCTGTCCGATCTCGATCTCATCGAACGACCAGCCTTTTTCATCCGCCGATTGCGCAACCGCCACAATCCAGCGATGCTCCCGGGCAAATACATCCCACGCGTTCGACCATTGCGTTTGGTTCTGTGCGCCAGCTTCACCGAACAGGACTAGCACACCGTGAGGTATATCCTCTCGATAGTTCGTCGGAACGATCGCAAAGGCTTTGTTTTTGACATCGCCAAGGGGCAGTTGCACCGTCCCTTTGCTTGTCTCCTTGCCTGGATTCGCCTCCTTCGAATCCGCAGGCTTGCTTTCCTCCGGTAATTTCGGTCGATAATCCCATTCGAGATCGCTCTCAGGTCTCGCCTTCAACTGCAGATCCACTGTCCGTTCCGATTGGTCTGCACCCCGAACTTTGAGCATGACACGCTCTCGGTAGTCCTTCGATGCCAATCGGGATTCGATCGGATGCGAGCCGTCGATGACCTCTCCTCCGATTTCCAAAATCTCATCACCCACCGACAGCCCCGATTCCTTCGCCGGCGACTCTGGAATCAACCCGCTGATCCGCGGCCCCGATCCAGTGGCACCACCCGTCTCCGATGCGATGGGCTCGACCAAAATCCCCAAATAGGGTTCGCGGTACGTCGGCAACTCCTTGATCAACTGGCACTCGAACGATTTCCGTTCCCCATTGCGATCCACGACGATCGCCATGGTTTGTCCGGCATCCAAGGGTCCCAGGATATGCTTGAGCTGCGAATGGTTTTCGATCGGTTGCAACCGATCTGAGCGGTTCCCGAGCGCGACGATTTTGTCACCCGTCATGATCCCAGCTTTTGCCGCAGGAGAGCCAGGCGTCACGCCTTGCAGCACCACCGGCTCGGAATACTCGTTATTCCCTCGCCAACGAAAACCGATGCGCCCAGGGTGGATGTCTTCTCCTTGCTGCATGCGCGGCAGACGGTCGAGGATATCTTGGATCGGGATCGCAAAGCCGATCCCGGAGTCGTACCACTGCTCGACCTCTCCTTCGGTCACAATTCCAGGGTTCAGCGGCGTCAAGATCCCCATCGCTCGACCGCGCAGATCAATCACAGGACCACCGTAATTTTGCGGTGAAATCTTTGCATCGGTTTGGATGGCTTTGTTCCACACGCGGCCGGTCGCGCTCAAAATCCCGACACTGCAACTCGCACTCTGAGGATCGAAGGTCTTGCCCAAGGCCATCACCCATTCACCAACCTGCCAACCCGCTCGATCGCTCACCGAAATTGGCTTGAGCGGGCTATCGACATCGATCTTGAGCAACGCCAACTCGCGGCTCAAGTCCCGAGCGACCAACTTCGCGGGCTTGCGCTGTTGGTCGGGCAAGACGACGGTGATCGATGCCGGCTGGCCTCGAAATTGAAACGTGCTCGTAATGATCCATCCGTCCGCTGACAAAACAGTACCGGTCGACGGACCTTTCGCAGCCAACTGTTGATTCACAATCTCGGAACCACCAAAGGTCTCCACCTGCACTACGGAATCCTGAGCGTACAGCGTCGCCGCTTGAAAGGCCGCTTGCTCCAATTCCGACAACGGTGGCGCCGCAGCAATCACCCCAGTAGACATCACAGCGACCGCCCCAGTAGACATCACAGCGACCGCCGCCGTACCCATCGATCGAATCCATCGGCCAAACGCATGCCAGAAACCCAGCATCTGAATTGCTCCAACCATCGGTAAATCCGCCGCACCCTTGGTCGTCCTACGCATCATGGTCGCACCTGAATCTTGATCAGCTCTTGGCCCCTTTGCACGAGCACTGCGAACGAATCGCCGCGGTTGATCGTGGACAAGATACGTTCTAATCCTTTTCTGGAATCGACGCGAGAATCGTTGACCAGCAGAATTAGATCGTTCGACTTGAGTCCCGATCTGGCTGCGATGGAGTCCTCTCGAATCCAATCGATAAAAGCGGGGGTCTTCGGAATAACATCTGGGATCAAAGCAATCCCCAAATCGTTCAAACGATGGGGTTGCGGGACCGCTTGCGTGTTCGCTGCAGCCACGTTGGCTTGTCCGGACAAAATGCGGTCGACCGAGTTCTTAACAACATCCATCGGCAACGCGTAGTTGAGCCATATTCCCGCTTGTTCGTCGCGCAGTTCTTTACCCACGATCCCGACCAATCTTCCCGACAAATCGATCAGCGCACCACCGGTCGCCCCAGGATTGTTGGTCATCACGTCCACCACAATGACCCGGCCTTGATACAACGTTTTCATGGCCCCTTTGCGCGTAGTCAACGGAGACATCGCCATCACGACCCCCTTTTGAGAACTGCACGCTTCGTTTCCCGCTGCAATCCCGAACAGATTGGTGATGGCAAAGACGCGCTGTCCAATTTTGGCGATGTTTTGCGGATCCAATTCGAACCCAAGGAGCCCCGAGTCGGGTACTCGCAGCAAAGCCAATTCGCATTGCGGATCCACGCCAGCAATCTCAGCATCGAGCCGGCGACCATCGAATGTAACCACGCGAACCTTGTCCACATCGAGCACCGTGCTCCAACTGGTCAAGATCAACGAGCCGTCTCCGATGACCACGCCGCTCTGATAGCTCTCCAATCCGCGTGCACCACCCGCCCCATAGAGCTTGACCACCGAGCGTTCCGCGCGACCAAGTAGTTCTTCGAGGTCGGTTTCCTCCAGTGGCACTTTGGTGTCGGCGATTGGGGCTGTGTCCAGGGCTCCGTCAAGATCTATAGCTGCGTTGTTGTTCAGCGGATCCGCATCTCGGAGAGGGGAGGCCAGCTCCACTTCCTCGCAGGCATCGATGGGACCTCGCGCGAGCGATTGTGTTGGGCCATTGGCCAAGAACACGGCTACGGTAACGACAAGAAATATTGGCACGCAAAGCTTCACGATCAGTCGCCTCCCTTCTCTTTGCCAGACTCAATCACCGTTGCTGGCTCCCACTCCGAGCGCACGACATCGACCACCAATCGTGTTTCCAATCCGTAGGCCAACCGGATTCGCTCAGGAATCTCTTTGCCGTTGTTCTGCTGAACTTTTTCGAAGTAAATCTCGGCGGGATCGGATTGGTTGTCGGTGAAAAGTTCGATGCATTGGATGGTCCCTGTCTCCGGAGCGGTGTAAACAACTGCGTCGACTTCTCCCAACGTGATTCGCGTTGTATCGAACAAGCCGGCTCGTCCGACCAGCGGACTCCGTCCGATATAGATAGCCTCACCCATCCTGCGAGGGCCCGATTCATGCCATTGCTGCCACGTTCGGATAGCGAACGCGAGTGGAACGAGTGACTGCTGCTGAATCCACGGAGTCCAGCCTCGCTTCGCATCCACCGCTTCTGTTTTGTCACCGAGCGTGAAACCGAGCGAACTATCGGTGACCCGGATTTGAACGTTGGTCGTTTCCCCGACAACGGTACCAGCCAGTACCCACGCCTCCTCGGACTTGGGCCATTGATTGCGAGGCTTCTGAAGTCCGACGATCCGATCGAGCTCGACGCGATTGAAGTAGTAATTGCTAAAGCCACGTTTGGTCTCATAGCGATCCGCAAGTGCATCTTTCTCTTTGGGTAGAGCGCCTTCTTTTTTGCGCACTCCTTTACCTTGGGGTGGGGTGCCTGGGCCTGGTTCTTCGGCATCAGGTTTTTCCTCCGGTTCCTCTTGTGGGCTTTTCGGAGGGGCTTTTGGTTCTTCGCTGGATTCCCCTTTGACGATTTCCTCAAGTTCGATTGGCAGATGGAGATTCTGCAATCGGATCGCGGTATCGACGGTGTCTGTGTCGTTTCGGAAACGGAGTGCGACTCGCCACTGCGGCGGGAAAATTCCGGTGACGTTTTTCAATTGGTTCGTCGTACCGATCTGCCGATCGTCGAGTCTCAAGATCTCATCGCCGTACCGTAAACCGCGACGATAAGCATCGCTCGATTCCAGAATATTGGAAACGGTGACTTTTCCTTTTGTGTCTGTTGCCACAGTAAATCCGAGCGTCGCATGGTCGAGGACACGACCGGATCGCAAATGCCAAAAGAAGTTCATGGCTTGTCGTATCGAGATCGCATAACCGACACCCACGTTGACGCGCCCCCGCTTTTCAAACGAACATCTTCCATTGATCCCAATCAATTCCCCTTGGGCGTTGAAAAGCGGCCCACCGGAATTTCCGGGATTGATCGCGGCATCGGTTTGAATGCAGTCGCTGTATTCGAGGATAGTACCCGCTGGATATTGATACCGGCGCACACCGCTGATCAGTCCGTAGGTAACCGTCGGCTGCAGGTTGGTTGCCAAAACAAAAGGATTGCCGGCCGCAAAACACCACTGCCCAACGCGCACGCGGTCACTATTCCCAATCTTCGCAACCGGAAAATCGTCGCGTCCAAACATTTTGATCACGGCTAAATCGCCGGTTGGATCGATCCCCGCGACGACTGCTTCATACATCTTTCCATCGTTGAGACCGCATCGCATCCGATGTCCGAAGGGACTCGATACGTGAAAGTTGGTCAGCACATAGCCATCGGGTGTGATGCAAACGCCACTCCCGCCACCTTGGCCATCCACCCCAAAAACACCGACGGTGGCTTGTGCGGCCACTCGCATGGCTTCAATGCGCTGTTTTTGAGCTTCCAATACCTCGGCAGCTGGTTCCGGCTGGGCTGGTTGTAATTGGGCTGGTTGTATTTGGGTGGGGCCTTCGCCTGGGGATTGCCCGATCGCGCGGGAACGGGTGCACTCGAGCACCAGCGAACTGAACACCAAAAGCCAAGCGATGGCTAACTGGAAGCCGAGGGGGCCTCCTCGGCATTTCGCAGACGCGTTGCATACGATCGACGTTTTGATCGATTTTTCCAAGATCGCGTAGGCCCCTTACGAAGAGTGACTGTCGTACCGCAGCGGGGAGTATCCAAAGCCCAAGAAATACCCCGAGCAAGCCCCCCTGCGTACCACCACATTTAGCACTACCCAATTCAGTACTGCCAAATTAAGCACTGCCGCATTGTAGCAGTGTTACCACTTTGGATTCATCGCAAACTCCTTCATCCTTCGAGTGCATCCCCGTTTTTTTCGTTCTTCCGTTATAGAAGCAAAAATATCGCGAGCCACCCAGAAGGTCGCAGCGCCACCCACCCTAGCCAGCGATCCTTCACGTAAACTAAAAGCTCACGAAAGTTCACCGATGCCGATCCCGCAGATTATCATTGGAGTCCGGTACGGCAGCGTTCTTACAGCCAGCCACTGTAAACCGACTCGATCTCAAAAGGAGCGAACCCATCCAATCCCTCGAACCCATCCTTGAAGTGGAAGGGATCCACAAAAGCTATCGGGCCAACCGCGTGCTCCGCGACATCAACCTGACACTTCCGCCCGGTGTGGTTGGGTTGCTCGGGCCGAATGGATCCGGAAAAAGCACCTTGATCAAAGCCATCCTCGGTTTGGTTTCGGTCGATGCTGGACGGGGTCGCATCCTGCAGTTTCGTTGGCCGGAACAAACAAGGGCCTTGCGAGATCAGATTGGATACTTGCCCGAGGACGATTGCTATCTCCAAGGTCTCCAGGGGATCGAATCGATTCAGATGATGGCGAGGCTGTCGGGATTGCACCGCACCGAAGCGCTGAGGCGATCGCACGAAGTCGCCGACCTATGCGATCTCGATCAAGAGCGCTATCGCAACGTGGAGACCTATTCGACGGGAATGCGGCAGAAGTTAAAATTCGCACAAGCCCTCGTTCACGACCCGCAATGGTTGATCCTGGACGAACCGACGACAGGTCTGGACCCATCCCAGAGAGAGCAATTCTTGAGTCGCATCGATACCTTGGCAAAAGAAAAGGGGAAATCCATTCTCCTGTCGACTCACATCCTGCACGATGTCCAGCGGGTCTGCGACCACGTCGTGATCCTCGCCAAGGGGGAGATACGGTTGGTCGATACGTTGGCCCGGTTGCAGCAGCCGACCCAAGCGGGATTGCAGGTCGGAGTCATCTCCGACGTAGAGCGATTCATGGTTGCTCTAACGCACTGTGGGATCCAATCCAGACGCACCGGCGCATGCGAACTTCAAGTCCTAGGGGATGGCCCTGAAATCGTAAAACGGATCTGGAGCACGAGCTACGAAACGGGAATTCCAATCCAGCGAATCGATCAAGCTCGCAATTCCCTCGAGCAAGCGTTCCTCGATGCCATTCGGGATTCATCGCGAGTAACCATGGGCAACCCGGTGGCGATCGACAACAAAGCATCTTTACCGGAATACAGGTGAGGCTCCATGCCGATTCTCGACGTTGGTTATCGCAACTGGCAAGGCCATCGAACTCCTCGTTGGACGCGGGCAGCGATTATCGCTAGCACTGGTATCCACTTGGTCTGGCAAGGGACTTGGCTCAAGCGGGTGCTGCTGTTCATGGTGGTTCCAGCCGCCGTCGCTGCATTCATCGTAGGAACGTTCGAACAAACGATCGAACGGCCAGAGGCGCGGGCCGCACTCAAAGGAGCTTTTCGTTCCCCGGTGGTGCAACAAGCAGCAAATGCGAGAGATATCGACTTGGACACCGTCCTGGACCAACCGGAGACGCTGAGGCATTTCTCCTGGTCGTATGTCCTGTTTGGGTTGCTTCGATACCCACAATCCATTGGTATGATCGTACTGATCGGGCTCGTGGCACCTCGGCTCATCAGCTACGATCTCCGCAGTCGCGGGTATCTGCTTTACTTATCTCGCCCACTGACACCGTTCGAGTACGTGCTCGGCAAAGCGGGTATCGTTTATTTTTTATTGTTCATGATGTCGGCAGTACCCGCTTTGCTGGTCTATGTCGTGGGACTATTTCTTTCCACGGATCCGTGGGCCATTTCACACACATGGGATCTTCCGCTGCGAATCCTGGCTGCGGCTTTGGTGCTGATCCTACCGACGACTGCGGTCGCCCTGGCCCTTTCGAGCTTGACTCAAGAAAGTCGATTTGCGGGTTTCGCGTGGTTTGCTATTTGGGTCCTCGGAAGTATTGCATTCCGAATCCTATGGGCTGCCGAACAAGCTCGAAATGGCGGGTTTGGTTCGCGAGGTCGCAGGATTCGAATGGAAGAAATGGAGGGCTTCTCGTCGTGGATGCTATTGTCTCCCTACGATACGCTCGGCAACGTGCAGCAACAAATCTTCGGGCTCGTTCCAAAAGAAGCTGCCGCATGGAGCCCGTGGGTCTTGCTCGCGGTGGTTTCCATCGTCGGTTACACGATCGCCTACCGACGCGTCGCTGGAATGCTCAAGGCTTAGTCGGTTCCTTAGGCAACCTCATTTCGTTGGACTATCTCATGGAATGACCAAAAAGGCTCGCAATGCAATTCCATTACCCCACTCTGTTTTGACATAAAATGAACCAGTGATGACAACAGCCCCTCCATCCGAACACCGAACCAATCTCGAGATACTCGACAGCAACGCACCGCTTGTCGAACTCCAGCATGCCTCGTTGATGTATGGTACCGTGCTCGGAGTGAACGACATTCACCTGGATCTTCCTCGCGGTGCCTATGCGCTCGTCGGGCCAAACGGGGCAGGCAAATCCACCTTGATCGGTCTGATCACAGGCGCTCTTCGCCCAACCTTGGGTCACGTCAAAGTATTCGGCACGAATCCCTGCAATTCGCGCCGTGTCCTGCGACAAATCGGCCTTTGCCCCGCGTCGGATTTATTGGTGCATGGCGTCACCCCAAGGCAATGGTTGAAGCTCCAATTGCAGCTGATCGGTTTGTCGACCAAACAAGCGATCGCACGAGTCGACGAAACCCTCGAGTTCGTCGGTTTGGCCGATGCCCAGCATCGCGCGATCAACACGTTTTCTCTCGGCATGCGACAGCGATGCAAACTGGCCCAAGCGATCTCGCACGATCCGGAACTACTGATTCTCGACGAACCATTCAATGGCTTGGATCCCATTGGTCGACATCAGATGACCGAGATGCTCATCGCTTGGAAAAACCAAGGAAAAAGTTTGTTGCTGGCCAGCCATGTGCTTCATGAAGTGGAACAGATCACCCAATCGTTCATGCTCATCTTCGGAGGTAGGTTGCTAGCCAGTGGGACCGCGGGCGAACTGCGACGATTGCTTGCCGATCTCCCTCAAGACATCATCTTGGAATCACCGGACCGCGATCGACTCGCATCGAAACTCAGCGGTCAGCCTTGGGTGCGAGCACTTCATCGCACTGTTGAAAGCAATCAACTGATCATCACCGCCGACCGTCCGCTCGAACTCTATCAATGCCTGGCGCAATGGTCCAATGGCGACGACCCAATCACCATTGAGCGACTGACGGGAAGCGATGGCGATATCAGCACGCTGTTCCGGTTGCTGGTTTCAAAGCATCGCGGCGAACGCGCGTATCAACTCTCAGGAACTACCTCGTGAACCCATTCCCAACATCCACGGCGAATCTGGAAACGCCTTATCAATCGAGCGTACTCGCTCCGCTCAACCAGCCTAGCACAGGTCTGCTTGTTCAGCGCTGCAATGCCGTTGTCGGTGTTGTCGCCTATGAATTGCGCCGATCGATTACACCTTGGAGAATTGCGCTCTGGGGATTCATGATCGCTATTCCAGTCGCACTCACCGGCACGGTAGCATACCAACTGCGTGGCTCACTCAGCAGCGAGCCCAATGTCCAAATGGCATTTGCATGGATGCTGTACGTGCTGATGCCCCAAGCCATCACAATGCTCGGGATGCTTCTTTGGGCGACCCCGATCGTGAACTCGGAGTTGGAGAGCCAAAGTTGGATCTACAGCATCGTCCGGCCAGGCGGCCGCCAAGCCATGCTGCTCGGGAAATATGTGATCGCCGTTCTTTGGACCTCTTCCTGTGGCGCTGTTGCCTCCACGCTCGCGGTCCCCATGCTGACACTCGCCGCCCCCTTCCACACATGGCTCGCTCTGATCGCCTTGTGCGTTCTGTCCTCGATCGCCCACGGAGCTTTGTTCGCCTTCATCGGGGTCATGCTTCAGCGGCGGGCCATGGTTCTCACGTTCAGCTACACCATCCTCGTGGAAGTTTTCCTCGGATGGATACCGGCAGTCGTCAACAAATTCACCGTCGCGTTCCGACTTCGCTCCCTCTATTTCCATTGGCTCGAACTCCCCATGGTCGATTTCCTGGAAAACCCGGAAATGCTCGCCTCCGAAACCCCTAGCTGGATCCATATCCTGTGCCTGCTCCTCGGCTCCGCACTTCTCCTCGCCATCGCTGCGTGGTGGGTGGAGCGTGCTCAATACCGCTGGCAGTCGGAAGTCTGACCGCGCGAATGGTTCTGGGAGCCACTAATGGTCGCCATGTCTCCCGATTCGCCCGCGCGACTTCATCAGCTCTTTTTGGCAGGTGCCAGCCCTCTCGGCGCCTAAAAAAACATCGCAAGTCTCTGCCTTAAATAGACTTGCGGTAAAAAACAATTCTGTTGGCACGCGGGTTGCTCGGAAGCGGGCCACACAAAGTTCGACTGCCAAATCGGGCTGAATCACATTCAAGGAGTTCAACGTGGCAAAACAGATGGTATTTGATGACGAAGCGCGGCAGCCGCTCTTGGCTGGCGTTTCGAAGTTGGCGCGAGCCGTTCGCAGTACGCTGGGTCCTCGAGGCCGAAACGCGGTTCTCGACAAGGGATGGGGATCGCCGAAAATCACCAAGGACGGTGTCACAGTTGCAGAAGAGATTGAACTGGACGACCCGTACGAGAATTTGGGCGCCCAACTGGTCAAGGAAGCTGCCAGCAAGACAAACGATGTCGCCGGGGATGGAACGACCACCGCGACGGTCCTCGCCGAAGCGATCTTCCGCGAAGGCTTGAAAATGATCGCTGCCGGTGCCGATCCGATGGCTCTCTCGCGGGGAATCGCCAAAGCGGTGGAAGTTGTCCACACTGAAATCGGAAAGATGGCGACCCCGATCGATGCCAAGAGCAAGAAAGAAATCAAGCAAGTTGCGACAATCGCTGGGAATAATGACCCTGCGATTGGTGATGTTCTCGCCGAAGCATTCCTGAAGGTTGGCAAGGATGGCGTGATCGCTGTCGAGGAAGGCCGCGGGAGCGAGACGACCGTCGAAATCGTCGAAGGCATGCAGTTCGATCGCGGTTTCCTCTCCCCGCACTTTGTGACCAATCAAGACGAAGTCACCGTGGAACTCGAGGACTGCTATATCCTGATCCACGAAGAAAAGATCAGCAACAACAAGAAGCTGATTCCGATTCTCGAAGCGATTAGCAAGTCGAAGAAGCCTCTTTTGATCATCGCTGAAGACATCGACGGCGATGCGCTCGCAACGCTCGTCATCAATAAAATGCGAGGAATTTTGAACGTGGCTGCGGTCAAGGCTCCTGGTTACGGGGATCGTCGCAAGGCGATGCTTGGCGATATCGCCTCCCTGACCAACGCGAAAGCCATTTTCAAGGACCTCGGCATCGACCTTGAGTCGGTCAAGCTGAGCGATCTGGGACGTGCAAAACGGATCCATATCACCAGCGAAGAAACAGTCGTGATCGGCGGCGCGGGCAAAAAGGACCAAATCGAAGCTCGGGTTGTTCAGATCCGTCGCGAAATCGAAAACACCGACAGCGATTACGACCGAGAGAAGCTCCAAGAGCGACTCGCGAAGCTTGCCGGTGGCGTCGCACAAATCAACGTCGGCGCGGTCACCGAAACCGAGATGAAGGAACGCAAGGCCTTGATCGACGATGCCAAGGCCGCAACCCAAGCGGCACTCGCTGAAGGGATTGTGCCTGGCGGTGGTGTCGCTCTTCTCCGCTGCGAATCGGCACTGTCCAAGCTCAAGCTGGAGGGTGATGAAGCTCTCGGTGTTCGAATCATTTCGAACATCCTGGACTACCCGCTCCGAGCGATCGCCAACAACGCTGGGCTCGACGGCGCTGTCGTTGTCAACCGCGTTCGTCAGCTCAAGGACAAGAACGAAGGCTACGACGCGAATGCCGACAAGTACGTCGATATGATCAAGGCCGGGATTATCGATCCTGCCAAGGTTGTGAAGACGGCGCTCAGCAACGCTGCGTCGGTCGCCTCGCTCCTTCTCACCACGGAATCGCTCGTTACCGAAATTCCTAAGGAAGAAGAGCCAGCCGGTGGCGGACATCACCATGACCACGATGGCGGCATGGGTGGTATGGGCGGCATGGGTGGTATGGGAGGCATGGGCGGCATGGGTGGCATGGGGATGCCGGGAATGATGTAGTCCGTACCTGCATACGCGATTGATTCGTGTGCTCTCCCGCGATGGCGGGAAGCACGCTTCAGCAATAAAAATAACTTCGAATACATTCAAATACATAGAAACAAGGGTGATTGAAATGGCTAAGGTAAATCTCCGTCCTCTCGATGATCGAGTCGTTGTTCAGCCTCTCGAAGCAGAAGAAACCACCGCTGGTGGTATCGTTTTGCCAGACAGTGCCAAGGAAAAGCCACAACGTGGCAAGGTCGTCGCGGTTGGACCGGGCAAGTTGCTCGATAACGGCGTTCGCGCCGCTCTCAGCGTCAGTGTTGGCGACGAAGTGATCTTCGGCAAATACGGCGGAAGCGAAGTCGAAGTCGACGGCGTTGAGTACAAAATCCTTCGCGAGAGCGATGTTCTCGCCAAGCTCGCTTAATTTCATCCCTGCAATTAACCCTTAGATAAGGAACTGCGAAGCGTGGCTAAGCAACTTCTTTTTGATGATCAAGCTCGTGCACGGATGCTGCAGGGCGTAGAAAAACTCGCTGATGCTGTTGCCGTGACCATGGGACCAACCGGTCGCAACGTCATCATCGACAAAAGCTTTGGCGGTCCAACCGTCACCAAAGACGGCGTGACGGTCGCCAAAGAAATCGAACTCGAAGACCGTTTCGAGAACATGGGTGCCAAGTTGGTCGTCGAAGTCGCTCAAAAAACCAGCGACTTGGCCGGCGATGGAACCACGACCGCAACCGTATTGGCTCGCGCCATTTTCAAGGAAGGCTTGCGAAACATCGCTGCCGGTAGCAATCCATCGGCTATCCGTCGAGGAATCGACAAGGCTGTTGACGCTGCCGTTGCGAAGCTTCAAGAACTCGCCAAGCCTGTCAGCCACCGAGACGAAGTCGCCAATGTCGGAGCGATCTCCGCCAACAACGACATGTCGATCGGTTTGCTCTTGGCCGAGTCGCTTGAACGCGTCGGCAAAGACGGAGTGATCACCGTCGAAGAAGGCAAGACCGCGGATACGACCGTTGAGTATGTCGATGGGATGCAGTTCGACAAGGGATACATCTCCCCGTACTTCATCAATACCCCGTCGGACATGAGCTGCACGTTCGAGAACGCGCTCATCCTTCTTTACGATAAGAAAATCAGCAACATTCGCGATCTGATCCCAGTCTTGGAAAAAGTCAGCACCGCTGGCCAGCCACTGTTAATCGTCGCTGAAGACGTCGATGCAGAAGCATTGACACTGCTCGTCGTGAACAAGCTCCGCGGCACGCTGAATGTTTGTGCGGTGAAGGCTCCTGGCTTCGGCGATCGTCGCAAGGCCATGCTGGGGGACATCGCAGTCCTCACCGGCGGTACGTTCATCAGCGAAGATCTCGGTGTTCAACTCGAGAAGATTTCTCTGGAACACCTTGGACGTGCGAAGAAGGTTGTTGTTGATAAGAACAACACCACCCTCGTCGAAGGTGGTGGGGATCGTAAGTCCATCGATCAACGTGTGGCTCAAATCCGCGCTCAACTCGAGCAAACCGACAGCGAATATGACAAGGAGAAGTTCCAAGAACGGCTCGCGAAGATCGCTGGTGGTGTTGCTGTGATCAGCGTCGGTGCCGAAACCGAAGCGGACATGAAGCAAAAGAAGGCTCGCGTCGAAGACGCATTGCACGCAACACGAGCTGCCGTCGAAGAAGGTATTCTTCCCGGCGGTGGCGTGGCGCTCCTCCGATGCCGCGACACCGTGGCCAAGGTTGCAAGCGATTTGTCGGGCGATGAACGAACAGGCGCTGAGATCATCCTTCGCGCCCTCGAAGCTCCCCTTCGTCAAATCGCTGACAATGCAGGTATCGACGGTAGCGTGGTTGCCGATGAGGTCCGACAAAAGCCTCTATCCATCGGTTACGACGCAAACAAGGGTCAGTATGTTGACATGCTCAAGGCTGGCATCATCGATCCTGTGAAAGTTGTCCGTACCGCGTTGGCGAATGCTGCAAGTATCTCAGGTCTCCTGTTGACCACGGAAGCACTCGTCACGAACCTCGATAAGGACGATAAGAAGAAGCGCAAGGTTGAAGGTTCGATCCGCTAGTTGATCCGAACTGAAACCAACTCGATTGTGGAAGTGAATGTCACCGATTTCAAACCACGCGGACTTGGCAATTCAGCAGGGTCCGCGGTCTCGGGTCGGCAAATCAAGTGAACCAACCGCACCGGGTGCTTGTTGGATAATCAAGCCTCAATAAACAAAGGGTCATTCGGTAGCGAGTGGCCTTTTTTTCTGATTCGATCGAACCCACTGTGGAAAGCCTGCTATCGTGCCAGCGGACGCCAAACGAGATTTTTACGAAGTCCTCGGAGTCGAGAAATCGGCTTCCCAAGACGAGATCGCCAAGGCGTACCGCAAGCTCGCTTTAAAGTATCACCCCGATTCCAATCAAGGTGATGATGCGGCGATCAATAAGTTCAAAGAGGCCGCCGAAGCCTACGAAGTCCTAAGCGATCCCCAGAAACGGGCCAAGTACGATCGGTATGGGCATGCGGGGGCAGAGTCCTCGGGTGGCTTCCGCGACGTTGGCGATATCTTCGAAGCTTTTGGAGATGTCTTCGGCGGAACCATCTTCGAAGACTTTTTCGGGGGCGGAAGGTCTCGCTCTCGAGTCCGACGAGGTGCCGATCTTCGTTGCGATGTAACGCTCGATCTCGAAGAAGCTGCACGAGGGGTGACGAAAACCGTCTCCTTGACCCGTCACGCAACCTGCGATGGATGCAGCGGTTCCGGTGCGGCAGCAGGTTCACAACCTGAAAGCTGTAGGCGATGCCAAGGCCGAGGTCAAGTCGTGCAAGCGACAGGGGTACTCCGGGTCCAGACGACCTGCCCTATTTGCCGAGGCAGCGGCAAAACCATCAGCAACCCTTGCAAGACATGCGACGGCCAGGGCCTTAAGCCTCACGAGGTAAAACTCGAAGTCAAAATTCCCCCTGGGGTCGACGACGACATGCGTGTTCGCTTGCAGGGCGAGGGACAACCGAGTCCGGATGGCGGCCCGCGAGGTGACGCTTATTGCTTTATTCACGTCAAACCCCACCCGATCTTCAAACGGGATGGGCACGACCTCATCCTGCAGTTGCCGATTGCATTCAGCCAAGCAGCCTTGGGTTCGAGCATCGAAGTCCCTACGCTCGAAGGTCGCAAGTCCCTCGATATCGCTGCTGGAACGCAAAGCGGTACCGTGTTCCGATTGCGAGGTCAAGGAATGCCCGATCCGCATTCGGGAGCCAAGGGGGATCTGCTCGTTCAAACGCTCATCGAAGTTCCAAAGAAGCTCAGCAAACGACAGCAGGAGTTGTTGCGGGAACTGGCCGAACTCGACGACAAAAATATTTCGCCCGAACGGAAAGGTTTCATGGACCGGATCATGGCTTATTTTCAAGGGCAATCCGCCTCCTAGAAAATCAACCAGCAACTCGATGCGAACTCGTCCTCGCAACCACGGAATCACCCAACATTCAATCTCGTAGGTAACACGCATGAACTCAAATAACGATTCAAATTCTGATGGATCCTCGCAAGACTCCGAGCGAGGCAGGGACCCGAAAGACGCCGTTTTTGCCGAAAACGAAGCGACCGCTTCCGATCCATCGTCGGAAACACCAGAGCAACTGATCGATGAATTGGAGCAACAAGTCGTCGAGTTGCGAAGCCGCGAGCTGAAAGCCCAAGCGGAACTAGAGAACTTTCGTCGGCGCATCACCCGCGATTTGGAAACGCAGTTAAAATACGCCGCATTGCCATTGGTCAGCGATTTGCTCGAGGTCGTCGACAATCTGCATCGTGCAACCGAGTCTGTATCCGGGGCGACAAACGCCGATGGAATCGTGGCCGGGGTTCGCATGGTTCAGCAGCAATTTGCGAATGTCCTGGCCAAGCATCATTGCAAACCGATCGCGGGGCTTGGGAAACCGTTTGATCCAAATGTCCATCAAGCCATTTCGCAACAACCGAGCGATCAGTACCCTGCCGGAACGGTGATGATGGAAACCAGTCTTGGATTCATGATGCATGACCGAGTGATTCGTCCCAGCATGGTCATCGTCTCGACCGGCCCTGCTTCCCAGTCTTGATGCTAGCGCTACCTCCAGCGATTTTTATCGGAGCCACTACACTATGCCAACCTACGACTACGAATGCGATGCCTGCGGGCACACGTTCGAGCTCTTTCAATCGATCTCGGCTGACCCAGAGAAGAAATGCCCCAAGTGCAAAAAGCTCAAGTTGCGTCGACTGATTGGAACCGGAGCAGCCGTCATGTTCAAAGGCTCCGGGTTCTATCAAACGGATTATAGAAGCGACTCCTACAAGAAATCGGCAGCTGCCGATAAAACCCCGAGCGATACCAGTTCCAGTAGCAGTTCGACATCGAGTGACTCTGCAGCTAGCAAACCAGACTCCAAACCCGCTCCCTCGAAATCGAGCGAATCAACCCCGTCGAAACCAAAGAAAAAGGGATCGGAGTAGTCTTTCCGCACAAGACTCATGAACGGATCGCATCGACCAATCGATCTTACTTGTCGATCGGTTCGAAATTGTTGTTTCCGATATTGATCGTCTGTGCCTGCAAGTACGCTTGGTTTTCGTGATCGAGCGTAATCGTAGCCGACAGGTTTGTAGCTGCTAGGAAAACGGGGCGAAGCCACGAACTATCTGCGTAAGGTGCGGTGATACTCACCGTAACTGTTTCCGTGTTACCATCAAAAGCCGTAGGCTGAACATTTACCGTAGCCGACCGTATTCCCGTCGCATTGAGGATCTGGCGCGCTCGCGCGATGACCTGGGCCGGGGATTGCCCTGGAACAATTCCGATCCTCGCCGCTTCATAAGCCGCTTGATCAACACTGTGACGCGCATACATAAATCGGCTGAACTCAAAACCAGCCAACAGGATCATAAAGAACAAACCGCTGCAAAGCGCAAACTCAACGGTAAATGCGCCCCGCCGGTTCCGAACCCGTCGGTTCCGAACCCGACGGTTCCGAACCCGCCGGCTTCCCGCATTCGTCGGTTCTCCGTGCGAGTCTCTTCGATTCGTGGGGCTTGTGTGGCTCATGGGCTCTTGTTCCTTGGGTCGATCTACCATGCGGTCTCCTGTAGCAATCAATAGTGCGAATCGCACTCATCAATTGGTGAGCATGTTCGGCAATGTCGCCGCAATGGTCTTAAATGTAGTCTTCAACGATGCCGCATCCGGAGCCACATAGGACTGCCCTCCTCCCGCTTGAGCGACTTTTTGCATCAAGTTGACGTCGGCTTGGGCGCTGAATGCGATGGTGTGAGTTCGGATATTCATAGTTCTCGCGGAAGCTGCCAAGCCCACAGGGTCGTCTCCTTGGGACATAACACCATCGGTTAGCAAGATGATCGTCTTGAACGAGGTTCGCTTGGCGAGATTAGGGTCTGTCAGGGAGTTGATCCCCTCTCGCAACCCCGCTGCAATGTTGGTGTTTCCGATCAATGGTTGCGACGAAATCTTCTTCATGGCCGCCGTAAGCGACGCATAATTCGTCGTTAATGATTGATCGAGCGATGCGACGGACGAGGAGTAGACGCCGAATGTGAAATTGCTGGAATAGGATGCGAGTGATACTCGGGTTTTGATCGGGTTCTCGTTCAATACCGTTATGAAGATATCCACTGAGTTTCGTAATGCAGCCCATCGGCTCAACGTCGGGTGGGGCAATTGAAAGTAATTCTGCATCGCCGATTTTCCATTCAGCGTTCCAGGATACGAGAATGGTTTGGAGCTGAGGTCCCAAGCCATGGAACCCGACCGATCCACCACCAGACAGACATCCATATCGATCCGGGTCGCAATTCCCGATTGCGATGCAGTGTACGTACTCATCCCCATCAACTGAGGCATCATCACGAGCGAAACACCTCCGCCGTTCATCCGAGACAGATTGGAATTGATACGGATCGAGTTGATGACTGCTGTGTTGTTGGCGTCAACCACTGGCGTGAAAGCGTACGTACCACTGCTTTGCAACACAGAGCTACCGGACTCGATCTCTGCATCCGTCAGCTTCAAGGGTTGTCCCCCTACGCGATGCAGTGACGCGATCCGTATCGCTGCGGCTCGAGCAGATGCTGCCGACTGTGTTTGACCGAGGACGACCAATGCGGCTTTAGCAGCAGCATCGGTGGCTAGGCGTTGCTCGGTACGCACAAGTTCAATGTACGCGATGTTAATACTCAACCCCATGACGCCGAGCATGGCGAAGAGAACGATGCATGCCAATGGGACCAAGGCTCCCCGACGGCTTCGACTGCGCCGACGGTTCGCCAGAGATCCAGTTTGAAGCAATCGATCCGCCAGGTGCGAGGCCAAGCTAGAAAGGGATTGGGGGCTAGTTTCTGTTGTCGTTATCAGCATTTGGATTTCTATTCCCGCAACATCGTAGCATTCACTGCTAAAACACCTTGATCCCTAAGCACAAAACGTGTCGGAGAGTTTTGTGCCCAAGGAACTTCGATTCGGATGGTGATTTCCGTCCCTGCAGGGACCTCCATCAAGTTGGCTGGCGTCACCGCGACTGTAGCACCCAAAATTTTTCGTTGCTGTAGCAATGCATTGCATCGAGCTACCACTTTGGCGTTATCCGACGTATTGCGAACTGCAAGCCTTGCTCCTTCATAGGCGGCCAACACAGCCGATTGCCTCAAAAAGATTCGTTGGCAAACCTCGATCGTTCCAAGAACGAAGGTCAATATGACTGGCAGAACGATCGCCAATTCAATGCTGGCGACCCCAAGACGCCGCTTTGGGTGGGGCATTCCCCTTCGTTGCCGTGTTCGGTTCGAACAAACCATAAATTCACGTGTTACCAAGTCGCCTGAAAGAGTGTCCATCGGGTGAGAACGGAAGGTATCTTCATTCACTGAGGGAGTGTGGACTCGTCGATTAAGTTCGTTGCGTTCTCAATCCCAACGTCGACTACGAAAAGAGCATCGTTGTAGTCGCGGTCACCACCCCCAATCAGGTCCTCAAATCCGACCAAAATGAATGGAGAGTCCGGCATGACGAACGCAACGACATGCTGAAAGTTGTCGCAGTTCTTGCTGATGTCATTCCATAACCAAGGAATGTAGGGCGGGGTCCCTTGGCCATTGAAGGACCTCCAACTCTGGAAGCCGTTTGGGAGCAGAAAGAAATCTAGCTGCCAACCGTTTCCTCCTGTTCCGATCTCTACAAAATCTCCAGGCTTCAGCGGATTGTCTATGTTGCGAACCGTGCCACCTTGGATCGATGCGTTTGGAAATAGCAAACGAGGTGTCCCGGGAGTGGTGCTGCCGGCAGGTGAAAATGTAAACCCAAGTGCATTTTGATATCCAGCACCTTCGGCTAGGAAATAGACACGGATTGTCTGGTTTGCTGCCTGCCTGAGAAAAAAGCGGTCCGGGTCGAGCTTGAATCCTGAAGCGTTGACGAACACGACTTGTTCGGCCAAATTCTTATCGATGATCGCCTGGAATTTTGGCATCCATTGCTGATTGAAGGCGGCAGCCCTCGCATCCGATCCCGACACCTGGACATTGCCAATCACTGGGATGTTTTGAGGCAACGGTGTGGCTTGTGGGGTCGCTGGCGAACCAGCGATCACCGATGATAAACCCATCATCGACCAGCAAAAAATGAACACGATGTTCCGCATCATCATCGCAACCTCGGACTGAAACTAAGGAGATTTTCGAGAGGCGAATGGGCATCGCCCTTTAGGAAACCGTAGTTTGCAAATTGCCGGGCGAGGCGACTTAGAAAAACGTGTTCGGAAAAAGGACAGCGGTCTATTCTCTCCGTTCGATTCAACCGCTACAAACCGTATGCGTAGACGTGAAGCTCGATTTCAAGCAATGCGGTTGGGCACGAGCTAGTTGGGTTAATACACTTCGTTGCGGCGTGTCTTCGACGACTTTTCGAGCGTTCTGCGGGCTCGCCGAACAATGTATTCGGTTTCTCGAGACTTCGAGGACCTTAGCCAATGGGAAGTGATTTGCATCACCCAGTCCGGTGCCGTTTTGCTCGCATCGTTCAGCCAATTTGCGACCGAATTTCGGACATAAAGCGATGTGTCGGAACGAAGGGGTTCGAGAATCGGCAGCCCCAACACAGGCGCATCGCGCAACAGTGCGATGTGTTCGCACCAGACACCCCGCGGTCTCGTGACCTCCGACGCAAACCGTCGCAACCGTTCATTGCGACTACCCGTCCATGGGACCAGCGACCCGATAGTCGCCACAGGATCCGCGGCAATATGCGGCCTCAGTCCCATCCAAGCCAACTCCCGAACGGCGGAGTTGCGATCGTCTGCCAAGGTCTTCATCCAGGCCAACCGGCGAGAAAACTTTAATTCGGCAACCATCCCGACCAGAAGAGCGCACCACTCGCGAACAACATCGCTGCGATGCTCTACCAAGTGCGCGTAGGCAGCATCTCCTAGAGCGACATGCCGCGATAAGACGCGTGCCACCCCCCACGATTGCTTGAGTGCGCTTAGGCCTCGCACGTCTCGAAGCTCCTTGCGATCCTCTGAGTCCAATGGCAACTCGCATGCGTTCGCCAGAGAAAGAAACAAGCGAACTCGATCAACGGACAACCATTCGACAAGGGTCTTGGTCTCGATCCAACCCGAATTGAGCGCCCCTAAAATCTCGTCAGGGATGTCGCTCCTGCTCCGAGGGGCCTTGCGAGATTCCCACTGGACTAGCTGATCTGGCGTGGGATTACCGCGATGTGTTGACATTGCCGAAAACGTCAACCTCAAACCGCTACTTGGAACCGATCGCTTTGACCAATGCCGATGTCAAACTGGTCGAGTAATCGGTCTCACCATCCCACCCCCAAAGATTACGAAGGATGTCGGAGGTTAGGATTCCACACAATCCCATCAGCAACAGAACCATGGCCAACATACCAACTTGAAGTCCCGTGTATGGGGTTTCGGGTGCACCACGGAGGGCCACCATTCCACCTGCAGCCGTTGCGTCAACGACATCGGAACCAAAATCAGCCCCCTCTTCCATCACCATGCCGGCGGCCTCCGGCATTCCGACTCCGTCGCCATAACTTCCTGAGTCTTCCAATTCGATGACCTGGGAACCACTGTCGTCGTCCGCTTCGATTCCACCGGAAGGTGTGAGTTGAAACTCTTCGCCTTGATTGAAATCGACCAACGCGCCACTTCCGAGTCCACTGATCCCGCTCTCGCTGGGTTTGGAACCGCCAACATCCGAGCCCGCATCGGCTCCCAAATCGAGACCGGATATGCCGGTACCCGCGAGATCAAGAGGTTCATCTTCGAGCGACAATCCGCTATCTGATGGACTCATCAAATTGATCCCGCTTTCAGAACCGAGTCCGATACCCGAATCGGATCCCAATACCAAATCATCTTCGTCGTCCGTCGCTAACTCCAAATCCCCACCGAGGTCGAGACTGCCGCTGCCAACTGGCGTGCCACCCGCAGAGCCTGATTGCAATCCAAGATCGGAACCGAGCACGTTGGAATCGGGTTGACGGCCTATCAAGTCGATACCGCTGGCCTCGGCTGGGTCGACGGAAAGATTCAGATCGCTTCCAAGATCCAAGTCGCTGCTTGAATCACTTGGACTCTTTTGAACCAGTTTGACTCCGCTGCCGCTTTTTGGATCTGGCACCAGCGCGACGTCGCTTCCCTCGTGGTCGTCCGACAACTTCAAATCCGATCCCAATACGAGATCGCTTGACTCTTTTCCTATGGTGGCACCGGACTTGCCGCCACTGGATCCAACTTCTCGTTCAGAAACCAGAATCGACGAACCACCAGCGTCTTCATCGAGGGCATCCCCGGCCAGTTCCCCTTGGACCCGCTCCATTTCTTCCTGCTTGAACTTCCAGCTGGGGCCATCACGGTAGCCGAAGATCTCTCCGCGCGAACGCATCTCGATCAATTCGTCTGTCGAAATACCCAAAATCTTGGCGGCTTCGTCAAGCGATACGTAGTTTGACATTCCGGACCATTACTCCGACGAGGGAACACTGAAAAGGCGACGACCAAACTCTGTACTACACTAGTCTACGCAACCACTAGATTCTAGCTATTGTTCTCAGACAAGCTCATCAAAAACCCGGGAAGTTTTCCGCGGGCCCCTCCTGCCGACCTTCCCAGCCCACAGCAACCCCTTCGGGATCCCACGGCGTCCCCTTCGGAATCTGGAAAAACCTTGATAGAGCCACCTTGTTAAAACCAGCCACGAATGCTCGGCTGACGTTTGCTCCGATCGTGCGGAAACTGTCGATTATTCACAAGTTAACGGGTTTGCAGTTGCCGCTTTGCGTTCAGGGAGATGGCATTCAGGGAGAGGATGGGACAACGGGGGTCGGAATGCCGGCCGGATCCATCTCAACCGCATCGATCCGCAGATCAACATCTCCAGAGTCGGAGATATCGAGGGTTGCTACCCAGCCGAGCCATACTTCGGGATCCCCGGCGTAGTAGTCGAATACGAAATTCCCCAAGCTATAAACAATCGGTTTTCCTCGGTGATAATCGATCGTCTGCGGGATATGGGGATGGGCTCCGACCACCGCCGTGGCCCCTGCCTCGATGCACCGCTGTGCCAGTTCCCGCTGATCGGGACGAGGCTGAGACTCCAATTCTTCCCCCCAATGAAAAAACGGGATTACCACATCGCATTGGAGCTCATTGCGGGATTTCTTGATGTCGGCGATCACCCAGTCGGGGTTCAGTGGGGTATTGCCAGCTTGTTTTTTCTTGGCGGCGTACTCCTCGGCGTAAAACTCGTTGAATCCCAGCAACGCGATCCGCTTCCCTTTCCGTTCCAAAACCAAAGGACGCCGGGATTCCTTGAGATTCCTACCACCCCCGAAATAAGGCAAATCCACCTGATCGAGGATTTCCATGCAGCCGACCAACCCTTCGGGACCGTAGTCCAGCGAATGATTATTGGCCAAACTCACGGCATCGAAATGCCGCTTCAGGAAACGCTCTGACCCACCCGCAGCCCGAAATACGTAAGGCTTACTCCGCCTGGAACCCTCATCGCCGAGAACACACTCCAGATTGCCAACCCGCAGGTCGGCACCCTCGAGCAATCCCTTGCAGCGTTCAAAGGGATCCTTTTCCAACCCGATCCAATGGCCGGGGCCGTTGTCCAGCATGACATCCCCGACAAAAACGATACGGAGTGATGGTTCCGCGGCAATTGCTACCCCATTCCCCCCAGAGCTTGGCCCCGCGAAATGGAAGCAAACCATCAAAACCAGTGTCCTACCAGCGGCGGCGAGTCCGGGAAGCAGTCCACGAATGCTCAAAGAAACCATCTTAATACCACCCAAAAGGCTAAGAACTGAAAAATCAGCCAGGACCCCGTACACCCCACGATACTCCCCAGACTTCTAGACTCCACAGACTTCTGGCCGAAATAGCACTGGACAAAATACCCTGCCGCCGCCATCATAACTGGCCCGAAAAACCTAAAACCTAAATTCCAAAGCTTATTCAGGAGTAGTTGTCGTGCCAAATATCGAGAGTGCCAAGAAGCGGCTTCGCCAGTCGCTCCAACGCCGCGCTCGCAACCGCGCTGCGAAGTCCTCGTTGAAAACGTCCATTAAGAAACTGCATTCCGCTGTCCAAGCCAAGCAGTTCGATACGGCCCGAACTCATTTTTCGTCGCTTTGCAAGTTGCTCGACCAGACTGCTTCCAAAGGTATCATTCACGTGAACAAGGCTTCGCGTACGAAGAGCCGATTGAGCAGCTATATCCGCAAGGCTTCCGTCGCCTAACCAAGGCCGCGGGTATTCTGGACCGACGTCGAGTCGAGTCGAGAAAACCTGTAGACTCCACGCATGAAGTGGGTTTAGGTCGTTTCGTCTAGGCGTCTCTTTTTCGTTAGAGTCGCCCCAAACGCGTCATTCAAAGCACGGCGGATGCCGTGCTTTTTTATTGGACTCACAGCACTCCACCCTCAGTGTGCCGTTAGAAATCTCCCACTGCGAACTCCCGGTACAAGCGTTACCAAAGGACGAACTCTGTTTTTGTCTCGGTGTCCACCTGAATCCATCCGATGAAGGATAGGGTGTCGTTCGTTTGACAAAAGGAATCGAGTCATGGAATTCGATCGCAATCGTTACTTTATGTTCGGAGTAGTCCTCTTCTTTTTGGGGCTGCAATTCCGCTTTGTGGATTCGTTCGTACTGAATGAGAGTAGCACCCGAGCTCTCCACAAAATCGCGAAGCAAGCCAAGGTGGCTGATGCGAACGGAGCTACGAACGCGTACATGCAAGTCGCCCCATCCCCGAAGAAGACCGTCAAGCCGCCCAATTGGCTCGGCTTTATTCTGCTCACTGCTGGCGGTGTGATGTCACTACATGCGTTGGTCCTTCCGAAACGGCAATAGCCTCTTCCCGAACCTGTAGCCTTCGCATTCGTGTCCGGAGTACAACCATGTCCAAAGTACATCGGACGCTAAAACGCATCGCCCGCTCAGCATCGTTCTGGGTTTTCGTCAGCGTCACTTCGACAACGATCCTAGTAAACCTGAACGTGGATTCGAATTCCAACGCATCCAAGGGCCTTTGGTCGAACGCGGCCCTCGCTGAGGACACGCTTCAAATCCCATCCGCAACTAAAGAACGATCGCTACTCCGCGAAGGATCCTCGGTCGTTGAGTCAAAGGGAAAATTTCGGATCGTGAAGGACCGATTGGTCTTCCAAGAGGATGGTTCAACACGGTCCTTTGTCTGCCTAGAAAACCAGATGCTCCAGCGTGTTGCGTCGTACCTCTCGGAGGAAGATCGACGCTTGGTTTGGGTGGTGACCGGAAGAATTACCGAGTACGAATCCAGCAATTACCTGCTGATCGAAAAGGCGACTCGCGGACGCTAAATCGTATTCTAGGCCCCGTTGCTTAGTCTCCCCTTCGGCCTGCAGTGGCACTTCCAGTTGCAGAACTCCGACGTCAGACCGACGGGCGCTAAAACGCGAACCTAGCAATTCTTTTTCAGACTCGTCTCAGCAATTCTCATATCACCCAAAATGGGATTAGTCACGAGCCTGCATCAACGCGGACGGTTGCCCCTTTTTGAACTGCAAGGAGTACTTCTTTGCAGAAGTTGTTCTCGGTTGTGGATAGATAACCACCGAGTTTTCCTGCCTTTCAACGGTCTCTAGAAAAAGTTGATGGACTAGCCAATCTCGCGAGCTCTTGGCTGCTTCCAAACGGGGCGGATACATCTCCAGATAGATCCAAATCCATCCGCGTTCCGACTCCATACCGATCCACTTCAAACTAGAACGCGTCGGATCCTTGCGAGACGTTTTGTCCGAGGTCTCCTCGGTCACCGTATCCCCCGTCGCGGCTGCATCCGCTCCGCGGAGAGTCTCTTTCGGCATCTCGGAGATGCGCTGATCAACTTCTTGTTGAGCCAGATCCACCGGTACTCGCAACACGAAGAATTGATCATTCAGGAAATTGGTAACGAGTTGCGGGAACTGTTCATCGTCAATCGAAATCGACTTACCGACAACCTTTGAAAGCTCCTTCTCCAGGTCTTGAGGATGAACACGCAAGGCGACTTCCCAGCGATCGGAGTCATTCCATTCCATTTGCCCGATACAAACGTGAAACGGATGAGGGAAGAACGCCATCGACGAACCGCATAGGCTCGCCAGTGTCATCGCGCACAGAAGTACACTGAGCGTCGCCCCTATCGCAGTCAGGAAGTGATGCCTCCCGTTTTTAAACATTCATTAGGCTCCGTTTCTTGGCCTTCTTTTCTTTCTTTTCCTTCTTCTTGTCGGTCTCTGCCTTCTTATCCGAATCAACTTTCTTCTCCGGATCGATCGACTTGGTCGTATCCTCAGCCGAGTTTTTCTTTTCGGAGGGTTCGCTTGGCTCCTGGGAGACTTTTTCCTTCTGCTCTTCGGCTTCCTTCGCCTTCTTTGCCGCTTCGGCAGCGCGTTTTGCTTTTGCCATCGGATTGTCGTCTGAGGAACGGCGCTGGCCTTTGAACAGTTGGAACCGAGATGGTTCGATCACTGGTGGGAAATGATTGTTGTCCCGATTCACATCCGCCGTCTCTCGATAGGGATCCAGTTCGAATTTCACGATCGGCTGCTCGGTGACAACCAGTGTGTCGCACTGGTTTGTGTCCATGCGCCATACCTCCGCTGGTATTCGAATCTCTTGGGTGCTCCCATCTTCGAGGGTAACTAGCAAGATTACGGGCATGACCAAACCACCGACATTCTTGAACTGAATGCGATAAAAACGATCGGTTGCATCCAACAACGCCTTGTCCTTTTCGCTCAGTTCGCTAAGTCCTTTTTCGTACGCTCGGCGCTGCTCATCGGTGACCTCATTGGGATCGTATTCGTTATAAAAATCCTTGAGCTCTGGAAACTGATCGGCTCGTTTCGGCAATTCCTTGTTGCGCTGCTGCGACAAAGTTTGTAGGCGAGACTCTTTCTTGTCTTTCAACTCTTGAGCTGCCTCGTCAGGAGTTCGCCCGTCGAGCATGAAGACCTCGATTTTATCGAGAGCGATATCGCAATGATCCGTCGTGTAGAACCAGCCGCGCCAAAACCAATCAAGATCCCGGCCGGTCGCATCTTCCATGGTTCGGAAAAAATCTGCTGGCATCGGTCGTTTGAATTTCCAGCGTCGCGAGTATTCCTTGAACGCGAAATCAAACAGTTCGCGACCAAGAATCGTTTCCCGCAAAACATTTAAAGCGGTTGCCGGTTTGCTGTAGGCATTGGGCCCAAATTGAATGATGGAATCGCTATTGGTCATGATCGGTACTTGATTCGTACTTTGCATGTAAGGCACGATCAGTTCGGGCTCCCCGCGTTGCGATGGATAGTTCTCCTCCCATTCTTGCTCGGCCAAGTACTGCAGGAACGTATTGAGACCTTCGTCCATCCAGGACCACTGCCGCTCATCGCTGTTGACGATCATCGGAAAATAGTTGTGACCCACTTCGTGAATCACCACCGTAATCAAGGCGTACTTGGTATTCGCCGAGTAGGTACCATCTTCCTTGGGACGAGGTCCATTGAAGCAGATCATCGGATATTCCATACCGCCGACAGGTCCGTTCACGCTAATCGCAACGGGGTAGGGGTAATCGAATGTGTAGCGGCTATAAACATTAAGGGTATGGATAATCGCGTGCGTGGAGTACTTGCTCCAAAGGGGTTCTCCTTCGTTGGGATAGTAACTCATCGCCATGACGCGATGGTCGTTCACCTGGTGGCCTTGAGCATCCCAAATAAACTTCCTGCTCGATGCGAACGCGAAATCACGGACGTTCTCCGCCCTGAAGATCCACGTCTTGGTGGAGTCTGTCCCTTCCGTCTCGTTCTCCTTCGCTTCCTCAGGAGTCACAATGAAAACGGGGCGTTCGGCGGATTGCGCAGTGACCAACCTCGCTTGCTGCTCCGCGGTTAAAACCTCGTTCGGGTTCTGCAATTCTCCTGTCGATGCCACGATATGGTCAGCCGGAGCTGTAATCCGAACGTGATAGTCGCCAAACTCGAGCGTAAATTCACCTTGTCCTAAATACTGCTTGTGCTGCCAACCGGTAACATCCGTGTATGCGGCTAGGCGAGGGAACCACTGGGCAATCTCGTAAATGTAGTTCCCATCCTTTTCAAAAAACTCATAACCCGTTCTTCCGTTGAGGAGCCGTGCATTGTTGATCGTGTAAGACCACCGAATTTTGAGCGAAAACTCTTCTCCGCTAAGGAGCGGTTCGGCAAGATCGATCCGCATCATTGTGTCGACCACAAAGGTCTTCAGCGGCCGATCGAGAGAGTCGGTCACCGATTCAATGTTGCAACGCCCATCAAACCGGCGTCTCTCCTGAATCGATTCCATTTCGGCAGTGGATACGCGATTCGAGAAGGAGCCTCGCATTCCACGCGTACGGTTGGCATCGCTATCGGGAGCAAACAAGTTCGGATCGATCTGCACCCAAAAATACCGGAGCGCATGCGGCGACTGATTGCGATAGCGAATCGTCTCGGAACCTGCAATCGACTGGTCGGAATCGTTTAATGTTACGTCGATGCTGTAGTCGACCCGCTGTTGCCAATAATCCGGCCCAGGCTCACCGGCAGCAGAACGGTACGAGTTCGGGGTCGGAAGGATCTCCTCAAGCTGCCTAAATTTGTCTTCTTGACCTAGCTTGCGATTGGGGAATGGCTGCGCGTTCACGATTCCGCCACTGAGGAACCCAGTGAACAAAATCGTCATAACCGACGCGATACTACTCGGGACTCGATTCTCAAAAAACATAGTTTTCCCTAGTTGTTCTTTCCATGGTTTTGGTGGCACTGGGGTGTTGGGGCACTGGGGTGTTGGTGGCACTGGCGAAAGGAAGGATCGATGCCGGGAGGATCTAGCACTCGATTTCCAACCCGCCACTCCCCTGCGAGACATGTCCGACAGGTACGTGTCGGATGGCAACCCGTGCCATCGCCGTCTCCCATTGCGGTAGCAGTGCTATTTTAACTGCTGGGCAACCTTTTCCGAATAGGATAACTTTCCAGTCTGATTCCGAGCGGCCGATTGTCAAAATCTTCGAAGGCAACTGGGCGAATCTGTTTGCGCAGCCGTA
>CAIYZV010000440.1 GCA_903930765.1 uncultured Pirellula sp.
CTATGGAAGGTGTCGTACATCATCCGGCAATTCGGATGGTTGACTTGTCGGCAAAACTCGGCCGCGTCGGCTTGAGCGTTGAGGAAGTAGCACTCGAATCGATTCAGCGGTTCCACGCCCAGCATGACGCCGACTTTGGCAGCGTGTTCGGCAGTTTCTCGCATGCTGTCGATACCCCACTTCCATTCGTCGTTGGTGCGTCCACTGCCTGAAAAATAGCCTAGGGCCGAATGGTAGGGGCCGACAATGGTTTGTACCCCTGCGGCAGCGCAGCAATCCAATGTTTTTTTGTTGGCGTCGACACCTTTGCGACGTACTGCAGGATCGGAACTAATCGGATTGTCGTCCGCGTTTCGCACGGTAACACCTGTTCGTTCGAGTCCGATCGCATCGAGTCGTTTTCCCCATGCTGTGTAATCGAGATTGAGGTTGAATACAGGGATCTCGACACCGTCGTATCCGAACTCTTTGAGCTTTTCGAGCACTGGGATCAATCCATCGTTCAGTTCACCGGACCAGAGCAACAAGTTCATCCCGTATTTCATGCTTAACTCCAAAAGCTCAACGTAAGAGGGGAATGCGTTCTTTGACTCGTCAGGTTAGCGGGTGATCAAACGCCATGCAAGCTGTTCGGTATGCTCTTCGGGAGGGCAAGCTTTTTCTGGCAAGCCGTCGAGGTGCAGGAGACGCGGGCTGAAGCTCTAAGGTTTCGGGGCGTCTTCCTTCGAACTCTCGGGTGGTGGTTCGTCGAGTGTGATAGCTACCGAGCCGTAGGAGAAAAGTTCATGGCATAGGCGTGCGACCTCCGTCCAGCGCTCGATCGCCTTGTTCGTTTCCTTTTGCTGCGATTGCAATTCCCTGATTTGCGTGAAGACGTCGGGACGACCGGGGACTCGTTTGGGAAAAGGCGAATTCCGGAGAGCCTCGATCGATTGAGAGAGCCATTGCTGGTGGGCTTGGAGCTTCAATACAACATTGGCTGCATCGTCGCGTCCGAGGGGAGTTGGGTGAATGTCGCCTGGAAAATGAACACCCACTTGAACCATGAAATACCATCGTCGGCCTGGTTTGGTGAGCAGGTAGACATGCAGTTCTGGGACGACGTCATCGAGGGTTAGCCGCCATTTCGCAGGCGCATCGGACAATGCAATCTCGAACTCCGCAGGCTGTACAGCTATCTCGCTGATCGCCTCATCGGTTAGTTTCAACTGGGCCCAGCAGGGTCTGTTTTTGGAGAAGCTATCGGTCACGTTCATTGCGGATTGCGGATTGGTTTTGAGTTCCACACGCTGGAATGCTTTGGTGGCCGGGATAGTGAAAAGAGAATCCCCAGGAGGTTGCACAAGCACCAAATCTCCATCGACGATCCCTGGATCCACGCCAGCAACGCCCTCTGGCGCGATCAGGTCCGGTGCCTCTGCACCCGGCGCGTTGGTTGGTTCCACATCCCCAACGAGTTCTCCTCCCATCGCCTCGCGCCCCATCGCCTCGCGCCCCAGAGCCAACCGATCCCGGTCCATGAGTTCGGCAGCAGGCTGGGTAAGTCCTTGGTTCACCGACGCGGGTCGATTGGGAGTTCCGGAGTTGGCAAGGGATTGCAAGACGATTTGATCTGGGGAGAGCGGAATTAAGGCATCGCTAGATTCCAAAGCGGGCGTCGCTGTTATCTCTGCCATATCAGCGATCTCAGGCATGTTGGCTATATCGGCGAGTTCACTGGATTCAGGCTGGCTGTTGGGATTGCTCGCCGGTTCGCCATGGTTTTTCGAGGCGTGGGGGTCGTTGCTGGTCGCGGGCCCAGCGGAAGTTTTTCTTGGGGTTGTTTTAGGACTCGTTGTAAAAAAGCTCGAGCAGAACAACAGGGCGATTGTGGCAGCGGTCCCTGCGAACATCGCGACGATCAATTTTTGCCGGTTGTGTTTCTTTTTCTTCGTAGGTTTTGGTTGCTGTTGCCGGATTGGAAGCTTTTGGGCCTGAGCGATCGATGATGTCTTTGATGTAGTCTTCGAGGGTTCTTTTGTTGGTAGCGATTCGGTGGCGAAGGGGATGGCCGGCCAATCGATTTCGACAGGTTGTTCCCCCCAATCCAAGAGCCAATCGATTTGAGGTTCGGCAGATTGGATGGCTAGAGCTTGAAGCAGTTGTTCATGCAATGCGCGGATTGGGAAAATCAGACCGTGGAACGACAGGAGGTAATGGCATGGAGAGTCAGGGAGTGATTCAGGCGGGGAGTCCACTTGCGATTGGGGCTTTTGCGTTGGAACTGAGGTGCTCGATGCGTTCGTGTCCTTGGGATTTTTCCCATCGGAGATGCGAGATGCGATTTCGCGGAGCTGCCGTTCCCAGTCTTGGAGGAGAAGCTTGGGAGGTTTTTGGGACTCGAGGAACGGCAGGGCGGCCGTTGTCCAAGTTGTCGATGGCGTCACGTGCCAAAGAATCCCTTCCGAGACGATGATCTTTGACTGCGCGAACGTTTCCTCGAGATCGGCCAGTTCCTTGGAATGCAGGTTCCATACGGGGCTTTCAGCAGGGAGGAAGGCGACCGAGGGAAGGAGAGTACGCCATGCTTCTCGGGGGATCAGTGCGGAAAAGTGAGTCGCAGTGTGCAGCGACGACTCGGTCGAGTTCGTCGATTTATGTGAAATCTTGTTATGTGAAATCTTGGTAATGGGAAACGCAAGCCATGCATGGTCGTGATCTCGAATCAAGGCCACAAATAGGAGATCTGCGGACCGCGTCGACGCTTGGGCGCGGCGGGGCGACTGGAAAACCTTCATTTCGAAAGCGTCCGATCCTGGATCTGCGACTTCTCGGCTCGTCGCCTGTGGATGTGCGAGATCGCTGGATTCGTCATGAATTACTAGGTTTTGAGCCGTTGGCGAAGCATCCGAATCGCAGCCTCCTTCAGCGGCGGCCCCCTTCTGGTCGTTGGAAATGGAGGCTAAGTCCCAGCCATCGGAAATCAGTTTCCAGAAACCAGGAAGCCGGCGTTTGGGGCTGGACGGGGCGTGTGCCCGTGAAGGTGTATTTGGGTTGGCAGTCATCGTCGGGGCAAAGGGAGTAGGTGCATCGAGGTGATTGACGATTTTTGAGGTCCCCTCTAAACTTTTGCCCGCTTTTGTTGAAGCTTTAGGACGGTTCTGGGGACCGGAAATACCCCCACGATTTTCGCACAATTTTTGGAGCGTTGCATTCGGCTATGGCAAACAAGTTGGTCTATTTCTTCGGTAAATCGAAAACCGATGGCAGCGGGGACATGAAGGCACTTTTGGGGGGGAAGGGAGCCAATTTGGCTCAGATGACCAGGATTGGTTTGCCGGTACCCTCGGGATTCACGATCACGACGGAAGTCTGCGTGAACTATTACAAGAACGGTCGCAAGTACCCAGCCGAGCTTCCATCCGAATTGGAAAAGGCTGTGAAATGGCTTGAGAAAGAGTCGGGCAAGAAGTTTGGGGACGTGAAGAACCCTCTGCTCGTCTCGGTACGATCGGGTGCCCGCGACTCGATGCCGGGGATGATGGACACGATTTTGAACTTGGGACTCAACGATGCGGCCTGCGAAGGGCTTGCAGCAGCCACCAACAATCCTCGTTTTGCTTGGGACTCCTACCGTCGTTTCATCCAGATGTATGGCGACGTGGTGATGGGTGTTCAGAAGAAGAACGAAAACGACCACGAGCCGTTCGATGAAGTGATGGATGGGTTGAAGAAGGAAGTTGGTGTCAAGCTAGACACCGAACTGACCGCTAAGCAACTTCAAGAGTTGGTGAAGCGGTTCAAGAAGTTGATCAAGGATCGAACTGGCAAGGCGTTCCCGAACGAGCCGATGAAGCAACTCGAGGGTGCGGTGACCGCCGTGTTCGGGTCGTGGATGAACGAACGAGCCATTCTGTACCGCCAAAAGTATCGTATTCCGGATGAATGGGGTACTGCGGTGAACGTTCAGAGCATGGTGTTCGGGAACATGGGTGATGACTGCGCAACGGGTGTTGCGTTCACGCGTGATCCAGCCAACGGAGAGAACGTTTTCTACGGTGAGTATCTGGTGAATGCTCAAGGGGAGGACGTTGTGGCCGGTGTTCGCACACCGCTGACGATCGCAGAAATGGCCAAGGACAAGATCCTCGGCGCAGCGTTCAAGGAATTGGTGGAAGTGCGCAAGACGCTCGAGCGTAACTTCGGCGACGTTCAAGACTTCGAGTTCACCATTGAGAACAAGAAGCTGTACATGCTGCAAACGCGGAATGGAAAGCGGACCGCACTCGCCTATGTCAAAATCGCTCACGACATGGTGAAGGAAAAGTTGATGACCCCAGAACATGCGATCAAGTCTGGGGATCCAGAAGCTCTCAACCAATTGCTGCAGCCGATCTTTGATACGAAAGCCTACGACAAGGCGAAGAAGGAAGGTCGCATGTTGGCGGTCGGTTTGCCTGCCGGACCAGGAGCCGCTTCAGGGGCCGTGGTCTTCACCGCCGGCAAAGCAGAGGAATTGGCGGCCAAGGGCCAACACGTGGTCTTGGCACGGATCGAAACCAGCCCAGAAGATCTCCGCGGTATGATCGCTGCGGATGGGATTTTGACCGCTCGGGGTGGTGTTTCTAGCCACGCTGCGTTGGTCGCACGGCAAATGGGCAAGGTTTGCGTCGCCGGTGCCGGCGATATCGAAATCGATTACCACAAGGGTGTTCTGAAGTGCAAAGGGGTCACCATCAAGGAAGGTGAGCCGATCAGCATCAACGGAACAACCGGCGAAGTTTTCCAAGGCAAGATCGACACGGCAGACAGCGAACTCAAGCAAGTCTTGGTTGGCAAGACTCTCAAGCCGAAAGATAGCAAGGTCTTCCAGTACTACGACTTCATCATGAAGCTCGCGGACAAGTACCGTACGCTCGGATTGCGGACGAATGCCGACCAACCTGATCAAGTGCTGAATGCCGTTGCTTTCGGTGCTGAAGGTATCGGTTTGTGCCGAACCGAGCACATGTTCTTCGAAGGGGATCGAATCATTGCGGTTCGGCAAATGATCCTGGCGAAGACGGAGGACGCTCGAAAGAGCGCGTTGGCGAAGTTGCTCCCGTACCAACAAAAAGACTTCGAAGGTATCTTCCGAGCTCTCGATGGGTTGCCAGCATGCGTCCGCTTGCTCGATCCACCGTTGCACGAGTTCCTCCCGCAGTCGGACAATAAGAAGGGGCAAGAAGAAGTTGCGAAGCAACTCGGTACCACCGTGGCTGAAGTTGCCAAGATGGTTCATGAGCTTCACGAGTTCAACCCAATGCTCGGCTTCCGCGGTTGCCGCCTCGGAATCCTCCGTCCTGAAATCACCGAAATGCAAGCTCGGGCGATTTTCCAAGCCGCTGCAAACGTGCTCAAGGAAGGTATCAAAGTTAAGCCTGAGGTGATGGTTCCGTTGGTTGGGTTCAAGCGAGAGCTCGATCTCCAAGTTGAAATTGTTCACCGTGTCGCAGCGGAAGTCATGAAGGCAACTGGTAAGAAGTTCGCGTACCATGTCGGAACGATGATCGAAGTGCCTCGCGGTGCTGTTACCGCGGATGAGATCGCGCAGTCGGCCGAGTTCTTCTCGTTCGGTACCAACGACTTGACCCAAACATGCTTGGGCATGAGTCGCGACGATTCCGGTTCCTTCTTGCCAGGATACCAAGCTTTGGAAATCATCAAAGCGAACCCGTTCGCTTCGATCGATCGAACCGGTGTTGGTCAGTTGATGAAGATCGGTGTCGAGAAGGGACGCTCAACACGCAACGATCTGAAGATCGGTATCTGCGGCGAACATGGCGGTGATCCATCGTCGGTTGAGTTCTGTCATACGATTGGATTGAACTACGTCAGCTGCAGTCCATTCCGTGTTCCAATCGCTCGATTGGCAGCGGCCCAAGCGGCACTGCGATTCCCAGCGGTTGCCCCAACGGCCAAGGTTGTTAAAGATACCAAGCCGGTTAAGGGAGCCACGAAAAGCCGTACTGTGGCCCGCAAATAGTGGTTCGTAGATCGCTTTAAAGAGTCTGAAACTGCTCCCGCGACATAGTTTGCGGGAGCAGTTTTTTATTTCATCCAATAAAAATGGCGAGGAAAACTCACACGAGTTAACCTCGCCACTGGGGGAAAGGAATCATGAGATTCGATTGCCATTGTTGTGGCAACTCACGTTCTTTTCGATCCTAGTTCGATCGGATCCGACAAGTGCGTACAATCAGGTGATTCCGAAGCCTGCCTCCCTCAATGAAAGTTGGGTTTTCCGTTGGTAACGATTGTACGGCCCTATACCCAAGCAAACAAAATGTGGATTCGATTGGTCGGATGTGTGCTCGCGATCGGGTTGAGCGGATGCGTTTCAAGAAAAGAGGATGCAGCCGTTCTGTACTGCGCTTCGGATCGCGAATACGCAGCGCCTATCTTGGATGCGTACGAGCGAGCCAATCCCGGCACGGAGGTGGTCCGACAATTCGACGTCGAGGCATCGAAGACGCTCGGACTGGTGACTCGGATCGAGCAGGAAAAATCGCAGCCACGATGCGATGTGTTTTGGAATAATGAAATCCTGCATACCATACGATTGCAGAAACAAGGCCTTCTCCAACCGCGGCGTTGGTCGATCCCGAGTGATTGGCCTAAAGGGTATCGAGCCAACGATGGAACATGGATCGGTTTTGCAGCGCGAGCCCGGGTCCTGCTCGTCAACACCGAGAAACTGGGAGTTGACCCCAAGGGGTGGCCTAGCCGAGTTTCTGAACTAGCCGATGAGCCATGGAAAGGAAAATGCGGACTCGCCTTTCCTATTTATGGAACGACCGCGACGCACATGGCAGTTTTAGCGACAACCAAGAATGCGCTGGGTGATAGCAAAAATTGGGATTCCTGGATTGCGGAGGTGAAATCGAACGGAGTTGTACTGGCGGGCAACAAACAAGTCGCCTTGGCGGTAGCATCGGGCGAACTCGATTGGGGGCTGACCGATACCGACGACGCGATCATTGAAAAGGAGAATGGAAAGCCGGTTGCTTTGGTGTTTCCTGATCAGCACGAAGGAGGATTTGGAACGTTGTTCCTACCCAACACGCTTGCAGTGATCAATAAGGCACCCCATCCAATCGCAGCAGGGTCGCTGGTTGATTACTTAAGCAGCGAAAAAATCGAATCGCGATTGACGTTGAGCAGTAGCGCCCATTTCCCCTTGTGGCCGACCTCTAAGGAAAAGTCGCGCGTCCAAATCGATGGGGTACGATGGGCGGAGGTGGACTTTGAACGGACCGCGGATTCGTGGGAAAAAACGCGAGATAGGTTGCTCCAGGTATTTCAGCAGTGATTGAGGTTCATTCGATGCACCGTTCGGATTCCGATATCGTATTGATCGGCAGCGGGATCATGTCTGCAAGCCTCGCCGCGATGGTGAAACGACTCGACCCAGGACTATCGGTCCAGGTCTTCGAGGTCGCTGATGGGTTGTCGCAAGAATCTTCCGATGGTTGGAACAACGCGGGCACGGGGCATGCAGGGCTATGTGAGATCAGCTACACACCGGCTCGTGAAGCCGACGGGAGTGTCAAGATCGATCGTGCCTTGGGGATCTTTGAGCAGTTCGAACACTCTAAGCAGTTTTGGAGCTATGCGGTTGCAAGCGGTATGGTTGGGGATCCAAAGGCATTTATCCATGCGGTCCCGCATATCGGTTTTGTCCATGGTGCCGACGATGTCGATTTCCTTCGGGCTCGCCATGCCGCGATGGTGGAGCATCATTTCTTCCGTGCGATGGAGTTGACCATCGATGGAGCTCGCATCGGGGAGTGGGCGCCGCTGGTGATGGAGGGCCGAGGATCTGTACCGGTCGCTGCGACGAGGATGGAGCGTGGCACAGAGGTGAATTTCGGTCAGCTCGCCCGCGAATTACTGCGTTGGTTGGCGGATCAAGATCGATGCAGCATCGCAACGGGGCATCGCGTCGTTCGAGTACGGCATGTGGGGCAAGCGTGGGAGTTGGTGGTTCAATGCCTCAAGTCTGGCGAGATAAAATCGCATCGCTCCAAATTTGTATTCGTAGGTGCAGGCGGAGGAAGTCTGCCATTGCTTCAAACCACGGGGTTGCCAGAAGTCGCTGGGCTAGGTGGGTTTCCTATCGGAGGTCAGTGGCTCGTCTGCGATCATTCGGAAATCTGTGATAGGCACAACGCTAAGGTTTACGGCACGACACCTCCTGCGTCACCGAGCCTCGGTGCTCCCCATTTGGACATTCGCAGGCTCGATGGCCGTCGGCAGTTAATGTTTGGCCCGTTTGGGTCGTGGACAACGAAGTTCCTCAAGAACAGCGGTCGATGGACGGATCTTCCTGGCTCGGTCCAACTGAGCAACATCAGCACCCTCCTGCGTTCGGCGATTCACAACCGAGCGCTGGTGAGGTATCTCGTCGGCCAGGCGTTGCAGAGCATGGACCATCGCATGGCGGCTCTGCGAGGATTCTATCCCATGGCTAACCAACAAGACTGGAGGTTGGTGGAGGCTGGTATTCGGGTGCAAACCATCAAAAAACAAGATCGCGGGGCAGTTTACTTTGGGACCGACGTCTTCCGCGCTGCGGGTGGGTCGCTTGCCGCTTTGTTGGGGGCGTCGCCCGGCGCATCGGTTTCCGTCAGCATCGCGCTCGAAGTTATCAAAAGCTGTTTACCCCAATTGTTGGATTCGACCGATGGGCATACACGCATGAAGCAGATGATTCCAACCTACGATGAGGACATCAAGCGAGCCTCCAGTGCGGGGTTGTTTGCGAAATCGACAGCGAAGGCCGAAGAGTTGCTCCAGATTGGGCGATAGCTTCCGACCAGGGGAATCCAACCTGCCCTGCCGAAAAACAACGGGAACATCCGTTGGTCCCGTTGAAGCCACCGTAACGTCGTCTGCGATTACTTGAGGACCAGCAACAGATCACCTGCCTCGACTTGGCTGCCCGATTGGACGAGGAGTTGGGTGACATCTCCATCCCGTTCAGCATTGAGGACAGTTTCCATCTTCATGGCCTCGAGCGAAAGGAGTTTTTGGCCCTTGGCCACTTTCGCGCCTTGGGTGATCGCAACTCCGATCACCATACCGGGCATGGCTGCCGCGATATGAGTTGGATCGTTTGGATCGGCTTTGGTACGTTTCGCGGCTTTGGTTTCGATGGAGCGATCGACCACTTCGACTTCGCGGGGTTGCCCGTTCAATTCGAAGAAGACGGTTCGAACGCCATCGGGCCGGGGTTCACCCACGGCGAGGAACTTGATGATCAATCGTTTTCCTGATTCGATATCCACCGAAAACTCTTCGCCGAGACTGGGGCCGTAGAAGAAGATCGGGGTCGGCAAAAGCGACACATCGCCATAGTCCTTGAGATGGGTCATAAACTCATCAAAGACCTTAGGGTACAACGCGCTGGTTACCGTTTCTTGCATGGTCGATGGTCGACCGATCTTCGCTTCGAGATGATTCTCGGTTGCTGCGAAGTCATGATCGGGAAGCGTTTCACCGGGTCGTGAAATCACCTCCGGATTGTTCCGGAGGATGGCACGTTTGACTTTCTCGGGAAAGCCACCTGGGGGTTGTCCCATCATGCCACCGACCAGGTCCAAAACGGAACCTGGGTAGGCCAATTCGCGAACGCCGTTAGCGACATCATCTGCTGTTAAATCGTTGGCGACCATAAAAAGGGCCAAGTCTCCAACGGCCTTGCTGGTCGGAGTAACCTTGACGATATCCCCGAGCATTTCGTTAGCCGCCGCGTACATTTTGCAGACTTGATCCCAACGGTGAGAAAGCCCCAATGCTTTGGCTTGTTGGAACAAATTCGTGTATTGGCCGCCGGGCATTTCATGTTGGTACAGGTCCCCTGCAGCGACCAGCGACTCGCCTTCGAACGGAGCGTAGAATTGCCGGACGGATTTCCAGTACTCGGACAATTGAGTGAGTGCATCGGTGTCGAGGCGGCTTTCTCGTTTCGAAAACCGAAGCGCTTCGACCAGCGTGTTCAAGTTGACTTGTGACGTTCCCCCTGACATCGATGCAACGGCACCATCTGCGATTTCCAATCCTTCGTCGGCGGCGTTCAGGATGGAGGATGCTTGGATCCCTGCCGTATCGTGAGTATGGAAATGGATGGGGATCTCTAATTCCTGTCGAAGTGTGGATACGAGCAATCGCGCTGCAGCAGGCTTGCAGAGTCCCGCCATGTCTTTGATGGCGAGGATATGCGCTCCCATCCGTTGCAGTTCCTTCGCGAGGTCGACGTAGTACTTGAGGGAGTATTTCTGCCGTTTCGGGTTGAGGATGTCACCCGTATAGCAGATCGCAGCCTCGCAAATCATGCCCGATTCGACGACGGCATCCATGGCGACGCGCATGTTTTCGGTCCAGTTGAGGGCGTCGAAAACGCGGAAGATATCGACGCCCGCCGAGGCTGCTTCTTTGACGAATGCACGAACGATGTTATCCGGATAATTGGTGTATCCGACAGCGTTCGAAGCTCGAAGCAGCATTTGAAACAGGAGGTTCGGGATCTTTTCACGAAGGTCAGCAAGGCGTTGCCAGGGGCTTTCCCGAAGGAAACGCATGGAGGTGTCGAAGGTGGCTCCGCCCCACATTTCCAACGAGAATAAATCGGGGGCGAGCCGAGCGTAGGCATCGGCCACCTTGAGCATGTCGTAGGTTCGGAACCGAGTTGCTAGAAGGGATTGGTGCGCATCGCGCATCGTCGTATCGGTCAGCAATAGTTCCTTGGAATTTCGGATGGACTGGCAGAAGTCCGTGGCGCCAAGCGTTAGAAATTTCTGACGATAGCCATCGGGGATAGGCTTGGAGTAATCGCACGTCGGAACGATCGCAGGTTCGCGCCGGATCTTGACCGAAGTGTTGTCGACCAGTTTGTTTCCATTGACGAGTGTGTCAGCGATGAATCGTAGGATGCGGGTCGCGCGGTCGCGTCGTTTTGGAAGTTCAAAGAGTTCTGGGGTTTTGTCGATCATCCTGGTGGTCGCCTCTCCTGCCAGGAAGGTAGGATGGGTGATCAATGAGATCAGGAATGGGATATTGGTTTTCACACCTCGAATACGGAACTCTTGGAGGCAGCGTTCCATTCGTGCTGCAGCCTCGGAGAGGTTGCGACCGCGCGCGGTGACTTTGACCAACAGCGAATCGTAGAATGGATTCACGACAGCGCCGCTGAACGCGCTGCCGGCATCCAATCGGATCCCGAGGCCACCGGCGCTTCGGTAGTGAGTGATCCGTCCGTAATCGGGGCGGAATTGGTTGCTGGGGTCCTCGGTGGTAACTCGGCATTGGATTGCGCTGCCAACGATATTGACTTCGTCCTGCAGAGGCAACCCGAGGGCTTCGTTGCCCAGTTTTTCTCCGCAGGAAACAAGAATTTGGGAGCGAATCAAGTCGATGCCGGTTACTTCCTCTGTGACCGTATGCTCAACTTGGATACGAGGATTGACCTCGATAAAGTAGAACTTGTTGGTGTCGGTATCAAGAAGAAATTCGACGGTTCCTGCGCAGTAATAGCCCACTTCGCGCCCGATGGCGAGTGCAGCTTCGTGCAACTGCGAGGCGACTTGTTTGGAGAGGTTTGGAGCGGGTGCCAATTCCACAACCTTTTGGTGGCGGCGTTGCACTGAGCAGTCTCGTTCATGCAGATGGATAAGGTTGCCGAATTGATCCCCGAGGATTTGAACTTCAAGGTGGCGAGCGCGAGAGACCAGTTTTTCCAGAAATACTTCGTCGCTCCCGAATGCATTCTTCGACTCGCGTTGGGCTTGTTCGAGATTGGTGGCCAGTTGGTCTTCGGATTCCACCACACGCATTCCTCGCCCCCCGCCACCCTTGGACGCTTTGAGCATGATCGGATAGCCCATCGTACGCCCCAGTTCGATCGCTTCTTGGAGGTTTCGCACCGCGGCGGACGAGCCGTCCAAGACAGGTACGCCCACTTTTTTGGCGATTTCGCGAGCTGCGACTTTATCGCCGAGCATCTCGAGTGCTTCGACGCTCGGACCGATGAACATGATCCCTTCTGCACGAAGAGCTCGCGCAAACTCGGCATTCTCAGAGAGGAATCCATATCCAGGGTGAACCGCATCGATCTTGTTATCGCGGCACAAGCGAACGATTCCTTCGATATCCAAATACGATCGGATCGGCTCCCCAGGCTTGCCGATCGGGTACGCTTCGTCCGCTTTGAATCGATGCAGTGCAAATCGATCTTCGTGCGAATAAATAGCGACGGTTCGAATCGCTAGCTCATGCGCGCTGCGGAAAATACGGATAGCAATCTCGCTTCGGTTCGCAGCGAGGAGTCGTCGGATCGGGGCCATAGAACGTGACGATCGAAGTTGGAGGATACTTCAGGGATTTGGAAGGTTCCGTAGTATACCCAAATTCTAAAAACGCATCGGCTATTTCAACTCGTTCCGGACGCTGATTCTCAAGACGATGGCCATACGTTTGGGCGATGGTCATGCGTGATGTGGCTACGAGCTGTCCATGAACCGGCGTTGCGACCACCGTTTACCGAGATGGATTGACCGTTGATGAACTCTCCATCACCCATGCTGATAGCGGCTGTGATGCGAGCTACATCTTCGGCCGTCCCCCATCGCTCGAGCAGAGATTCGCCACATGCGCGTTCGTTCCAATCAACGGAGGTCGATACCCCCCAATCCGTTTTGATCCAACCTGGGAGGATGCAATTGACTCGAATCCGTGGAGCATACGATTTGGCAAGACTTTTTGAGAACGCATTCACAGCCGATTTCACAGCGCAGAAGTATTGTCCGCTGTCCCCTTCCATCCCTTCGTCGGCTTGATCCCATCCCAGATGAACCATCGAAGGTAGTGTCCGATGTGGAACGTTTTGGTGGAGCATGTAGCGAGCCACCAGGCGGCTCAGCATTAGGGTGCTATGGACATCGGTGGCCCAGAGTTCGCGAAGTTTTCGCTCAAAGCTCCAGCCTCGAGACTCACCCGTCAATACATCGGCCCCTGCTGCGTGCACCCAAACATTGACGTAGCCGTGCCATGCAAATGCAGATTGGACCAACGCGTAGGCGGCTTGAGTGCTCTGAATATCCGCCATGATGACGCGTGTTCGCCCGTGCGACTGCTGATCGAGGGACTGGATGGCTTGGACTGTTTGTTCTATTCCCGCGAGGTTGCTGCGACCGTGCAATAGAACAGCGGCACCACGCGAGGCGAACTCAATCGCAATGGCACGTCCGATCCCACTGCTGGAACCGGTAACAACTGCGACGAAAGGGGATGTCGATCCGCCGCGATTGCTCGGGTCGGATCGGTCATGTTGCTCCAAACTAGTCATAGAAACTACTCATCGATCGATCAATCGGAGGCTTCGTTCGGAGGTGGCTCAAAGTTAAACTCCTGCCACTTCACCGCTTGGTCCATCGGTTCGATGCGCAAAACGAGCATGCCGTTTTGAAACACCCGTACGGTACCGCTCGATTGGCTGACCACAATCGCGATGGCCTTGGTCCGTTGACTGATGGCTGCGGCAGCCCAGTGTCGGGCCCCCAGGCCTTTGGAGAGTTGCAAGTTCTCATGCAGCACTTCGATGATCTGGCGAGAGCGTTCGACGGCGGCATCCGGGGAGACCACAAAGGCGCCATCCATCTGAGCGATTTCTTTGATGTCTTCGCGGACTCGAGGATCATGCAGGTTGCGACTTTTGCGGCTGTACCCTTTGAGGGGATCGAAGCCACTGTCTTTGCAGTGCGTCATCACCTTGCGGGTGTCTCCGACAATGAAGAGAGTTCCGACCTTTTTGCCTTCGCGTCCTTCTCGACCAATTTGGACGGCTAAGTCGATGACGATCTTCAAGTTGTTCAGCGGGACTGCGGTTTCCAGGCGTTGCAGGTCGCGGCTGGTGAAACGCCTCATCCGTTCATCGAGCTTAATGATGCTGATCGAATCCATGCGATTGGCTTCGAACCCGCAATATACGGCGACCACGTCGCAGTGGCTGGCGAGCAGTTCGTCGGCGACCGCTTCCAGAAGCGCGTGCTGCAACCGCTCCAAGAGGGGGGAGTCCTCCTTGTTGAGTACCAGAGGGGTCAAACCGAACCCGGTTGCCGCTTCGAGATCTTCTTCTCGATCGGCGGCGACTAGGATTCGGCTGATTTCCGAGGGGATTAAATCGCGGAGGCGTTCCCAGTCGGTCGCGCCATCCAGCAAGAACAGGACTGCGTCGGCCTTGATTTCCGACGCTAAGTTACCTGCGGCCTCCACGACGCTCGAGAACTCCCTTGTAAACTTCTGCGTGCTCATGGTTCCAAAACGACTTGGGGGATGAACCGCAAGTCTTTACGGCGTTGATGGTTATGGATTCGGAGAAACAGTTTACTCCCCCGAATGGTTTTGCACAATTGTTGGGTATTGGACGAACTAATGGGGACGGCCTACTGGGGGTAGGCCGAACCGTATTTTCTAGTTTTCGGGAGCGTGGTTTCGGGGGCATGGTACCGGCGAAAATTACCGGCGAAAATCACTGGCGAATCAGATTCTGGACGCTTTCCTCCAACCTATCCAGCCCCCAAGTCCCCGTGGTTGCTGGCGAAAACCCAGCCCAACTCGGCTCGTAGTTCCGTTTGATTTGTCCCGCTCTGCCCCTTCGGTTAGCACGGAATACCGTTTTGACATTGATTCCAGTTTACCCCTGGCTATACTTGCGGGCCCTTCGGAAAACGCGAGATAGTAAAAATTCCCCTTTTGATGAGTCGCTTGAGACAGGTTTGTCATGGCTAGAGCTTGTGAAGTTTGCGGAAAATCCCCTCAGGTTGGCAACATGATTGAGACCAGAGGTAAGGCAAAGTATTTGGGTGGTGTCGGTACCAAGATTACCGGAATCACCCGTCGACGCTTCCTGCCAAACCTTCAGACGATCAAGGCGTCGTTGCCGAGTGGCGAAGTTCGCACGATGCGAGTTTGCACCCAGTGCATTCGCAGCGGCCGGATTCGCAAGGCGGTGCGAAACAAGCCGTTTGCGCTCCCTAAGTAGGACTAGCCCGGCTCGCATTTCGTCGGCGGTAAGAATTGGGATCCCTGCTGACGAGGATGGCCGAGGTTCACGGTGCGGTCCGCCCCGAACCTGGGCCTTGACGATAGGTTCATTTGGTTTTTCATAGGCTGCTCTGGCCGATCATCTTTACTAGATTGAGAACATGGGCATCACCACGAACGATATCCAACGTGTCGCATCGCTCGCGAAACTTCGCGTTGAGCAGAGCGAGGTGGGTGAGCTAACGTCGCAACTTTCCAAAGTTCTTGATTTGGTGAGTCAACTCGCTGAAGTCGACACCGAAGGGGTCGAGCCGATGGTTCATGCTTTTGAGCTTTCGAATGTTCTCGTTGCCGACAAAGTGTCCTCGTCCCTCCCGCGGGGCGAAGTCTTGAAAAACTCCCCATCACATGATGAGGAATTCTTCCGAGTTCCTCCGGTTTTGGGATGAGCAACGTGTGGAGCATTAGGTCGTTTCTCAACACCGATACTCCTTTGCTCGCACATATTTGGTCCGACCACCATTCTGCATACGGTTCGCCTTCTCGATGCAATGCGAGTTTATGGGACCAGTGCATTCTCAGCAAAGCATACTTTTCTCCCAATCAGTTGCTGCTGGCGATCGATTCTGACGGAGATGCCCACGGATTGATTCATTTTGGTCCAGCCTTGGACGAGGAAGGAAAGAATCTCAGCGACGACAGGGGCATGATTCATCGTCTATGCGTTCGACCTCACATCGACGAAGATCGGATCGCCAAGTTGCTGTTGGAACACGCATGCCAGCAGCTGAAGTCGTCAGGGCTAGTGCGTTGTTTGGCGGTTGGGGCGTTGGAGTCGAGTACGTTTTATTTGGGGATCGCCGAAGGTGATAACCGGATGGGTGTGTCCGCAGCGGATCAGCGGCTCCAAAGCTGGCTGATCTCAGGTCGCTTCCAACCCTTTATTCCGACCGAATGCTGGGAAGTTTCTCTGGACGCGTTTCGGCCACCGATGGACCGAATGCAGATCTCCATCCGACGCGCGTGCACGATCAGTCGTGTCCTCGATGAGTACCAGTCGAATTGGTGGATCAGCACGGTATTGGGTCACTGCGATCAAGTCCGATTTAGTTTGGTGTCGCGAGGCCCAGACCGGACTGAAATGGAAGTGATGCTGTGGTATCCGGATGCCACCATACGAGGGGTGGATTCCACCACGGCTCGATTGAAACTCCCATCGATTCCCGAGGACGAGGAGAATCGCGAACGGTTAATCCATTTGATTGCCGAGTCGTTGCGACAACTTCAGGCGGAACGCAAACGAGCCGTTCGTGTCGTCGCTTCGGCTCAAAACCCTGCATGCACGAGATTGCTGCAGAGACTCAATTTCCGCACCACCGATCATGGAATGATCTATGCTCGAGACCTCTCGGATATTGCCGGAGAGAGTGTTTAGAAAAAGTGGGGGCTGAGAAATTCTTCAGGGCACTGGAGATAGTTACGCTGGTGAAACACCAGGTGCTTTTCCATCGGTTCCATTTCCGTTGGTTCGGTTCCCTTCCCCTTCCCCCTTGCCGTTGGGTGGCGTTGTGTTTGCAGTCGAGCTTTTTCCGGTCGATTCTGTTGCGTTCGATTCCGTTTCGCTTTGGTCCGCGGCATCGGGTCGTTTGACTTTGCGGATCAACTCGCTGAAGGGTTTCGATTTTGGGTCTCCTGCTGGATTGTCCTCTCCGGTTTTCATTTCTGTCAGTTCGTGTCGAATGATTCCCAGGGTAGTTTGCAGCAGCGTGACGGCGAGTGGGCCCACGACGATGCCTATCGGTCCCAGCGACTGAATGCCTCCGAGCACGCTCAGCAGGGCGAGTAGAGGGTGGAGTTGGCTCTGGCCGTGCAAGATGAAAACCTTGACTAGGTTGTCGATTGTGCCCACGACGAGCAATGCCCAAGCGGCCAGAAGGCTCGCTGCCATTATTCGCTCTTCGTAGACCGCTAAATACATGCAGACGGGAACCCAAACGATGGCGGTTCCAAAAAACGGAATCAATGCGCAAACCGTAGTGAGTGCTGTCAGCATGACCAAGGATGGCATGCCAGCTACGTAATACCCTAATCCCGCAGTGATGCCTTGGGCGAGTGCCGACAGGATCGTCGCTAGAACGATAGCACGAGACGTCCGGTCGAATTCGGCGAGCAGTTCCATTTCATAGCGGTCATCGAGCGGGCTTAAATCCATCATCGAACGGACCATTCCTGGACCATCGCACAAGAAGAAATAAAGTGCGAGCAACAAGATCGAGGAACCGACCAACAATCGAATGATGAACGCTGCCGAATCACCACCGAACGAGATGAGCCGAGGGCGAACGTAATCCAGGGCATTCTGCAGCAGCGTGCGCACTTGTTCGGAAGATGGATTGGCCAAATCCTTGAGAAACCCGACAACCCTTCCCCCTAAAATCGCATCGCGGACGTCCTGCCATTTGCCAGCCAACTGCCACGCTGTCTCCTGTAAGCGGGCTAGATTTCCATCTTCGGAAAAGCTCAGTTCATTGAGGGAGAGCCCCAATTTCGCGGCTGCGAGTTCGGTATCGAATACCACCCCGATGGTTTGAACCCACATCTCTCGCACCCATTGATTTTCCTTATCATTCAAGCGATCGATTATCGGCTTGCGGTTTTCCCAACTCGTTTTCTCTTCTTGCAGTTGGTCCAGTTTGCTGGGCTCATTGATGGCATCGGGGATGGCGCGAGTCAGTGCATCCAGGCCTTGTTGAAGGTCGCTCATGGTTTGCTTCAACGCGGTGTCCACCTCGCTATGGGTCATCGGAGAGGATGTTGATTTTCGATTCTCTACAATCTGATTGGCTATTTTGTCCGAATGAAACCGCAGGATGGCCGACGGGATACTCTTGAGCTGGTTTCGGATTTCGAGCACGTCACCAGCCAATCGGCCTTGGGGGTGCGTAACCTCGTCATAAACGTTGGCCTCGGAGACCTCTTTTTGGATGTCTTGGACTTTACTCTGGATCGATCGAAGTTGCGACGCGCAAGGCGACTCTAGGTTGATGTATTCGTTGGCTCGCAGTTTACTCAATCCGATGCGAATGCTGGATTCATTGAGATTCTCGAAGAGTTTCGCTCCTTGAACGGCGGCGAGGGACAAGATCAGCGCGGTGGGAAGGAGAACAATTAAAACGATTAGAATCGTGGTGATGCTCGCAGCCACATGGTCTCGACCTCCGACTTTTGCTAGCACCCATCGATGCAATGGCCGGAAGACCACGACCAGCACCACCGCCATGAAGACTGGAACGAAGAAACCGATCATCACTTTATAGAAAAGGACGCCGATGACGATCAGGATCGCGAATAGGACGGCGAACGAAATATAGCGGGCCATAGGTGTGTGTGGCTTTGGTGGATAAAGTTTCGATTCGAGCGGTTGCCCAAAGAAAGGATTAGAACTAACCTTGAGGCGATTCGCTTCAGGCCAAAGCACTAATTCCTTGGCCGGGATTCTAACACGGGCCGCAGTACCTTGCACGATCGCTTTCCCGACCCAATTCTCAGCGGTGGCTCTCCAGGAGCATCGCGTAGGCGTGTGCAATGGACGAAGCAGGTCGTCCGAATTGCCATATTCCTGATCGTTGTTGTTTTTGTGGGGCTCGCGATTCAGCGTGCCGTCCAGGAGTTGCGAACGGCTCCGTCGGAGCTCACCTGGGAGCAGATTCGCTGGCCGCTCATACTTCTTGGATTGGCCTGCAATATCATCGCTCTTTTTCCTGCGTGCATTGGTTGGGTTCAAACCCTCCATGATTTTCAGCAGCCGATCGCGTGGCGGCCTGCCATCTATGCTTACTTTTTGGGGCATCTCGGCAAGTACGTGCCGGGCAAGGCCATGGCGATCATTTTGAGGATCACGGAGCTCCACCGGCATGGGGTGTTGGTGCGGCCTGCGATCGTTAGTGTGTTTATTGAGACCCTGACCAGTTTGGCTACGGGTGCGATCCTGGGAGCGGTCTTTCTTCAGGCCATGGATCCTCCGCCATGGTTGCGTTGGAGCGCCTTGGCCGGGATCCCCATCGCGCTGCTTGCACTATTCCCTCATGCCTTTCGGGCGATCGTTACCAAGGTTTCTCAGAGTCGGGTGGGGCATATGCCGGAGAGTGTCGCTCGGTCAATCACCACCTGGTTGATGATCCGAACTTGCCTTTGGAGCGTTTTGGGTTGGCTGTTACAAGGCACCGTGACTTGGCTGCTGCTGATGGGAATCGCTCCCAATCCGGAGATCGTTACTGTCCATGGTTGGATGGTATGCGTGACCAGCATGAGCCTGGGAGCGTTGGCTGGTTTTCTGTCGATGCTTCCAGGGGGTGCCGGGGTCCGCGAAATCGTTTCGATGTGGCTGATGGCTTCGCTGGTCTCGCAACCCATCGCATTGGCGTCTGCCGTCGTCGCAAGATTGGTTTCCATCCTCGCGGAACTCGTCGTGATCGCAGTGGCACGAACGCTTGCCACAAGAAACCTTGAGCTGAAATCCTAGGACATATCCGTCATCTTCTGCGGTTCTTCGAGGCCAATTTCATCGCGGACAAGTGTGGTACAGTTACCTTTAATGCCAACACTAGGAGTTGGTTTGCGATTGCACAAGTATTGGAGATTTTGTTCAAAGCACAAAGGTTTACACCATGGTATTTTCATGGCGAGGGAAATCTCTTGAACCAAAAGCAAGCTTTGGGTTTGAGATCGCCGTTTTCTTGTTGCCGTTCGTGATGGTTTCCTCAGCCTTAGCGGAACCGTTCCAAGGGGAAGTGCAGGATAAGTCCTCCCAAGGCCCGCTAGAGTTGATAAAGATTGATTTTCCCGAACTCGTGGATACGAGTAGGACCGGCCCAGAAGCATCCGATTCCTCTGCTCGTGCACTATCGCGATTTCGTCGCGGTCGTGGTCAATCGGACGGTGCCTCCTCGGTCCGAGGACGACGGATTCCGATACAAGTACACATTCCCAAGTCGGGTGGTCCCTTTCCGATCATCGTGGTATCGCACGGTGCGGGAGGGAATTTGGAAACTCACTACGCTCAGGCACAGCATCTCGCCTCGCACGGTTATGCTGTCCTCTGTGTGGAGCATGTCGGTAGCAATACCGATCGACTAAGGAGTGGCTTGCGTCCTTTGGAAAATATCAACCGCATGATCCGTGATGCGAACGAAGTTCTAGGACGGCCTAAGGATATCCGTTTCGCGATCGATCGGGCCATTGAGTGGAATGAAAAGAACAACAACCTTCGCGGGCGTTTAGACCCCCATCATATTGGGGTCTTTGGACATTCGTTTGGCGCTTACACGACGATGGTTGTCTGTGGCATGCGGCCCGCACTCGATTGGTTGGAACCACCGATCGCCCCCGGGAAGGGGCTAGGACCTGACCTGAGCGATCGGAGAGTAACCTGTGGCGTTGCGCTATCCCCACAGGGGGCAGATGAACCGTTCTTCATTCGGGAGAGCTTTGCCTCGCTTCGTAGTCCTGTGATGGGAATATCGGGTAGTGAGGATAAACAGCAAGGGGGACTGCCCCCTATCAATCGCTACAACGCATTCGAGCTTTGGCCTCCCAATCGCGGATTGCATCGTTTTGTTTGGCTAGCTAACGCGCATCACTTGGACTTCACAGATTCAACGGGTGCTCAACAACAAGGCCTTCGTTCAGCCAATCGCAACGATGTGCAAAAAATAGTTCGCGCTGCAACCCTACAATTCTTTGACTTGCACTTAAGATCAGATGCAACAGCGGTGCGTGACTTGTCGACGCAAGGCCTGCAAAAATACTTGCAAGGAGTGGTCGATAGTGTCGAGGTGCGTAACAAGTGAGTCGTCGGAATTCGGCGGCCAAGATATCGAATCGCTTTGAGCTATGAATACTTATTACGTTTGGACAATGGGGTCGGATTTGGGGGGAGACGCGATGGGCGGGCTGCTTCGAAGTCTGATTCTAGCGATCGCACTACCGTCGGTCGTTTCGCTTGCCATCGCTCAGGATTCATCCGTCGAGCGAGTGGATGTATTCCCGCCCGGGATGAACGAAGTTGCACGGTACCGCATTCCTGGTTTGGTGGTCACGCCGAAGGGTACGGTCCTCGCCTACTGCGAGGCTCGCAGGAATAACAGTTCTGACTGGGGTGAGATCGAAGTTCATCTGCGGCGGTCGATCGATGGAGGTAAGACATGGTCACCAGCGCAATCGATTGCCCATCGCGGGGAGCGTATTGCCTTACCTCCTCGCAAGGGAACGGAAGAGGCTCGAGAGCAAACCGTGAACAATCCGGTTGCCATCGTGGATCAACAGACTGGATGCATCGAGTTTCTTTACTGCGTCAACTATGCAAGATGTTTCTCGATGCGCAGCGAGGATGACGGTCTGACATGGAGCCAGCCGGTCGAGATTGCATCTGCATTTGACGCGTTTCGGAAGTTCACCAACTGGAGGGTTCTGGCAACAGGTCCTGGGCATGGTATTCAGTTGGCCAGCGGGAGGTTGGTTGTGCCAGTGTGGCTTGCTTACGGCAACGAAGGAGATCACCGACCATCCGTCTCTGGTACTATTTACAGCGACGATCATGGAAAGAGTTGGAATGCCGGCGCGATCGCGTTCCCGAACCAAGGCGATTTTGGGAACCCTAATGAAACGATGATTGCTCAGTTATCGGATGGCCGCGTGATGCTCGTCGCTCGCAATGAGTCCAAAGCGAATCGAAAATTGATCGCATACAGCCTCGATGGCGCTTCTGGGTGGTCCGAACCGGTATTCCATGATCAACTCTGGGAACCGATATGCATGGCTAGTCTGGTAACTCATCCATCGGCAGCAGGATCGCTTCTTTTTTCGAATCCCCATAGCTTAGCGGTCGATTCGAATGGAAAAGAGGTGCCCGGTGGGCGAGGCAAGCGAACGAACCTCTCGATCCAATGGAGTCACGACGATGGGAAAACGTGGCCGTTCCGTAAAACTCTCGATGCCGGTCCAAGCGCCTACTCGGATTTAGCGGTCCTGCCCGATGGCATGGTGCTTTGTTTGTACGAAAGGGACCAGTCGATCGTCTGTGCTCGATTGAACCTCGAATGGATTCGAAAGCCATGAATAATTAGCCGGTTCCAAGTTCTTGCAGCAGTTGTTTGCAAGATGCTATCATTAGCTTCTTGTTCTTATATTCTTAACTTGGTTCATGGAACTGTATCATGGCTACGGAGTCAGATCTGCACCAAGTCTGCCAACGATACGGTTCTCATTCAGAAGTCAGGATTTCTTCATGCGATTGTCATCCCTGCTGACCCTAGGACTATTGGCTTGTCTGTGCGCTATACCGGCATGTAGCGATAACTCCACCGCGTTGAAACCATCTCCTACGGCACAGCCGTCGGGTGAGATTCAGCGCATCGAGAAAAAGAGCCAAGTGCATAAATTCGAGGGTTATGTTTTCGAACTGCCGGTTCGATTCAAGTCCGTGGAGACCGGCGATACATCATTGCCTCGAAACATAAAAATGATTTCATTCACTGCCCCTGCTGGGAATGTCGAAAGCAAAACGCCACAAGAGTCTTTCGTGGCGGTTCGTATGTCCGATGAACAGGCGGTTGCTGAAATGCGCAAGGCCCCGCGGCAGGCTCTTGTCAACTTTAGTGCCGGGGTTTCGGATGGTCAGGGGCTCAAGGTACTTCAAAGGGGAGAATTAAGGCCACAGCGTATCGGAGACCAAGTCATCTATGTGATGCCGATCGTATTGTCGAACAATGATGGAACTGAGATTCTCGGATTGGCGGCCGCAAGCGCCGGAAAAGATCATTCCATCAATATTATGTACATGGGATTCTCTGGCGATCACGTCGAGAACGCGAAGGAAATCGAGTCCTGCTTAGGGACATTTGAGTACGAAGCCAAGTAAACCTGTCGGAGGAGCGATTGTTGTCGGAACCCATTCGCATCGTTGACTTCAAGTGAAATTCAGGCCCCCTACGTGAGGAGTCCGGAAATGAGTTCAATGACGATTGAGAGCAGTAGATCGCACCATGAAAATGCAGCTTCCAACAGGAAGCGAAGCAATTCCGAGCAAGCGTTCAGCCACGTCGGCTCCAGACTTGAGCTTGGATCGTAGGGTAGGTTTGAATTTGAGGATTTTGGATCGTCGCTGGATTGCATGAGCCGAGCTTAAGAGCATAGTTTTCCAGTGAAGTAGTGTGTTCCACAAGACCATTGGCACAAAATGCGACCGAACGGGGCGCGCTCGTTCAACTGTTTTCGCTTGCACAGAATCAATAGGTGGTCGCCCCTCAAGTTGCAGATCGGCTTCGGGCACTCCAGTTTGGTCAAGCCTAATGATGTATAGAGACTGAACCACGGATGGCACGGATGGCACGGATGAAAAGGGCGTGAATTTGCTCAGTTAAAATCCGTGGTATCCGTGTTATCGGTGGTGTCTGTGTTATCGGTGGTGTCTGTGTTATCGGTGGTATCCGTGCTATCGGTGGTTGATCGGCTTTTTGGGACGCGTTGATTTAGCCCACAAGTTCTTTTGATGCGGCTCAGTTTGGACGGATGAGGTGCGGATCAAGAGTGAGTTGGATTTCAAAGGGATTTGTGCCGCTTGGCTTTCTCGTTGAATCGAACCGATCGGTCACGTTGGAACCGCTGCAGCTTGGAAACTGCGTTTGCCTTTCACGATCGACTCATCCATGGGTATAACTTAGGATAGCGGGTACTTCAAATCGCCATAAAACTTCTGAAGCCATTGAGACTTTCCGAATGAAAGCGTTGACCTATTTTTGCATGTGTCTTTTCGTTTTGTTGTGCTTTGCAAGCTCAACGCTCACCCATGCTCAAACGGCGGATACGATCTATCACAATGGCCGTATCCTCACCATGGCTGGGACTCAGCCGGTCTATGCCGAAGCCCTTGCTGTCAACGACGGGAAAATTGTGTTTGTCGGCGAAAAGGCTGTTGCGCTGAGGATGAAGGGGAATGCGACGAAAGTTGTCGATTTGGAGGGCAAAGCGCTCCTTCCTGGATTTGTCGACGCGCATAGCCATTACATCAACTCGTTATTGGTGGCTAATCAATGCCAGCTTTATGCACCTCCCTCGGGTGTTGGAAACGATGTCCCTAGTATCATTGCGGAACTGAAACGCTACGCCGAGGAGCGAAAGATTCCAAAGGGAGAACTGATCATCGGCTATGGGTACGACGATACTGTCATGCCCGATGGTCGCTTGCTCAATCGAGGGGATCTCGACGAAGCATTCCCAGACAATCCAGTCCGAGTCGACCACGTGTCCATGCACGGTGGGGTCCTCAACAGCCTCGCCCTGAAGAAGTACGGAATCAGCGCCGAGACCAAGACTCCTCCTGGAGGTGTGATTGTTCGTAAGCCTGGGTCGGAGGAGCCGTGGGGGCTGATTATGGAGACTGCTTTTTTGCCTGTCTTTGAACAGTCGGAACCGATGACTGCGCAGCAGGAAATCGACGCCACGCGGGCTGGGCAATTGCTGTATGCCCGCGCGGGAATCACTACCGCCCACGAAGGTGCAACGCACTATGCTCAATTGCAAACCATGAAACGAGCCAGTGACGTTGGTGCAAACATGATTGACATCGTGGCATTTCCATTTATCACCGACCTCGAAAAGATTGTTGGTGAGTATCCTGCCCAGGAATGGCTGAAATACAACAATCGTCTAAAACTCGGTGGGGTGAAAATCACCATGGACGGATCGCCCCAAGGGCGTACCGCGTTCTTTACCAGCCCTTATTTGACCGGGGGCCCTAGCGGCGAAAAAGATTGGCGAGGCGAGTTATCGTTTCCACAGGATCTCGCGAACAAAATGGTCAAGCAAGTCTACGATCTCAATCTGCCTCTCAATCTCCATTGCAATGGGGATGCGGCCATCGATGCGTTTTTTACCGCCTATGAATTCGCTCGAGGGGGAGATTATTCGAAGCCGTGGAACGTGACCACGATTCACAATCAGTTTCTTCGCAAGGATCAAATTGGAAAGTTTGTGAAGTACAAAGTGCGTCCATCTCTGTACACGCTCCATACGTATTACTTTGCGGAGGCTCACATCGCGAATCGAGGTAGCGAACAAGCGATGTACATAAGCCCAATGCGCGATGTGATCGACGCGGGGCTACACCCGAGTAATCACACTGACTTTGTGGTCGCGCCGCTGGACCAGATGATGATGCTGCATTCGGCGGTAAACCGCGTCTCCCGCAAAGGGGCTGTGATCGGGAAAGGCCAACAAGTAACCCCCTTCGAAGGCTTGAAAGCCATGACGATTTGGGTGGCTGAGCAGTATGGTGAGCAGGATACCAAAGGAACCTTGGCGTCTGGGAAACTGGCTGATTTGGTGATTTTGGACAAGGATCCGACGCGAGTTGATCCGTTGGAGCTTAAAAACATTCGCGTGCTCGAAACGATCAAAGAAGGCGTCACGATTTATCCTGCCAACACGTCCACGCCCGGAATTACTGCTCCTTCAGAAACCAGCAAGCAGACCTACCGCTGGCGTGCTCATATCTGCGATATGGCGGAAGTGAATCAAGCAGTCGGCAAGGATTGGGTGCTGGTCAGCCTCAACGAGCAAAAGATCAACGTCGAGATGCCTCCCACGCTTCGATTTGAGCATGGCAGAATCATGCTGTTCGGTGGCGTGAATCGAATTTCAGGATCCTACGCATTGATCCAAGACAGCGTGACGCTGGGGGATCTGGTTGGCACAAAACGTGCCGGCCCCCCAGAGCTGATGGAACTCGAAAATTCACTTGCGGAGACATTGGCTACCGTCAATGGTTTTCACGTCCAAGGCGACTCCATGGAGTTGCTCAGCGGTGGCAAGGTTGTCGCGAAGTTCCAGACCGGAAAATGACCTTTGCGTGCGCTGCGGCAAGCGTGGTTGGTGCCCTGCGAAACCAAAAGGTCGCTAGCCTACCAAAGCTGATTGCAGGGCATCTTGAATACGGTCCAATAGTGCGGTCGTCAAAGCGGTCCAACGAACCGAACTCCATTGGCACTACGCCAAGGGAGTTCGCAATAAATCATGGATCGGAGTCTTCCCACTCGCAGCGTTCAACCACCGTTATGGGTTGTTCATTGGAGTAAGGGCATTGTTGCCAACGAAGAAGGTACCGTTATTGGCAACTGGCAATAATGGTGTCCCGCACTGCCCCGAGATATTGCGAGAAACGGCTTTCCCTCCAAACGAATAGCTCAAACCGCAGGAAATCGACCACAGCAATTCGTTCGATCCGACAGGTCCCTTGCTGGAACTCGGGAATAGAAATCCGGAATTGCCGTAGAGAGAAATTCGGTCTGTCATCGGCGCTGTGAATTGAGTACCCGTCGTCCAGCTTCCGAAGCTGGAATGATCTGTCAAGCCAGCGTAGACCATCGACCGGGCTCCCATCGAGTAATTATGACTCCAGTAGAGATTCCCTTGATTGATGGCCTCCACGGACTGATCTGGGTTGCTGGTCAGGGTCTGTGAGTTTGTGCGAACCGCACCCCAGAAACCTACCTCATTGCAGGAGTTCATCGCGACACCTGTGATTCCGCGAATTTGACCGAGGTAAAGACTGTCGGCCCCAACTCCCCAGTTGTTTGCAATCAGTTGGTCGTACACGATACCGTAGGAAAGCCGTTCATCCGCATTCACATCGCTCCGTTTGAACAGACCCGTTGTGATAAATCCTTGGTTTTCTGTTTGCCCAGGGGCGGCCGTATCGCGTCCCTTCAAATCGTATACCCCAAAGGAACCGCCGACTTGAGCGCGTAGCTTTCGATCTCCCAATCGAAATCCTGTATTCATGCCGTTCACAAAACCGGCGCTGTTCATGTATCCCGTTGCGACATCGGGAGGCAGCGTTGTATCGCCGATTCCTTTGAAGGCTTCAACCCCCGAAAATACAGAAGTGTTTTGATACCAGTTTCCACAGTCCGCCATGGCACGGCAAAAGGTCGGTTTGCTATTGGAGCAGTTTCCTTTCGAGCCGGAGTCTTGAATCGCGCTGCAACCGTCAACATTGGGCGCCTCGGCTGCACAGCGTCCTGTGCTTATCAACCCGATACCACTCAGTGTGGTTGTTGCCAAGAAGAGTGAGCAAAGTGAAAATCGCATTGGTACGCATCCCTACGTTGATAGATAATTGTTTCGTGGTATTGCATTACAGCCTTGGAATTGCATCCTGCATTTCCTTGGCAAAACCCATCGCAACCCCATGGAAGAAAGTTCATTCCTCCAAGGAGGTATCGTCTGCCTATATGGATGTACCTAATGCTCTTAAGGCCGTTCACATAGAATCGAAGGTTTGCGATGAGACGACCGGAAACTGCGGGTTGATCTGAACATTCGTAATAGATTACGCAACCCGCACTACGCTCTGCGGGCAAACCGTTTGGGGGGGAGCAATTGATGGACGCATGGACGGTTCACGGTGAACTTCAGCACGTTACCACGTCCTTAGGGCTGAGATATAATAAAGGTCCAAAATGCGTGGAGCATTCGCATCGAATTTCGCTAGTTAGCTCGGGTCATGAATCGAATTCCAAGGAACGCAGACGTATATTTCGCGGAGGGATGTGGCCGCTGTCCTTTAAAAGCAACCCCGCAATGCAAAGTTCATGCTTGGGTGGGTGAGTTGAAGTATCTCAGGGGGATCGCCGCAAAAACGGAACTCGTCGAAGAGTTGAAATGGGGCGTTCCCTGCTACACCTACAACGGGAAGAATGTCGCGATCATCGCGGCCTTTAAGGAGTGTTGTTCGATTAGTTTCTTCAAGGGGGTTTTGCTTCCCGATCCGGATAGGATCTTGGTGAAACCGGGGGAGAACACACAGGCCAGTCGGTTGATACGATTCACTTCGTTCGATCAAATCGTCGATCTCGAGCCTTCGATCCATCGACTGATTGGCCACGCGATCGATGTCGAGCGCAAAGGGTTGCAGGTAGCTCTCGATGCAAAGCAGGAATTGGTATATCCCGAGGAATTGGTGTCAGCGTTCCAACGTGTGAACGGTCTTGAAAATTCCTTTGAGAAATTGACCCCAGGCCGTCAGCGTGCTTATGTACTGTTCTTTACGGCTCCAAAGCAGTCGAAAACGCGAACATCAAGGATTGAGAAATGCGTCGCTCAAATCTTAGAGGGTAAAGGATTGCATGATTGAGCCTCATGCATCTAACCGTGCAAGCGTCCGGTATGCGACGAAGTCTCGAAAGCCAGACGGAATACGTCGTCCGTTACGCACCGAACACGCTCAGGTTATTTCGAAAGTTGGACCAAAATGCATGATCGCGTTGGAACTGCTCAGGTGCCATCTGCGACGAGAACTGGTCCAAGTAATCCAGCCATTTCGTCGCTTGCTGGCGGTATGAGAAGTCGGGGGAGGCTTGTGGGTTGACCCAGTCGGCATCTCCCGGCTCACTAGATCCCAGGTACTCGCCGTTCTCATCGAAGTGCATATTGGCTAAGAATAGTTGTGAGCCGATCTGCAATTGGTAGAGCATGCGATCCTCATCGGAGAGGCCTTGCGTGGTAGCCTCCCAGGCTTCTCGAACTTCCGAAGGCGTATTGCTGTCAGGGAATCGGAACGTAGTCGCAGCGCCGACGGAAGTTAATCCATCCCGATTCTCATCGACTTGCGCATCCGGAGGTAACAATAGATTCAACGATGCTTCGGCAGATAACGAACTTGGCTGAATCGGATCTGCAAGGTGGTGGACTTGTTGGATAGCGCTCAGGTCTTCGGAAGAAAGTTTCTTTACATACGACTGAGGATCCGCGTACGCTCCGTCGTTGTAGGCGTTGGTGAGAATCTTTTTATAATCATCCCGAAGATCGGTTGCGGTTTTACCTTCACGAACACTAGGGCTGTCGCTGCCAGCGATGAAGCTGTACCGCGTCGAGCAAAATTCCTGGAACCACTGGTCCCAGGTGCCAGCGATGGATTCCGAGGAAATCGAAGAGCCATCTACGCTTTCCGCGGAGGCGTACCCTTTCCTACCCACTTGCTCGAGGACGGCAGCAAAGACATCCTGAGTGTGGCTCACTGTTGAGCTTGTTGGTCCCCTGAAGGAACTGGAACCTAGAATATTCGTCGACGCGGAACCCGAGTGAACACTCGATACGCTCATAGCGATATTCCCCCTTGCAAATGCAAGCAAAGGATTGCAGCCCGAAAATTTCGACTCCCTACCTATTCATCGGCAACGGATTCGCAGTACAGAAAAAGAACTTATAAAAATGGCTGCAGAGCCGCTTGGATATCGGAACGAAGAATGATTCAAAAAACAGGCCCAGAAGGATTCGAACCTTCGACCTACGGATTAGAAATCCGTTGCTCTATCCAACTGAGCTATGAGCCCCTGCACGATCTGCATAGTTTACCCGTACCGCTGAATATCGGAAAGAGATGAAGTCTCGGTACTAGGAACGGTTTGGCGCTACCGATCAGCCCGTTCGAAGGCTTGCGATCTTTGGGATGAGGAACAAACTTCCGATAAAAAAGAAGACTCCCACCCAGCCAGCGATCCAAAAGTTTTCGAGTTTTCCTTGCGCGTTTTCAACCACAATATTTGCGGAAATACTGGCCGCAACTCCGATCGCCAACGACTGAACGGAGCTGCTAATACTCAAAAAAGCCGTGCGCCATTGAGGCTGCGATAAACTTGAGATCATCGCTTGGGCGGGTACCATGCGCGCGGATGTCATCACCATGTAGGTTGTCGTGACCAGCACGCAGAGCCACGCGGATACTGGGGGTAGATGGGTGATCACGACGGCTGGAACGACCGCCAAGCAAACGACGATGCGGTAGATCAATGGCTTGCCGAATCGGTCGGATAGTTTGCCGACCAGCGGCATCGTTACAAACGTGAACGCACCACCGACGATATAGACAAACTGCAGGTATTCCTCTGGCAATCCTGCGTTCTTCACCACGTACGTTGCCAGGAAGGGTACGATCAAAAATGTTTGGAAGACGAGGATGCAGGTGAACAGAAACGCCCAGCGATGGGATGGCAATTTCAGCACTCCCCAAAATGTTCCCCAGTATCCATGATCGCTCGAGTCCTCATGGCTAGGAACTCGGGGTAAAAACGAATAGAGAACGATCCAAATCGGTACGCACACAAGTGCCAGGTAGAGGAAGGGTGACCGAGCCGAGGAGTCTCGTTCCGCGAGCCACAAACCGATGGGAACCCCGACGACCGATGCCATCGAGAATGAGGTCATGATTACCCCGATAGCGTAGCCCCGACGGGATTCTGAATACAAATCGCTGGCAATCGACATGACCATCGAGCCGATCAATCCGCCACACACACCGGTCATGCATCGGGCCAGGATCAGCGAGGTGAATCGGACTGAAAAGTAACATGCAAGCGAGCTGATCAGGAATAAGAAAAGAACGACGAGCAAGGTCTTACGGCGCTCGATCCGGTTGATCCATCCAGCAGCGACAATCCCTGCGATCGACGAAGCGTATCCGTAACTGGCAACGACATAACCGAATTGCTCTGCGGATAAACCCAATTCGTCGAAAAATCGAGGCCCCAATGGCATCACGATGATGAAGTCGAGGATATTGACGAACTGAACCGAAGCTAAAGAAAACAGGATAACCCAATCGCGCAGGCTAAAGACCGATTTTTCTAAAGGCGGCTGCGGCTGATTATCGGCTTGGGGGTCCAAAGAGTCCTCATGTCTCGAAGCGATGGGCAATTTTAGGTATCTAAGGTATCCATTCGATCCAGCGCCGTCCCAATTCGCAAGCACTCCAGCAATGCGGTCGCGCACTCCTCGCCCTTGTTACCTTTGTTCCCACCACTTCGCTGGATCGCTTGTTCGAGAGAGTTCACGGTTAACAATCCAAAAGCGATGGGTTTGTTGTGGTCCATCGACAACTGCATGAGTGTGTTACTGACAGCGCGATTGATGTGCTGGTCGTGGGAGGTTTCTCCTTTGATGACAGCCCCGAGAGCAATCGCGCCGGCGAAGTTTCGGATTGCGATCAATCGTTGGACGGCAAACGGCAACTCCCAAGCACCTGGGACACGAACCACCACAATTCGATCCTCGGAGATTCCTCCGGCGGTCAGTGTGGCAATCGCTCCTTCGCACAACTTTTCCGTGATGTGGGAATTGTAGGTGGAGACAATCACACCGATCGATTGGTTCGGAGGCAATTCGGCGTGTTTGGATGAGGCGGAGATTTCCAGAGGCATGAATGAACGGGTCGAAAGGAGGAAGGAATGGGGAACCGCTTCCGCAAGGTTGCGACTGTTTGCGGAGTAATCGTCCCGGCGGGGTCTGCTATTCTCGGTCAACATCCATAGGATGTCGACTCCCCGATCCGAGAAAGCTTGATGAAATCTAATGCCATCGCACGTGAAATGGGTGTGCGTTGCTTACAAGCTTCTGAGACCTAACAGAAACTCCGCGTTATTGCGTGACTTTTGCAATCCGTTGAGCAGGTGTTCCATCGCTTCCGGAGAGTTTAGTCCCGCCAGTCCTTTTCGAAGGAGGGTAATTTTCTGGTACTCCATAGGGTCGAGTAACGCTTCTTCTCGGCGTGTGCCCGACTGAAAAATATCAATCGCAGGCCAAATGCGTCGATCGACCAATCCGCGATCGAGAACGATCTCCAGATTTCCGGTTCCCTTGAACTCTTCGAAGATCACATCGTCCATCCGGCTTCCGGTTCCAACCAATGCGGTTGCGAGGATGGTTAGTGATCCACCCTCTTCGAGTTTCCGGGCTGCACCGAAAAATGCTTTTGGCTTTTGCATGGCGTTGGCGTCGAGGCCTCCGGTCAACGTTTTTCCGGATTGAGTGCATTCACCGTTCCATGCTCGTGCCAAACGTGTGATCGAATCGAGGAAAATCACAACGTCGATTCCGTCCTCCACGAGTCGCTTGGATTTTTCGAGGACCATTTGGCTGACTTGGATGTGCCGAGCGCCAGGCTCATCGAACGTGCTGCTGACGACTTCGCATTTGGGTCCACGGACCTCGCGTTGCATGTCGGTGACTTCTTCTGGTCGTTCGTCGACGAGCAAGATAAACACGTACGAGTTCGGGTAATTCTTGAGGACCGCCTTGGCCATCTTTTGCATCAGTACTGTCTTGCCAGCGCGAGGTGGGGAAACGATCAGACCCCGTTGGCCGAAGCCGATGGGTGCTATCAAATCCACCACGCGATTACATATCTCGCTCGGTTCCGTTTCGAGGATAATCCGTTCTTTAGGATGCAGTGGTGTCAAAGAATCGAAGGGCTTGCGACTTCTCACCTCATTCGGGTTTCGATGGTTGATCGCCTCGATACGAAGCAGCGCAAAGTAGCGTTCGTTTTCTTTCGGAGGTCGAATCTGTCCAGATATCGTCATGCCCGTCGTAAGTCCAAAGCGGCGTATCTGCGAAGGCGAGACATAGATGTCGTCGGGACAGGCGACGTAATGGTGACTGGTCGAACGTAGGAATCCAAAACCATCAGCCAGTACTTCGAGGGTACCTTCTCCCAGCATCATCCCGGAGGACTGCATGCGGGATTTCAGAATTTGGAAGACGAGTTCCTGACGTTCTAGGGAATCCCACGATGGGATCCTCTCAACGGTGGCAATCTCCCCTAATTCACTTGGCGACATTCGTTGCAACGTTGCAAAGTCGAGGACTGGACGACTCTCTCCTGGCGCGAGGACTGGCGCTGCAGTGCGCTCGCGCAGCATCTCCTCAGCGAGGGAGAGGATTTCATCGGGTTTGGTTTTCGATCGCGGGCGATCGTTCTCGTTACCGGTCATGGCAGTGACACGATGCGCGACTCGATACCGCTGAATGGATCAGCAAAGCACCAACCAACATGCGGTCCTACAAAAACGTGCAAGAGGGTCCAATGGAACCGCCGACGTTTCGAGGATAGACCGAAAGGTGGCTTCGACGCGAATCGGAAGGAGGATAGGGAGGTGGGCAGATGAGAAGTAAGCACGGAGCAAACCATGCACACGTCCAGTATATCCAGCGTCCCTATTTGAGTACAACGGAAATCAAAACCGAGTAAAGGGCATGGCTGGAAGTTACCGGTAAGTTGCGGAAGTCCTTTTGCGGCTCGGCAAAAGCATCTAAGTGACAATCGCTCCTTTTTGACTATTGCAGTCATCCCAATGGCATGAAGAATCACCTTCCGGGAAAAGGATACTCGGGGGGGTACCGAGGGGGGTGGCGGAAGAATTTAATGTTTCTTTCCCCGTAATTTGGTTCCAAGGTGGAATTTTACATCCCCGGTGTCGTGCGTTGTGTGCGCTCGGAGCTTTGGTTTTCTGTAGAGCGATTTTGCAAGAACCCTCCCGAGAGAAGCGTTTTTTGCATGCAATAAAAATCCATGTCCCCAACGCGCTAGGGAATCCGCAAACTCCACCTAATTCTCCTAATCGGTTTTGCCGATACTTTGTGTGAAGGACCATTTGGGGGCTTAAAATCCGTGGGTATAGCTGCGCGCTGTGCAATGACCGCAAATCTCGGTCAGGGTTTTTTGTCCTTGCAAGTTCGTCTCAGGATTTCGTTAGGAAACCAGTAATGATTCGGAGAAACCCAATGGCAAGACAGAGAACGCTTCGAGCGTTTCTACTTTCTGCCATGGTGTTTCCCGCCGTTGGATGTGTGTCTGTCATTCACACAACGGATCCACCGAATTTGATTGAGTTCTCCGTGGACTCGACTCCGGGAGTTGTTGGCTGTTCGACATGCCACAAGGACGGTTGCGATGCGTGTGACGCTCATTGCGACGTTGGCTACCCGGGTGCCGAAGGGGTCGTGGTTGAACCTGTTGGGGTCCCATTCCTCAACCATTGGCTCCACGAGAATGTCCACTACACCGCGGAGGGGGCTGGCCTTTTCTCCGGCAAGTGCATCGATTCGCTACGCGAGAAATGGGAAATTCACAAGGCGTGGCGGCAACGAAAGCGGGAAGAGGCTCACGGACCACCGTGGCCGAAATTTCATCCCGTTCCTACCAAGCCAGCATTTCATCCCTTGGAATCGGAAGTGGCCGAGGATCCGACGCTTTATGGGAATCTTCGTCCCTAGCGCAAGCGGCTTTCAGAGGCCCAGTCGAGTGGCTACTTGCTAACACACACGCGTGGCTCAGATTTCCCGATTACCGTTGCAGCAATTGCGGGTTGTTCGGGAGTGGTGGGACGACGGCACTTGGTGATGCTGTGGGTACAGAGGGTGCCGGTAGGTAGCCGTTGGGATTTTGGGCCACATACGGGACGGCTTGTGCGGCAGGACCAACCCCGGCGACACTTGCGGGTGGCGTTACCAAAGCGTTTTGTACGCTATTCGCGATATTCCCTGCCTGTTGGTAGACTCCCTTGGCTTGCTGGCCGAATTGTTGGCCTTGTTGCACCATTTGACTGATGTTTTGTGCGCCACCCATGCTTGCCAAAAGATCGCGTGCCGGCTTCAGATTTGGATCGATTTGTAAGGCAGCATTCAAATGCTGCTGCGTTGCAGGAATGTTCTTGCGATTGAAGTGGAGGTAAGCCATCTGGTATTGCGCCATCGCAGAAGACTCGGTTTGCTTTAACTCATCGAGGGCTCCTTGGGGGTTGCCGGAATCAAGGAGGATGCCTGCCAAGCTCGAGCGGTAGGTTCTGTTCTTTGGTTGCAGATTGACAGCCTTTTGCAGTTCGTCCTTGGCCGCCTTGAGGTCTCCCGAACGCGCATAAACGGCACCTAGCTCGGCATATGCGTCTGCATGGTTTGGTGCCACGCTTGCGGTCTTTTTGTAGAACTCGATCGACTTGGCCGTGTCTTTTTGGTTTTCATAAAGGCGTGCCATGCTCATCAGCGCCACAGGGTTATTCGCCTCTGCTTCCAATGCCCGACTGTAGCTGTCGAGAGCTTTCGCGTAGTTGCCTTGCGATTCAAAGTAGCTGCCTTGGGCGACCAGCACTTCGGGTGCAATGGAGACAGGTTTGGACAATCCGGTGGCGGAATCCTTGAGTTCGGTCGGGTTCGAAGCGTTGGTAAAAGGGGAGGTAATCGCCGATTTGGTTTTGCTGTACGCCGAGCTCATCGCGGACCCAACGGTGGCGAACTGACTTTTCACGGTTTTTGACGTGCTAGAAAGCGAGTCCGACATCGACGTTGAAGGGCTGCCATCGACCTTTTCCATTGGCCAAATGGACGGACGAAATCCAGGCTTGCTCACGCATCCAACCGAAGTGAGAGCAAGCAAAACGCCACTGGCAATTTGTAGTCGTCTGGATTGGAATTGAATTTTTTTCCGCATCATGTCCTCGTGATTCGTCGAACGCTAGCATCGAACAATCGTTACGACTGCTACAGCCGATACACCCAGTGATTAGCTCGGCAATCCAACCACTGGAGCTTGAGCAATACCTCGATACAAACCGTGCAATCGGCGGTTCGTGCCGTTGGTCGTTGC
>CAIYZV010000441.1 GCA_903930765.1 uncultured Pirellula sp.
ACCCTCGAAAGGGATGCGGGAGCCACCGTGATCCAGACGGTGGAGATCATGGATGCCTTTGGCAACTGGAATCGGGATCAATACCAAATCCCAGTACCCCCGGCGGTGCTTTACGACATGAGCGTGTACGAAGAGTTTTTGCAGTCGATCGCGATCGACAGGACGGGCAAAAGTCCCAATGTGATCGAGGATGTGAACTACCAACCTCGCAGTGTTGGGTTCTTTCTGCTGCCCGCCGGCGCCGCGCTCGAAGACCGCAGCGTGATCGATGCTTACCGAGCAGCCGACGATTCCAAGAACCCAGGTGCTTGTCGCAAGCTTTCGCCTCGCGATTTTCCTAGCTCCTCTTCCCAGGTTGCTCCGCGGGATCCATTGAAGGATCTGTTGCAGCAACTGCAAGGTAGACGAGGGGCGTTTTGAGCCACGATCACGAAGGAACAGATCACACAGCCCCGACGTTACCATCGCAGGAGGCAACGCATCCTTCCATGAACGAGTCGGTGCCGATCGGAGCCGAATGGTTTTTGGAGCGGGACGTGGCCCCTGAGCTTCACGCGCTGGGCGAGATCGCAGAAGCTGCCGCTACTCAAACGAAACGTCGGCGCCGTCGGCGCGGTTTTTCGTGGCGCCGGCATTGGCCGATCATGGCGTTGATCGGCGCGTTGATCGGTGGCTGGTTGGTGTACGCGTTCTTGCTGCCACCACTCGAGATCCGCCATAAAATCGCAACGTCACGTTGGAAGTTTTCTCGCAACGATCCTGAGATCTCGTTCTCGATCAAATGCATGCAGAGGACGTGTGAGTATTGGTTCGTGTTCTGGTTTTTCTATCTGGGTGCGAGTATCGGTTCGTTCATCAACGTTGTCGCTTGTAGGACCCCTCAGAAAAAGACCATTGTCACACGAGGCTCGCATTGCCCATTCTGCGATACGCCTTTGAACATGATCGACAACTCTCCAGTGTTCGGCTGGGTCTTTCTGCGTGGCCGGTGCAGGACTTGTCATCTGCCGATTTCGCCCCGTTACTTGATCATGGAGATCATCGTCGGATTCATCTTCATGGCGATCGGTGGGATCGAATTGATCGGGAATGGAATGAATATCCCGTTCCGCGATTGGAGCCATGGGGCTGGAATCGTATCGACGGTCTTTTATCCAAAATGGGATTTGATCGGCGCTGCGATCGCCCATTGCAGCCTCTTTGCTGTTGCGGTGATGTTGATCGGTTCCCAGATGGATCGACTTCGATTTCCGATCTTCCCGCCGCTAGTCATCGGTGCAATCTACATGGCCTCGGTCAGCCTGAATATCGTCCTGTGTCCTGTCCGTTGGACTGAGCCATTCTCGGCTCCCGCAGCACGCTTTCGCCAAGACACCTTGCAGCAGTGGCTTACGAGTTTGGTAGGCGCGGCGGTGGGGATTGGGTTTGGAATGGTCGGGGCGAGCCTACTTTCACGGTTTTTTTCAAAAACCTTTGAATTGCCGATCGGCCTGTCTCAGAACGTAGCGACCGAAGCATCAGATGCGTTGCATGTCGAATTGATGGATAAATCGCAATGTGGGTGGTGGATCCATTACATATTGCTCAGTGTTTTGTGCGGAACCCTGCTTGGCTGGCAAGCGTGTTTAACGGTAGGCTGCGCGTCGATGATCATCACCGTGGGGTGGTTGCTGGTCCGCCAAAATCAGCGGTCGGAGCAGGGCTGCGGTGACCTATTTTTAAGCCAACAGGTTCTTGCACTAGCGATTTGGACTAGTACCCTATTTTTGCATCATTGTTTGTGGCGACAGGTGGCGCATTGGCTACGCATCGGTTGATGGTTTGCACCAAGCGATTCCTCTCCACTCCCTCCCTCTAGACCTGGTTTCAAGAAAGGTCATCTTATGAAGAAGTTTCAGCTCTCCCGTTGGATCGGATCCGCAGTTTTAGGAGTCACCGCGTTGGTGGCAACCGACGTCCATGCTGATGTCAAACTCCCTAACATTTTCAGTGACGGTATGGTCTTGCAACAAGGCCAAGAGAACAAGGTTTGGGGTAAAGACAACCCTGGCCAAGCGATCACGTTGACGATCGGAGACAAGAAGCTCACTGCGACGGCGGACGCGTCAGGAAACTGGCAAGCGAAATTGCCAGCCATGCAGGTAGGTGGTGAGTACACGCTGACGGTGGCAGGAAGTTCGACCAAAACCATCACTAATATTCTCGTCGGTGAAGTTTGGATTTGCTCCGGCCAGTCGAACATGCAATGGTCCGTCAATCAATCGAACGACCCGGATCTGGAGAAGCTCGCAGCTCGGTATCCCAACATCCGGATGATCAACTTCCCCCAAGTCGGAACGCAGGACCCGATTTGGTCTCACGATGATCGCAAATGGCAAGTCTGTTCACCGGAGACGGTTGGCGGCTTCTCGGCCGTCGGTTATTTCTTTGCGCGACAAATCCATGAGACCACAGGTGTTCCGATCGGTATGATCAACAACGCCTGGGGCGGATCGGCTTGCGAAGCCTGGATCAACCGAGACGCTCTCAAGAGCGATGGCAAGTTCAACAAGCTCCTGGAAGGATGGGCTGGCCGTGAATCGCAGTTTGAGGAGTTGACCAAGAAGCAAGGTCGGACCGAAGCTGAGGAGAAGACCCTAAAGGACATGACCGGCGGTATGCGAGGAAACTCGCGTCCTGCCAATATCTACAATGGAGTTCTCAAATCCCATATCGGTTATGGGATTCGTGGAGCGATTTGGTACCAAGGGGAATCCAATGCCGGTCGTGCTTATCAGTATCGCGAACTGTTCCCGCTCATGATCCAAAACTGGCGCAATGAATGGGGGCAAGGCGACTTCCCGTTCTACTGGGTTCAGTTAGCGGACTTTATGGGAGAAGTTAAAGAGCCCGCGGAAAGCGATTGGGCGGAACTGCGTGAAGCTCAAACCATGGCCATGGATAAGTTGCCCAACAGCGGGCAAGCGGTCATCATCGACATTGGCGAAGGGAAAGACATCCATCCCAAGAACAAGGTGGACGTTGGACGGCGTTTGGCGCGTTGGGCGTTGGCCAAGCAGTACAACATTCCGATCGAATACCAAAGCCCTCGCTACAGCACCATGGAAGCGGATGGGGACGGGATTGTCCTGTCGTTCAATCATTTGGCGGGTGGATGGCGTCCGTTCGATGTGAATGAACCGGTCGGGTTCGCGATCGCCGGTGAAGACAAAAAGTTTTACAACGCGCAAGCCAAGATTGTCGATGGAGGCAAGGTTCGCGTATCGAGTCCCAATGTGGCAAAGCCTGTTGCGGTCCGATATGCTTGGGCAAACAACCCAGTGTGCAACATGTATGGTGCTGCATCCGGGTTGCCATTGACCCCATTCCGCACCGACGATTGGCCCGGTGTGACCGCAGGCCGCGAGTAACAGAGTCGACCTAAAGGGTTGTATTGAGCAAAGCAAAGAGGATCGCGATTCGCGGTCCTCTGTGCTTTTTAGGGCTCCCGGTTGACCTGGCTTCTAAAGTGCTACGCGCCCTGGTGAGGCTGCGTAGCGTACCATGATTAGATCGATACCGTTGTTTTGATTTCTACGAAAAGCTACTTCTATGCGAACGCTTTGTTTTTTGTTGCTCCTCTGGGGGGCTAGTCCATCAAGTCTCTTTGCCCAGGATCCAGCAGTCCTTAACGTCGATCGGATCTTCTCTGACGAGTTTCGTTTAGAGCCAACGCCATCGATCAAGTGGCTGGCCGATGGAGGCTATACCGCGCTGGTCCCCTCGGAGATTCACAAGGGGGCTAGCGACATCGCTCGGTACGATCGAAGCGGTGCCCGAGAGATTGTCCTCGCGGCACAGTCGATCATTCCACCCGGAAGTCAAGAACCGCTCCCGATCCATGGCTACGAGTTTTCCAAAGATCAAAAAGTGATCCTGCTGTACACGAACTCGGTCAAAGTATGGCGACAAAACACGCGCGGCGACTACTGGGTCTACGAGCGAGCGTCGAAGGAACTTACCAAGCTCGGAGGCGACGCGGCCGAATCGAGCTTGATGTTTGCCAAACTATCATCGGATGGGGCACGTGTCGGGTACGTGATCGCGAACAATATCTATGTCGAAACTATCGGAAGTGGTAAACCCGAAGCTCTGACCTCCGATGGAACCGAAAGCATCATCAACGGTACGTTTGATTGGGTGTACGAAGAAGAGTTCGATTGCAGGGATGGTTGGCGTTGGAGTCCTGACGGAAGACGCATCGCCTATTGGCAACTGGACACACAAGGCGTACCCGCGTTCACGATGGTGGACAATACCTCGGCGAAGTATCCCATTCTCAAAACGTTTACCTATCCCAAAACAGGTGAGCCGAACGCCTCGTGCCGCGTGGGTGTGGTCGATGCGAAATCGGGGGCATCGACGCGATGGATCGATGTTCCTGGGGATATGCGCAACGATTTCTATATTCCACGGATGGAATGGATGGAGAGCGGCAATGAACTATGTATCCAGCGGATCAATCGGCTGCAAAATGCGTTGGATGTCATGATCGCGAATGCGGACACAGGAAGTGTTCGGACACTGCTCACCGAACGCGATGAGGCGTGGGTCGACATGCCGGATGAGCGATTTGATTGGATTCAAGAGGGTCGATTTTTTCCATGGATCAGCGAGCGGGATGGTTGGCGTTCTCTCTACCTATTGGACAAAACGGTTGGCTCGGAGAACGGGTTGCCGGCGACAGATGGGGCCGAGTTGCAGCGTGTGACAAACGGCGATTTTGATGTCACTCGCATCGCGTCGATCGATGATGCGAACGGCGTCGTTTACTTCATCGCTTCACCCGACAATCCCACGCAGCGTTATCTCTACAGCATGCCGCTGCGCAGCCAATCCAAAGAACCAGACGGTGGGACTGGGCGAGGATCCCTTCAGCGGCTGACACCAGCAGACCAACCGGGGTGGCATGATTACAACATCTCACCCGATCACGCGATGGCGGTGCATACGTACTCCTCCTTCGGCCAACCACCCCGCGTGGAATTGATTCGTCTTGCTGATCATCGAAACATTCAGATATTTACCAATAATGACAAAGTTCGCCATGCGGTCGATAAATTGGAGCGTCAGCCTGCTCAATTCTTTCGTGTTGATCTTGGCGATGGGGTAGCGCTCGATGGTTGGATGATGAAGCCTTCCGGTTTTGATGCAACGAAGAGCTATCCCCTGGTCTTTCATGTCTATGGTGAGCCGGCGGGCCAAACCGTGGTCGATCGCTGGGGAGGCAATAATTACCTGTGGCACACGATGCTGGCGCAGATGGGATATGTCGTCGTGAGTGTGGATAATCGAGGCACACCGGCTCCGCGTGGACGCGAATGGCGCAAACGCGTTTATCGCAATATTGGAACGTTGGCATCGGCCGATCAAGCGGCAGCGGCGAAGAAGATTCTCGCGGAGAACTCGTACTTGGATCCAAATCGGGTCGGGGTGTGGGGCTGGAGCGGTGGCGGTTCGATGACTTTGAATTTGATGTTTCGGTCCCCCGAGATTTATCGAGCGGGGATATCGATTGCGCCAGTGCCCGACATGCGTCTGTATGACACCATCTATCAAGAACGCTACATGGGGCTACCGGATGCGAACGCAGCGGATTATGAAAGGGGATCACCGATCTCGCACGTCGATGGTTTGGCTGGGGATTTATTGATCGTGCATGGGACCGGCGATGATAACTGCCATTATCAAGGTCTCGAAAAGCTCGTGGATCGATTGGTCGAGTCGAACAAAGCGTTTTCGATGATGGCGTATCCTAACCGCAGCCATTCGATCAACGAGGGAAAGAATACGAGTCGACATCTGTACGGGACGATGACACGATTCTTTAGGAAGCATCTCCCCACGGACTTGCCTCTAGTGCCATGGATCGGCCCGTAAGTGGGTGCACGAATGCCAATCGCGACGCGTGCAGCAGCATCGGGGATGAACTCGCTTGGTCCGCGCGAGGCGGTCGCATTTCAGTCGAGAGTCGCGATTGGCCTCCTGCGAGGTACAACGGGTCGCCGACGATCGGAAATCCTAGATGTGCTAAATGCAATCGGATCTGGTGGGTGCGGCCTGTCTTAGGTTGGGCTTCGACGAGTGTTCGGTTGCCTCTCCGTTCGAGGACTCGGAATAACGTCAATGCGGACTGTGCGTTGGGTGTGTCCAGGGAAGGAGCTATTTCCCGGCCACTGTTGGGAAGTGGTTCGCTGGAGATCGGTGCATCGCACTCGGTTTCATCCCACGCCGGAGTCCCCTCGACCCAGGCTAGGTAAGATTTTTCGACGGTGCCAGCGGCGAATTGAGGTTGAAGTTTCGATGCGAACGCGTAGCGGCGGGTGAAAACCACCAGCCCGGTGGTCATGGCATCGATGCGATGAGCAGGCCGGAGTTTTTCAGGAAAGTACGCTTCGTGCAGGATCGATTCCAAAGTGTTCTTTTGGTAGCGACCTGACGGGTGCAGCGGTAGCGGTGCGCCTTTATTGACAACCACGATCGCTTCGTCTTCATGGACCAGTTCGATCCTTGGATCGATAGCAGGTTCCGTATAATTGGGGATCGTTTGCAGGAACCGTTCCCCCTCGCGAACGATCCGTTCGGGAGTTACCGCAGTGGTTTTCCATTCGTTTTTTGTGGCGGCGGGAGCGGTGATTTCACCGAGCTCGATCGCACGCGTCCATCGTTCGCGATTCCATCCGGGGTAGATCGATTCCAAGGCATCGATGAGGGGCAGTCCAGCGCATCGGCCTGGGATTGAGATCCATCGGCGGTTTTCGTAGGGCTGACATCCGTGCTGCTGGGCAGCGATCGATTGGATGCGAGCTTCGCGTTCCCGGCGACGCTGCGAGGAATCGGTGTCGGGATCTCGATAGCAGTAAGGGCAGCTGATCCCCTCGCGATACTTTGGCGAGTTGCAGTCTTCCGGGGTCAGTGCGTGCTTGCACGCAAAGCATTCGTAGATATCGGTAGGAGCGAGAGACGGATCGACCGCGACGCGCTGGTCAAACACGAAGCATTCGCCGTCGTAGTGGACTTGCTGGCAATCCTCGAAGTACTTCAAAATTCCACCATCGAGCTGGTAGATTTCTTCAAAGCCAAGACCCTTCATGTAGGGGCCGATTTTCTCGCAGCGGATTCCGCCCGTGCAGAACATGACAACCGGCTGTTTTTTAATTTCATCCGGAAGGGCCGCAGCGGCTGCCGGAAACTCACGAAAGTTTTTGAGTTTCAGATCGATCGCATTGTGGAACGTGCCCAGTGACACTTCGTAATCGTTCCGGGTGTCTAGGAGTGCAATGGTTCGATTCTGATCGAGCCATTCCTTAAGCAGTGCAGGCGGAATCTTTGGAGAAGCATCTGGTTCCGGGGAAACTTCGGGGCAACCGACAGGAACGATGTCCTTTTTGATTTTGACCAACATTCGGTTGAAAGGTTGGTAATCGGTAACGCTTTCCTTGACCGGAATCGACTCAAAACCCGGGATTGCTCGTACCATTTCGAGGACCGCATCGACACCTAGTCGAGAGCCGGCGACGAACATGTTGATCCCCTCCCCGCTGAGAAGAATGGTTCCTTTCAACTCCGAGCGACGGCAAAGCTGCCGAAACGACTCGCGATACGATTGAAGTTGGTCCAATGGATGGAATTGGTAGGCAGCGATATTGACGATGTTCATAAGGTATCTCAAACTTGCCATCGTGGGCGGTTTTCCTGTACTGTAAGAGCCTACCCCAGGAGATGAAATCGTCCAGAGTCGTTTTGGCCCGAGTCCGTCTTCGATGACTCCACTTCGGCGATTGCCTCTCCTGGGCGATTGCCCGCCTCGGTGATCCCTCAAATGCAACCCATATCTCCAGAAACCCGACAATGGCTCATCTGGTGCCATCAAGGGCAACCGAGAGATACGGTTTTGGGGGCGATGGAGACCGTGGCGAGAATGGCGAAGTTCTCGCCGTTTGATGCTCCGGTCCTGGTCGCTCACTGCAAACGCAACGACGGAGAGTGTGCCGGATACGCAATTGCCTGCGAAGGTGCCATCGGTGTTTTGGGAGGTGTGCGGTATCAGCCTAATGGCCCATCTCGCCCGGAATCGGAGTCAGAGGCGTTGGCCGAGGATGCATGGGATGCGATGGGAGAAGTCGTCGCCCAGTTGAGCCATCAAGCGTTTGCTAAGGGAGTGGAACTCGTCCAAGCGATCTTGCCGGTCGATCGAGATGGCTGGGTGGATACCGATCTTTCGATGGCGTACGAGCTAGGTGGGTTGCAGTGTATTGCCATTCTTAATCAGATGGAGTGCGAGGAAGCTCAGCTTTGGTGCCGTGACTTTCCGCCCGCATCGGAGGTGCTTCCGCTCCGCTTTGAACCTTTTGATGCCATGCCGTGGGCCGATTGGTGTGAACTCGTGGAGCGGACATATTGCGATACGCTCGATGTACCGGAGCTCAACGGTATCCGTTCGATCGCCAACACACTCAAGGGGTACGCGGCGGGCGGGTATGGGCACGGCCAAGTAGATTTGCACCGTCCGTGGTGGAGTGCTTGGTTGGACGGCAAGCCGGTCGGTTGTTTGTTGCTGACATCTCTTTCGGAGTCAACTTGCGAATTGACATACCTCGGATTGGTCCCGGAGGCCCGCGGGCATCGCTACAGTCCGGAGATTATGGATTTCATCGGCCGTTGGATGGTGGCCGAGAATAAGCATCGCGTGGTGCTCGCGGTGGACTCTCGGAATGCACCGGCGATACATTTGTACCGCGGGTATGGATTTCGCGAGCTGCAGTCCTTGCAAGCTTGGATTGCGGTTCCACCTAAGGGCTGAATCCAGGGGTTGAACCCCAAAAGGCTGAATTGCTCGTGCGGCTTTGGGCTTTGATTTTGGCCGCAAAGTTTGGAGGGTCGCCAAACTAACGGTGCTTGTAATGAGCGTTTCATTGCGCCTATGGATCGGCGCTAATTCCTTAGAATTGTTGGATTTGCCGTCTATGGCGAAGGTTAAGCTCTTTTATAATCGGGCGTCGATCCGCAATACATTTTTTCTTGCAAAGAGGGGTGGGTTCATGCGTCGAAGATTCCGTACCACGGCGCTCGTGGTCTGTTCTGTTTGGTCCGCTGTTTCTGGGGGGATGGTCTTTTCGGGTTCGCCGGAAAAAGTCACCACGGTCGAAGGGATCACGGAATACCGTTTTGATAACGGAGCAAGGTTGTTGCTGTTTCCAGATCCATCGCGGCCGACGATCAGCGTCAATATGACGGTTCTGGTCGGATCGCGGCATGAAGGATACGGCGAAGCGGGCATGGCCCACTTGCTCGAGCATTTGGTGTTTAAGGGAACCCCCACCTTCCCAGAGGTGCCCAAGGCATTGCGCGACCACGGTGCCAATTTCAATGGTACGACCAACGTGGACCGCACCAACTACTTTGAAACGCTCCCGGCTTCCGACGAAAATCTCGAGTTCGGGATCCATCTCGAGTCGGATCGGTTGGTGAATAGCTTTATCAAACGCGAAGATTTGATGAGTGAGTTCACGGTCGTGCGGAACGAATTCGAGAACGGGGAGAATAGCCCACAGCGCGTTTTGGCGCAGCGTGTCCAAGCGGTCGCGTACGAGTGGCACAATTATGGCAAGTCGACCATCGGCAACCGATCGGACATCGAACGCGTGCCCATCGACAACCTTCAGGATTTCTATCGGCGATTTTATCAGCCGGACAATGTGGTGCTGATCGTGACTGGCAAGTTCGAGGAGGCTAAGGCGATCGCGTTGGCGACGAAGTACCTTGGTTCCATTCCCAAACCAGAGCGAAAACTCAATGCCACGTATACCGAAGAGCCAGCTCAAGATGGTGAACGAACGGTGATCCTGCGCCGAGTTGGCAAGATCGGTTCGGTGATGGCTGCGTATCATATGCCATCGGCATCGCATCCCGATTGGGCTCCGCTGACCATGTTGGCCAGCATTTTGAGTGAAGACAAGGTCGGGCGATTGGATAAGGCATTGGTCGAAACTTCGATCGCTACCAGTGCCAGCGGATTTGCCGACAGCGCCCATGATCCTGGCCTGTTTATGTTCCAAGCCCAGCCAGCGGAAGGGAAGCTTGACGAGACCGAAAAGGTTTTGCTGGATGTGGTTGAAAACATGAGCAAAACACCCTTCACCGCTGAGGAATTGGAGCGTGCCAAGATCCGTTCGAAACGAGGGTACGAAAACAGCATTTCGAACGCGGCGTCGATGTCGCAAGCGCTGAGTTCCGCGTCCGCACTGGGAGACTGGCGACTGTGGTTTGTCCAGCGAGACCGGATTGAAGCGGTGACCCCAGAGGATGTGAACCGGGTCGCAAATACATATTTCAAAGTCCACAACCGAACGATTGGACGTTTTGTTCCGGTGGATGAACCTCAGCGATTGTCGGTCCCTGCCGTGGAGTCGATTGCGGATGTCGTTAAAGACTACAAGGGTGGTACGGCGATTGCAGCTGGTGAGGAGTTCGATCCCACGCCGGAAAATATCGATGCTCGAACGACGGTTACCGAAGTGAATGGTGTCAAGGTCGCGATGCTTCCCAAGAAGAATCGGGGCGATACGGTCAACATGACCTTGACGTTGCGGTACGGGAACGAAGACTCGTTGCTGAATCTATCAAGTGCTGCGGGAATGTTGCCATCGATGCTCATGTCGGGGACTAAGAAATACGATCGCCAAGCGTTGCGGCAGAAGCTCGATGAACTGGGCGTCCGTTTGAGCGCCGGCGGCGGCGGTGGCGGAAGACGCGGCGGTGGTCGCGGTGGTCGCGGCGGCGGTGGTGGCGCCGCGGGCCAATTGTCCTTTAGTATCGAAGCGAAAAAGGAATCGCTCGGCGATGGGATCAAGATGCTCGCGGAAGTGCTTCGGGATCCTGCGTTCTCCGAGGAAGAGTTCGAGCAGATGCGAGCCCAATCGATCGCGATGATGTCGCAGATGCAAACCGATCCTGCCATGCTAGCCGGCAGCCAATTGTCGCGAGCTCTCTCCGATTATGCAAAGGGAGACGTCCGCTACTCCAAGACGGTCGACGAGAATATCGACGAACTCAAGAATTTGACTCTCGACCGAATTGTGTCGGTCTACAAGGATCAAGTCTCCTCGGCGGTGGGTGAAGTTGCCATCGTTGGTGATTTCGATCCCGAGGAGGCCCTCAAGGAAGTAGGAGAAGCACTCAAGGATTGGAAGTCGTCGACCCGTTATGAACGGATCGATCGCGCGGTGAAAAAGGGGCAATCGGGAGCGAAAGAGAATATCGTTACCCCAGACAAAGCGAATGCCGTCTTCTTGGCCGGGTTGTCATTCCCGCTTAACGAAGACGCCGACGAAGATATCGCGTTGGAAATCGGTAACTTCATTCTCGGGGGTGGTACTCTATCCTCGCGTCTGGGTGATCGAATCCGTCAGAAAGAAGGCTTGTCGTACGGGGTGAACTCATCGGTCTCCATCCCGTCACGAGGCAACGATGCTCGATTTACT
>CAIYZV010000442.1 GCA_903930765.1 uncultured Pirellula sp.
CGCTACCACTCAATACGCCAAATCCGGGTGCGTCTCCTGCTTCAATCTTTGTGATGATGTCCGAAATTTGTGGATGGATTTTGCGCTTCTGATGAATGATGAGTACGGAATAAGGTTCCAAGGTCGACGGAGTGTTCTTGTCCGTGTTTCCACCTCGCACATCGCTACGGGACCGGCAAATCTGGATCGTACCCACAGCTCCCTCGATCGCTGGATCGTGATCGATCCAGCTTTCCTTCGCGATCAGTTTTGGGAGTAGGACTTGGAGATCCTGTGCAACCGGGGTCGGTAAGCGGTAGTACTTGGTTTCATACCCTTCCGGATCGCTCTCGGGTGACATACGGCGTTTCGAGTTTTTCAGCGCGGACCGATAGTTTTCTAAGAGGGTCAAAACCTCATCGAGGATCGGTTCCCTTTGCGAGATGACCATGATTCCCGACAGGGGAAATGCCATCACGCCGGTTCCGCCCGCATTCGACCATCCCGCCGGATCCGCTTGTTGCTCGATGGCTCTCAGCAATCTCGAGCAATCCGCGCGGTTACTGCACAAATCGCGCACGTCAAAAACGGCCAGTTTCAATTCCACGCGTGCCTCGTTCTCCGGAGCAATCCAAACGACGCCATCGCGATAGAACCATCCCAATCCATGTTGTGAAGTGATGAATTGCAGGATCGTTCGGAGGGGTTGCTCGCGAATCTCGGTCGAGATCGGGAGCCGCTCGGAGATCCTCTCTTTTCGAAGAGCCACACGATCCAAACGGATATTCAACTTGTGCTGAGCTGCTAGCGACTGAATGGCTTGGGCGAGAGGGGTTCCTTGGAACTGAACCGATGCTTTCGTACCGAGAATCGAAGCGATGGTTTCATGTTCTTTGGATTCATCCACCCAGGTTCGGCGCGAAGGGTGGCGAAGCGCCTCAAGGAACGCAGCAATTTTTCGGTGGGTCCTGGGGACTTGGCGGACGAACAACACATCTCCAAGTAGAACAACGGTCGAAACACCGCCAGCATCTACCCAGGAGTCTGGTGCGATCGTCGATGTCAACGCGGAAAGCAAGTCGTTTGGTTTGTAGTCCAGGTCGAGCAAATCGCCGATGTTGTATTGAACATTTTGAAGGCTCGCATTAGGAGGCAGGAGGGTGACCATGTTTCCTTCGAGGTTCCAATCCACACCCAGCCGTTCAAGCCGATCAAGGAACTGGTAAATTGGAACATCCACCAACGATTCGGTGACCAATTCGCTAGAAGACAAGTTCTCTTCTTCGAGTGCGCGCTCGTCGAGGACGACGCTCAAACCCGTTTGCGATTGGATCCAGTTCGCGACCTCGTTCAAGGGAACTTCTTGAAACGTATGCGTGACCTTGGCTCGAAGCGATTCTGGAACCCATCCGATCGGGTCGATGTATTTTGGTTCCTCAGCGATAGTCACGTTCCGTACTTGCTCTTGGTTGGAAGCAGGCGCTTGGGAAGGCGTAACATTTTGGGAAGGTGCAGCATCTTGGGCGAGCGATCGGCGAGCCTCTATGCAATCAGTCTCCACAAGAATGCTCATCAGGGCGGCCGCGATCATCCAACAACGGAGGTATGGCATCATGGTTTTCCTTTTTCTTTCACGTAGATTTTTCTTTCACGTAGATGTTGCAGAATAAAGTCTAAACACGCTCCCCGTGGAAGCCCTTGTGTCTGCGAACAATTGCCTAGAAAGCAAACCATGTGCCAACGAGATTTTTAGGACCAAATACCCATCGTTCGCGGCGTTTTCCCCAATAGAACCGAGTTTTTTAATGCGTGATTGCCGCGATAATCCATCGCGAGGGACTAGCGACAGTTGATTTCATGAGCCGGTGAGAGCCTCAGGAGGGAACGTGTAAGCATGTTGCGATTTGCAACATCCACGCGGTATTTCGCACATGGCTCCGAGATGGATCAGGTCGAGGCTGGAACTCCCCGAGTGTCTACTTGAACAGCGTGGCTGGGTCCGCGGACCACAGTTTTCGAACCGCGAGGATCCCGCTTAGGGCGCACATCAGGAATGTGAGACCCGCGACCAGGAGGATGCGCGATGGGGTTAACCGCATGACCAAACCAGTCCATTCCGAGAGGACAAAGTACAACCCCCAACTGATGACCAGACCCGGAATGAATCCGATCAAACTCAAGTAAAACGATTGTGCCATTACGAATCGAAAGAAGTAGGAGCCGTTGTAACCCATCGCTTTGAGGGTTGCAAACTCGGCCAAATGGTCTTGGATGTCGGTGAACAGGATCTGGTAACAGATAATCACCCCGATCAGAAGCCCCATGACGGTACCGATGGTGAAGATCACTCCGATCGGGGTGTTGGTTGCCCAAAAACCGATTTCGCGATAGATCAGCGATTGATGCGAGAGGACTTGAACGCTGCTCCCAAGGCGGTCCGCCAGTTCGGTGCGAACCGTATCCAATTGCTTGCGATCAGCGACACGGACCAAACCCAAGTCCACCGCAGCCAGTGGCGATCGGCCTCCATTGCGCATCGGGAAAAAGTACTCGACTCCTTCTTTGTTGACGACGAGAGTTCCATCGTAGACAAAATCGGTACCGATGGTGACCCAGTCGATGAGCTGGATCCGTTTGCCGGAGAGTTCGATCTCTTGTTCGTTGAGTTTCACCGCATCTTCTTTTTCAAAGCCATATTTCTCTTTGCTGCGACGATCGAGTAGACCCATCGCGCGATCGGTGATGGATTGGCATCGCCGATTCATTTCCGGATCTTTGAAGACGGGTTCGCCGCGCGGTACACCAATCACGCGGATGGAGCGTGAGACATGGCCGATGACCCGGACTTCGGCCAAGGCTCGATCGATGTAAAGCGGAGTGGCCGATTCCACACCTTCGAGGGATTTGGCCCGTTCGATCAGCCCAAAGTCGAAACGTTGTTCGCTGGGAACGGTGTATCGAGCGGGGCTCAAGATCACCAAGTCGGCATCGAGCAATCGAAGAATTTCGACAGCGCTATCGAACAGCCCATTGAGAAAACCAATCTGCGTGAACATCAGTACGACCGCAAACCCGATCCCCGAGGCGCTCAGCAGCAATCGAGGTAGGTTTGAGGTGACGTTGAGCCAAGCCAGAGGTGTGCGCATTGGGTGGATCGGTATCGATTCCGAAAAAAGCTTAAAACAAACTTGCCGGTTCCGCTTTCCAAAGTTTTAGCACTGCCAAAACGCCGGAAACAGAGCACATCGCAATCGCGAGACCTGCAACGCCGAAGACGCGGCCCCACGTCATCGCAGTCGGGATGTTGGATAGATCAGCGGTCAGCTTATAGAGAATCAGGCTGACCAGGACCGCTGGAACGTAACTAAAAGCCGCCAATAACCAAGCTTGCATGATCACGATCCGCGCAAGGAATCCCGGGGAATATCCCATGGCTTTCAACGTCGCGTACTCCGGCAATCTTGCGGTGACGTCGTTTGCCAAAATCATGTAGACGATGGCGGCTCCGATGATGAACGAGAGGATCACACCCATCGTAAAAATCATACCGATGGGAGTTTCGGTCAGCCATCGAGTCCGTTCCCACTGGAGTTGCTCCTCTTTAGTAAGGATTTGGATCGCAAGGAGTGCATGGGGATCCCGTTCGTTGAGCCAGCGCACCAACTCTTGCTTGAATGCGACGGGTGATGTTCCCGGTTTGAGATGGATCAATCCCAAGGAAGCACGTTGGCGTGTGTCGATCCCGGTGCGCATGGAATATCCCACATCGCTCAGGAGTACGGCTCCGTTGGTGGCGAGACCGGTGCCGAGTTTGAAGTGCCCTGCGATGCGAGTGGCTCGGCCACCAAGTTCGAAGGGTGCTCCGATGTCTTGGTCGGAAAACGTGCGGCAGTTTTTCGGGCCGTATTCGGCACGAGTCGCGCGATCCACCAACACCGCATTCGGATCCTTGAGCTTATCCAGCTGCGATCTGATTTCAGGAACATCGAGGACCGGCCGATCGATCTGCATCGCCATCATACCGACCGTTCGAAACGATCCATCGGGAGGTGCGCGCGAGCAATCGGAGTTGCGAGGTGGGTTTTGCCACCGTTGGAGCATGATAAAAAACGGATCGATACGTTCGACCGCCGGATGCCCCTCGATCAATCGCAGCCAGCTTCGTTCGAACATTCGTGGTTCGTAGAGATGGACATAGTCGGGTGAACGAACGAACAGATCCGCATCGAGTTTGCCATAGACGATATTGGCCGTGTTTCCGACAGCCCCGCGAAACCCGAGCTGCATGAAGATGAGGAGCAATGCGAACGCAACCCCGAGGACGCATGCTGTCGTACGGGCCGGTTGGGAGAGGAGATTGAGCAATGCGACGGGAGTGCGTCGCGTTCCGAACCTAAACACGTAGAGCCTCGTTAAAGACGATTGGCATGGTGAGCGAACTGATCTTGGCTCGATCACGAAAGTTCAACGTCATGGAAATAGGTGCCTGTCGGAATGGTATATATCAAGCGGTGGCGTGTGTCTCGCGTCGTATCCTTGTCCGTCCTTGCAGGTTTGTGTTGTGAAGTTTTTGTGTTGTGTCTTTTCACACGCGGACTTCATCATGAAGCCACGAATCGTTTTGCCGATACCTGGAGTTGGGGGCATGCGGGCACGGAGTCGAGGAATGTCTTTCCATAGGGTTTGCTGGTGGCTCGTGGATCGGTTACCAGCACGATGCCCGAGTCCGTCGCGGTCCGTATCAATCTACCAAATCCTTGACGGAACTTGATCACTGCTTCGGGGAGCTGGAAATCTCGAAACGGATTGCCGCCGGCGTTGCGTATCGCTTCCAATCGGGCTTCGAGGAGTGGATGGTCGGGGACGCTGAAAGGTAGTTTCGTGATGACAACGAGCCGGAGTGCATCGCCCGGTACGTCGACACCTTGCCAAAAGCTCTCGGCGCCGAAGAGCACACCGCGGGGTTGCTGTTGGAATGCGCGGAGCAATTCACTGCGAGGCATCCCGTCGGCTTGGGAGTAGGTTGCCAACCCGTGCTGGTCCATCCACGGCTTGAGGGCCGCCGCGCATTTCCGAAGGGAGTCGTACGACGTAAAGAGCAAAAATGCATGCCCATCGCTCATCGAAAGATAATGCTTGAGTGTTGGCAATATCGCCGATTCGTACTCGCCTCGTCCTGTGGAGGGATCGGGGACATCGGTGAGCAAATGCAATTCGGCCAATCGCTTGTAGTCGAACGGGCTGCCGACCTGCAACGTCGGAGCGCCCACGGCTCCGATCCTGCGTTGGAAAAAGCCGAATCCGCCATCGTTCTTTTTCGCCGGCGACTTCAACGGCTCGGGGGAGACGGAAACGTTGGAGATCGCGAGTAGAGAATTTTGAGAGGGTTGGGGCGCGTTGCCAGTGGACAAGGTCGCGCTGGTCATGATGACGCTGGGAATCTTTTGGAACAGATGTTCGCGAAGATGGCTTCCCACATCGAGGGGGCTGCTCCGCAGCGTCAGCCGGGTGGAGGATCGCATGGCACCTCGGGTTTCCCGTTTCTCGAGCCAGTAAACCGAGTCGTCTTGTTTCTGGAGCAACCATTGGTCCAGGCCGTTGGCGAGCGCCATGAGTCGATTGCTTGCGGAGATCATGTCCAGACGCGAGTTCGCGTCCTTGAGATCCTTGCCAAAGCGTTCCAGTTGCTCGGCCAGCTTTTGCAGTTTTTCTCCTAATCGGGTGGTGATCGGCAGAGGTGTTCGGACGCGACCGTTGGCAGGAGCACTCCCTTCGAGCCACTCGAGGACGCCTACGAGAAAATCATCTAACGACTCCATGCATGCGTAGGAGTCTTTGGCCAATTGCCTCAAACCCAGCGCTACCAAGATGCCTTTGTCGGTTCTCGGGTTAAAGAGTTTGCGCAGCGTATAATCGATTTGCGAGTTGGAAATCGACAGCCCCAGATGTTCGCCGGCGACATTTTCCATCGTGTGGCATTCATCGAAGACCACAGCGTCATAGTTTGGCAAGATACCCCCACCCAAGGCACGGATGGCGAGATCGCTAAAGAAGAGGGCGTGGTTGACGACGAGGATCTGAGAGTTCTGAACCCGTCGTCTCGCGGAGTAGTAATAGCAGGAGTCGAAGTGAGAGCACTTCCTTCCCATGCAGTTTCCGGAATCGCTCGCCACTTCGTCCCAGACTTGGTTCGAAGGTCGGAAGGATAGACTGCTCAAGGAACCATCGGGGCTCTCATCCGACCAACGCACGATTTTTTCGAGTTGTTCATAATCGGTCTCGTTGGAAAGCAAGCTAGTCATCCGAGACTTGGCAACATCCAATCGGCGTTTGGAAAGGTAGTTCCCTCGCCCCTTGACCAAGACCGATGTGAACTCGCGAGGGATCACCGCGTTGAGCAGGGGTAGGTCTTTATGGATCAACTGCTCCTGCAAACTGATCGTATGGGTACTGATCACAATGCGTCGCGTGCGAGGGCCCTCTTCAGCATCGCTTCGTTCGTCATCCTCGGAGCGGTCTCTGTTCGAGACGAGGTTCGATTCGGCTTCGGTTGCGAACAAGATGGCTGGAACCAAGTAACCGAAGCTCTTTCCAACCCCCGTGCCCGCTTCGACGATCAAATGCCTGCGTTGGCCGAGGGCCTGAGTCACCGCGGATGCCATCTCCATCTGTTCGCGGCGATGTTCGTAGTTGGCGATCCGTTTGGCGATGCGACCACCAGGACCGAGGATCGATTCGAAATCCAATGGGTCCATGCGTTCAACCTAGTTGTTGGGTGGTGTGGAACGTCGTTCCAAGTACATCGTCGTTCCAGGGGGTGAGGCGGAACGCAACTATAAACCCCTTACCGAATCCAGGGGAGTAGACCAATCTCGCTGTCGGCACCTTTTTCAGGGGGGATTTTCGGGGTAGGCGAGCGATGAAGATCTCGTTTTTTGGCAAATGACGGGTCCGCGCCGAGCGGGAGAATTGGTTACCATGGTGTTTCACTCGGAGGCTATAAGGTTTAGTGCGAGTGCTACTTTGAAAGTCTCCGTGGTGGGGCATAAATCGTACTTTTCATTTTTGGGGTTCTCTATGAACAGCGTGATCCGGATCGCTTGTTATTCCCTCTTGCTCGTAAGTTCGACTTGCTGCATCGGCACTATCTCTTCGGCCGCGAGGGCCGAGGGCCCAGCCCCGGCAACGGGTGCCCTCAAAGAGTTTGTTACCGGTGTCGATCCTGAGTATCGCTTCGAGGTCGTTGAGCAAGGCCAAGTGGGATCGAGCCGGTTCGCGCGATTGCACATGGTTTCTCAAAAGTGGAAGGATGTGAATTGGAAACACGTCGTCTATGTGGTGATCCCGAACAAAGCGATCGAGAACCCGGACGCGAAGTCGAGCCAATCGGCGTTGCTGCTCGTGGACGGTGGTGCGTGGAAAAAGGAATGGGGCGAAAACGCTCCGACAAAGATTCAGCCAAAGGCGGAGTTTCAAGTGATCAAAGCGATCGCGGAAGCTTCGGGATCGCCAGCGGTGGTGGTCAGCCAAGTACCCTTCCAGCCGATGTTCGAAGACCTCACCGAGGATGCGCTCATCGCTGAGACGTTCAAGCGATACATCCAAGGTGAGGGAGAAGACTGGCCTCTCCTCATGCCGATGGTGCGATCGGCCGTGCGAGCGATGGACACGGCGCAGTCGTATGCCAAGTCCGAGTTCAAGATTTCGATTGAAAAGTTCACGATCACGGGTGCGAGCAAGCGAGGTTGGACGACATGGCTTACCTCCGCAGTCGATCCGCGCATCGATGCGCTGGCCCCGATGGTGATCGATATGCTCAATATGCCGGTCCAAATGAAGCATCAAATGGAAACGTGGGGAGAATACTCCGAGCAAATCGGAGACTATACGTCCTTGAGCCTCCAAAAGTTTTTACAGACCAAACAAGGGGACTCGTTGCTACGGGTCGTCGATCCTTATCGTTATCGAGATCGGATCGAGCAACCTAAACTTTTGATCTTTGGTACCAACGATCGTTATTGGCCGCTCGATGCGTGCAACAAGTATTGGCATGAGTTGCGCGGCGATAAGTACTTGCTCTATACCCCGAACCAAGGGCACTCGATCCGCGACATCGCACGCGTCGCCGGTTCGATCCATGCGTTGCATCGAAGCCGCTGCGGTGAGTTTGCATTGCCCAAGTTGGAGTGGGAGAGCGGAACAGCCGATGGCAAAATCGCGTTCCGAATGAAGTGCGATAGCGAGCCCCAAGAAGCATCGATTTGGATCGCCAAGTCCCGTACTAAAGATTTCCGAGATGCTAATTGGTCGAGTTATGCTGCGGAAAGCACCGATGCCTTGAACCACCGCTACTCGGTGAATCTCGATTCGGACGAGTATGTGGCCGCGTTCGGCGAATGGGTCTTTGAACTAGGGGATATGCCAGCATACTTCTCGACCAATGTCGTCATCGCGGAGCCGGCACCGTAGTCCTCCCTGCCTTGATCACTCCTGAAAATATTCGGTGCCAGTGAAGATGCGGCAAAGTGCTACAGATTCACGAAAAAGGAAGCAGCGGCGGTTTTCTGGAGTACGGTTCAGGCCGCGGAACTGCTAACTCCGTAGAACCGACCGGGCGTCGTGCTGTTGTCGCAACCATATGTTGTGGCAACCCGGCTGCTTACGGTTTTGACAGTGGCCACGGTGCTGTACCTTCGTGTTTGCATCGCCGCCGATTCGGGTCGCTGGCCCGAACTTCCCTCCTAACCCCCCTCCCATACTTGCAAAATCGGCCGTCGTTCCTGCCCAACTCCAGGGAATGACTATCCTCGAATCCTGCGTAAGTCTATGATTGAGCAGTACTTCGATTCAGGGTTTGGGTCGATGTTCGTCGCCAATTCCATGCACACTTCCCCACGGACTCCACTGGCTTTGATCCCTCCCATTCATTTTCGATTTTGTTGCACCTGTTTTCTCGTCGCCGGGCTGGCTTTGGCCATAGGATGCGAGCCCTCGGTGGCGGTTCGGGTTTACGATGCCCCCAAATCGGACACCGAGTTCGTTTCTGGGCCGCTGGCAGGGTCTGTTTCTGGGCCGCTGGCAGGGAGCGGGGCCATGGCCAGCGGAGCTGGCACGGGCTCGACCAAGGGAGGCAGTTCGGCCCCGTCGACGGCTTCCGGCAAACGTCGAATCTTGGGTGCTGTGATCCCGATGGAGTCTGGATGCTACTTCATCAAAGCGACCGACTCCCCTGAGCGACTCGAGCCGCTCATGGGAGATTTTCATGAGATCGTTTCCCGATTCGCGATCAACGAGTCCACGGGTAAACCAGAACGGGATCTGCCCGAGGGCTGGGCCATGAATCCCAGGAATGATATCGCCATGGCGGAGTTCATCTCGCCGGACTCGACCGGCAACATCAAGTTCACCGTGACCGTCCTCGGGATGCCTCCGGCCAGCGATTGGCCCGGATACTTGCTGAGCAACATCAACCGATGGCGTGGCCAGCTGCAGCTTCCCGAATTGAACTCAGACTCGCTCGCAAACGAATTGGTTTCCGTCAACCGTCAAGGGTCGTTGCTGCCGGGTTTTATCTTCGATGCAACAGGTACGGGATCAGGAGCGATGGGTGGGGCTCGCCCGTTTCCACCCAGTGGAGGTCCAGGTTCACCGAGCGGTGCTCCAACTCCAGAAAAATCTCCGCCCATGCCCGCAGTCAAACCTGAAGCTACCAAACCCGAGGATCCCAAACCTCAATCTCCCGGCGCAGGTGGAAACGCTGTCCCAACAGAAGGAGCGGCTCGACCTGAATTGAAGTATGAAACACCAGAGGGTTGGAAGGTAGCTCCGGGGGCTCCGTTCCGATTAGCGACATTTGCCGTCGAGGGAGCGGAGGGAACCGGTGAGGTTACAGTCTCGATGGCGGTCGACAATCCGCTTGCCAACTCCATGATGTGGTTCCAGCAAATCACGCGTGAAGGGGATCAAGACAAATTAAAGCTCCTCGCAGAAGCGTCGATCTCAGGTGCTGAAAAACTGGTCTTGGGTGACAAAGAAGCGGTTCTCTACACGATTCAAGATGGTGAGAACGGTGACTCTCCGGCACTGTTGGTAGCATCGATTCCAAGCGAACAACCTGAACTTCATTTGTTCGTCAAGCTTCGGGGTGACAATCGCTTTGTCGCCGCGCAGCGCGACAAATTGGTTCAGTTTGTGAAATCCCTTACCTTAAAATAAGACCGCATTCGAAATAGAACGCAATTCCTATGGCTACAGCATCCTTTCCTGATTCGTCATTGCCCAAAGCGGCTGATGCGACGGTGTCCGACATTCAGTCTGCGATTTGGACCGTCCTCAAGTACGCCGGTTCGTTGAAGATCACCTGCGCGATGTTTTTGCTCGGGGTGGTCATCCTGTTTGTCGGCACGTTGGCACAGGACGAAGAAACGATCGTCGATGTGAAGAAGGAATACTTCAACAGTTGGATCGCAGTGGTTCCATTTGATGTGTTCGTTCCGCAAACCATTTGGAACCATGCCGATAAAGTCCCCGGTCGATTCGCCATGCCAGGGGGGGCGATGATCGGCTTGATTTTGCTGATCAATCTTGTAGCGGCCAAGATGACTCGGTTCCAGATGAACGCGCGCGGCGGGCGTTTCGCAGCCGGTATGGCGTTGACAGTCATCGGATTTGTCTTGGTCGCGTTGATCGTATTCGGAGCGCACCTCGGGGACGGGTTGCAAGGCGAACCGCCGTTCAGCTACGACGCGATTTGGTATGGATGCTTAATGACCTTGTGGCTATCGGTGATCGGATTAGGCGTATGGGGCGCTCGTTGGGCACCTCAGCTCTCCATCCTAAAAGCCACATTATGGACATTCTTTGCGATCCTGTTGGGGGTCGCCCTCTTTGTTGCCGCGACGGGGGATACGTATCGAATCCCTGATCCTGGTTTGCGGATTGTGTGGCAGTTGGCCAAGAGCGGTATCGTCAGCTTGGTGATGCTCGCGGGATTGATTTTGCTCTTTGGTGCTCGCGGTGGAAACGTGCTTATTCACCTCGGTGTGGGCTTGCTGATGGTTGGCCAGTTTGTGTTCGGCGACCGGCAGACCGAAGAGCGGATCAGTTTGTACGAAGGGCAACGGACCAGCGCCGCTGTGCAGACCGACATTGTGGAACTGGCGGTAACCGATACCTCAGACCCTGAAAAGGACCATGTGGTCGCGTTCGATCATCCGCTGTTGGAGCGTTCCGCGGATAGGAGTACATGGTTGACCGATGCGTCGCTTCCCTTCGAGATCCGCGTTGAAAAGTGGATGGTCAACTCCGACATGGTTTCGCGCCGCTCGGATCCAAAGCTTCAAGAAGAAGCGGCGGATCTCCAAGGGGTCCCGCCAGAGATCGCGTTTGTTCCCGTGTCGAAGTCAGGGGGTGCGAAGAGCGAGATGAACTTCGCGACCGCTTACCTTTCGATCCGCGAAAAATCGACCTCGAAGGAACTCGGCAAATTCGCAGTGAGTCAGTTCTTGAACGACCCAACGGTTCGCCCGAAAGCGATCGTGAATCACGTTGATTCCGATGGCCGGCATTTCGATCTAGCCCTAAGGTTTCGGCGGAACCTCAAGCCGTTTGCATTCGAACTCAAGGATGTCGTCTTGGAACAGTACACAGGTACTGCAATCCCGAAGGATTACTCCTCCTATGTCCGAATTGTGGACGACTCCGGTACAACCCTTCAGGAAGGCCGCATTTGGATGAACAGCCCGATGCGTTTTCGCGGAGAGACCTATTATCAATCGCAGTACACCAGCGCGCAGCAATCACCTCTCGGCGTTGAGCAAACCGTATTGCAAGTGGTCACCAAC
>CAIYZV010000443.1 GCA_903930765.1 uncultured Pirellula sp.
AATTGGGTGCCCCCAACGCGGCGGATGGAACTTGAAGGCCAGTGATCGGAACTGGTCCACCACCGGCCCGTGGATCGTATCGGTCCACGCGATCTGCGAAGGAGATCGATCCGAGGGCGTAGTAATCCCCTTGGGTGGTAGCTGCTGGTGGTACCAACACGTTGTTTACCGTTCCACCGAGGATCGAGTTATTGACGATCCGTGCGAATGGAACCGGTGCCGGGGGCAAGTTCGCTGCGGTGTTGGGCTCGCCAGCGATGCTGATACCGCCCGTGGTGTTGGCGAAGAGTTCGTTATTCATGATCACAGCGCCAGGCAACAGCCGTTGGTTGTTGATCGTGAGGGTGTTGCGCACGGAACCTGGGTTCGGCGAGCCGGAAACAGGGTCCCTCGCATCGGCCGAAATCGAGATGCCAAATCCGGAAGAGTTCGAAATCCTCGAGTTCTCGATAAGCACTTGGCCTTGATCGCGAGGCGTATTGCGATCACCGAACAAATTGTTGGCAAGCGTTACGCCGATCGAAGTAGGCAAGGTTGCTGCGACTGCACCACCGATGGTGATTGTATCGGAGTTCTGACCACCCAATCCAGACACCGGATAGCCGGTCACTTGCAACACAGATTGCACGGCAGAGGAGTTGATGATTTGCAATACGCGAGCGGCGATGACAGATCCCGACTCGTTCGCCGTCGGATCGAATGGAACAGCGACATTTCCGAGAGTGACACCAGGTGAGTTAATGTTGTCGAACTCTAGTGCGAGCGTTCGATTTCCATCATTGATGACTAAGGTTTGGCCATCAACGATTTGCGAAGACCCGGCGAATCGAATTACTGGCGAGCGATTTGCGATGAATCCGACTGAGTTCGGGATCGTTGCAGTGATGGTGCCGAGCAAGGTGATTTCGCGGGTGTTTTGACCGGACAAGCTTCCGTCGAGGGAAACAGCACCGATACGCAGCACATTCTGAACCGATGGTGAGTTGATCAAGTCCCTGACGCGAGATGCGATCACGAACGAGGATTCATTGATCATCGGGTTGTACGGAATTGCCAAGTTGCCAGGTTGAACACCTCGGTTCGGCGAATTCGAAGGCAACGTGATGTCTTCGAACTCAAGCGTCATCGTTGTAACGCCATCGTTCAGCACGATCTTCTGACCATCCGAGATTTGCGAGGCATCATTGAACTGGATGTTCAAAGCCCCGGCCAATTGTTGATTTGGCTCGAAAGCTCGGTCGTAGATGATCCCCGCGTTGGTTCCTGCAGTTACAGACGCGTTTGACTGTGGAATCCCGTAATCGGATCCACCGCGAATCTCGAGTTGGTAGGTTCCAACCAAGATGCCGCTGCCTTTTGATGGGACAGTCACGAATGCCGTCCCAGCGGGAGCTTCGGAGACAGTCTCACCACGTTCGGCGGTTCCGATTACAAAGTCATCGAGGTAGACCCCCTCGAACACGTTGGCTTGAGCGCGGTACGCAGGCCTGTTGAAAAGAGAGTATTCCGAGTTCTCATCACCAGGTCGCATGCCGGTCACGGTGAACGGGCCAGGATTGGTCACCGTTGTTCCGGTCATGTCGATGGCGTTGTCGCGAAGTGCGTACGTCTCGAAGGAATCCAGTCCGCTAGTTAGGTAGCTTTCGAAGGTAGTTTTCAATACCGACGCTACTTCCGATACCGTCATGTCTTGACGGATGTAGACGGGCAGGTTGGTCGAGTCAGACAGTCCGGTGGCTCCACTGACGAGGATCGGAGAGCCTGCAGGGACAGTGACGTTTTTCGCACCGTCGACTTGAACTCGGTTCACTAGGGCCGAAGTGTTAAACCGCGGTGTTACATCGACGGTCAGTTCATACAAGCCGGTCGATCCACCATTGGTTCCGCTATCTGCCACGGATGGGTTATACCGAGTGTTGGTCGAACCACTCACCCCGATGTAGTACCGCCCAGCCTTGGAAACGGTGTAAGTGATCTCCGCGTCACGGGTACCATTCGAATCGTTGTTAGCGACGATTTGCGTGCCGTTTGCGTCGAAGAGACGGAGATAAGGATCGAGCGGCGAATTGAGGGTCGATACCTTTGCCGAAATCATCACCGTCGCGCCCGCATCGAGATCCATCGACATCAGGTCGATGTCTTTATCTGGAAGGTTTGGAGCTACGATATTGGGATTGTCACCAATCGCACCAGAAGCCGTGACAACGACAGCTTGGCCATTAATCCCCAGAGCCAAAGCGCGGCTCAGAATATCCGAGCCATTGGCTGGATCGGAAATCGAAAGGGACTGTGTCGGCTTGACGTACGTTGCCGAATTGATCGCTGCGAGTGCGTTTTGTGCTACCGTTGAAGCCGAGTCGGATGAAGTAAACCGAATCACGGTTCCTGTTGGCGATATGCCTGTTCCATCCCAGAATACGAAGGATGTGCCTTGGACGTTGAAACTATCGCCGTTCTTAAGCGAGGCTCCGCCTGGGAAGACCAGAGTTGGTCCCATCTCGATTTCGAAGGTGCGGCCTCCAACGACGAGCGTTTGTCCATCGCGTAGGTCGCTTCCGACACGAGCCCGTAATTCAACTCCACGACCACCGCGGCTGTCGAACCCGAGGCCACCGGCGGTGCTGAACTCAAACCGAAGTTTGACGTTCTTGCTACCAGCCAAAGCACCGAGGTCAACGCGAGCTTGACGCCATGCGACTTGTGGAGCGGAAACGGCTGGCAAATCGTTGTCGATGAGTCGCTCTGGAGCAGACTCGACGGGATCGCCCTTGCTATCGGACGCATCATTGTTGGTAGCCAGCAGGATCCACTGGCCGTTATCGCCTGCCCCGTATACCCGCATTGAATCTCGCATGACTTCTTCAAGGTCAGCAGATGAGGCTTCTTGAGTGCTCAAGAAGTAACTGAAGTACATCGTCGGCAGGTCCGAGGCGACCATACCGGCCAAGGAGAAAGTCTGACTTTCGAGGACACCGACAGCGCCCCCGGCAAAGTTGTAGGTTCCTTGGATGGGCTGTCCATCGGCCCTGGTGCTCGATAGGGGATCGGTCGCGTTGTTGAATCCTGCATTCGGGTGAGCTGTGCTCTCGTACCCGAAGTACCAGCTCGTACCACCGATGGAGCTTGCGGTTCCATCTGGATTTGCAGGAATGCCATGACCGGTGTCTTGGTCGCGTCGATCCGAGGTGTGCCAAAGGTTGAAGTCCAGGTTAGAGAACGACAAGCCTTGTAGCGTTCCGATCCCTGTTGAAACAAACCATTCGCCGTTGGCGAATACGTTTTGGGGAACTCCGCTGGTGTTGAAGGCGTAAATATTCCCGTCTGCTGCGGTTGCGAAAAGCAAATCGGCATACTGACCGCCTGCGAGGTTTTCTGGGCCAGAGGTCAATCCAGTGAACTGGATGCCTTGCAATCGATACGACGAAGTGACATAGGTTGCGATGTTGCCAGGCGAGTTGCTGTTGAGCGAACCGAAGCCAACACGGTACAAACCACCAGCATCACTGACCGCATACAACGCATTGTTGACACCTGCGATACCGGATACCAAACCTCCAGGAGCAATGCCAATCACGTCCGTGCTACCTGTGGCAGCGACAACCGTTGCACCCAAGACTTGTACTTCGTTCGGGTTAGCTGCGGATTGAACCGCAGACAGACCGAGGAATCCGGAGCTGTTGATGGCTTGGACAACGCGAGCTGCGATGGTAGCCGCGGTATCTTGGGCGAGGAAGTTGATCGCAACGCGACCGCTTCCAACATTTCCATTGGACCCGACATCGGTCGCAACTCGGCCGGATTGCTGCGGTCGAGCTTTGAGCAAGTCTTTAAAGTCTGCGGTAATGGCACCCTTGAAATTCATACGGTTTCCATCGAAGCCGATCTCGATGGACGACGGAACAGCTTGCGAGACGGCCGATGCAAATTCCGCATTGGTCATGGACGTTTTGTAGAAGACCGTTCGCACATTCGGCGTCGAGACCGGAGTTGTTCCCAAGGTGATTTGGTACGTAACACCGTCGACAATGAACTGATCGCCTTCCGCTAGTACCCGCAATGGAGCCTTGACTGGATCTAGGTTGAGGAGCAATTCGGGCCCTGAGTTGAACTCCAAAACTGCGGTGATGTTCGCTTGCAGTCGCAGCGTGATCGTATCGCCATCGTTGATGAGCGAATTGGTTGCACTCGATCGGATTTCTGTCGCTTCGGTGACACCAAAAGACGTCGACGCAGCGCCGCTCGAAGGATCGGTGTTAATGAAGCCACGTTCGGTTTTCGTGGTGCCTGCACCGAGGATGATGTCAGGGCCGTTGGCGACTGGAATATTGAATTGGTTATCAATACCAGGGGCACTAGTGACCTGTCCTGTGCTGGCGTCGAACGCATAAAGGATGTTTTGAAGTGATCGCACTCCATTATTTCTCGGCGATGCAGGCCGTGCCGCGACCAAGAACCCGGTTTCACGATTGGCGAGATCCATCGTGGTAACGGCTTGAATGTTGACGCCGATGTCTGCGAGCGCCAGGTCGCCGTTCGCAGGGTCCAGGTAACGCGTCACGATTCCCGAAGCACCAGTGGTTGTTGGTGTTGCATTTCCCGTGTTGACGACCACGTATTGGTTCGCAGCATCACCGGTACCTGTTTCCAGACCGCGGAATCCGCGCAGATCACCGTTTGGACGAATGATCATGCTGCGCATATCCACGTTCGCGCGACCGACGTAATTCGCGGCTTCACCTGTGAACGAGTTCGCAATGAAGTAATCGGTGGCTCCCAATCCGCCGTAACCGAGCAAGTACATCGGTACGTCGCTCAGAGAGTACTCGACGCGCGAGCTTCCAGCGGGCATGAACGAAGGAGTGATCGGTGCTACTGCAGAAGAGAGTTGGTCCCCAACACGATCTTCAACAATGAGACGATTGCTGCTGACGGGGCTTAGACGCAGGTTTGGCGTCGAGGCCGAGTTGGTCGAGGAGGTGCTCAACCGATTGGCCAATACCGCTGGGACTTGGGTGCGGTTGGTAACCGCGAGGTAGTACCTCCCTGCGGGTAGCTCCACATTTCCGATGAAAGGATCGAGGGTTCCGGTGGAACCGCGTCCTAGATCGGTATTGTCTGCCCCTGGAAGGGACGTTGCGCGGTCATCGAGGATGTTGCTGTTTTGGCCTGCCTGAACCAAGGTCGCATCGGTGTTGGCTGCATTTGGCCGGAACAGGTACATCGCCGTGTCAGCTCGCCCGATGCCGTCCGCGTAGTCGAGGTCGAAAACGGTCGACAAGTACTGCGCTAGCGGGGTGACCAGCGATGAGTAGCTGATCGAGAACGTGTACCAGTCGATGTCGCTGGCGCTCGCCAGAGAACCTGCGATCGAGATGGTCTTTCGATCGGTTTGGAGTAGGTTTCCTAGCTCCTGGGCCCCTGCGAAGGTGTTGTTCGGACCATCGGTAATGCTCGTTGGGCTGGTCGGGTCGCCACTGCGCTCGCCGGTTTCACCGACGAGTGGTGAGTGACGTGGAACACCGTTGAGCGAAATTCCGTTCACTGCATACCGAATGTCGGCATAGGCGATCGAAGTGCCCGGGAACTCCTGCTGTTCCCCGAGTCGAACTTGCAACTGATACGCACCCTTGGATCGACCTTGAGTCACCGACGCGGGGTCGGAAAGGGCTGGTACATTTGCAGGTTGGCCTTGGAACTGGTTGCTGCTTCGTACACGGATGTGATAGAGAGAGGCTTCCGAAGATTGGCCTGGCAAAGTAACTCGCATCCCAGCATCTTTAATGTTGGTGCTGTAGTCGTCGCGCGCTTCACCACGGGAGGATTGCGGGTATTGAGACAATGCGCTCTTGCGGAGCGGATTGGCGCTGTTGCCCGGAAGTGTCGAGTAGATCGGATTCGTGGTTGGTTGTGTTTCCTCGAGGTAGGAATTATCCGAAAGAGCGAGGATCTCACCGTTCGCCGAAATCAGTTCTACCACCGTATCCAAATCGGATGATGTCCGGTCGATGTCCAACCAAACCTCGGTACTGCCGTACGCATTGAAGCTGTACACGTCGTTGTCGGAAGGTTTGTTGATGACGCCTTGGACTTCAAATCCCAAACGGGTGTTTTCGTCACCGCTGGTCGGGGTGCGAGCAAGTTGCCCGAGGTACTGCGAGTTCGACGGCAAATCGTTGGCTGCTGGGGCGCTGGCACGTGCTGATTCGCGTTCGCTGGCTACGCCAACATTTCGATCGTTCGAGTAGGTTTGCATCGAAAGACCGTTCCATGCACCAGCAACTGCATCCTTTTGAACCGCTTGTGGGATCAATTCGAGGAAGCTCGTGATTTGGCTGTTGTTGGCGGTGCCGTCGACTTGCCATGCCAACGCTGTGGTCACATCACCCAAACCATAAACCTGACCGAGGATCGGATCATTGATCCGAGGCAGATCGGTCAAGTCGATGTTGCCTGCTGGCAGATAGGTCGTACCTTGTCCTTCGATGGAAGTAGCGAGGTCGCGGTAACGGTCTGCGGCAAAGCCCAGATACGATGCGTTCACCAAGTCGACGCCTTGGGAGTAGATACCACCGTGGGAGAAGCCAAATCGCTCTTGGCTGTCAACGGTGTACGCTCGGAAGTCGGGCTGGCCCGGTGTACCGGTGATGTACAAGAAATCGTCGCTTGGTCCTTGGATGTCTTCATCGAGGTAGTTGATGAATTGAATGTTTCCAAGGGGTTGGTCGCTGTCGAGGAAGAGTTTGTTATATAGCTTCGCGATACCGTTATCGAAACGGGTTTCGATACGCCATCGAACCGTGGCGTTACCATTTCCAACGAAGTTACCTTCGCTCACAACCAAGTCGGACGAGACCAACGTCGGTTGTTGGGTGATGGTCGTGCTACCCAACGTAAAGGCTCTGCCGTCGCCACCGACATCGATGTAGTTCGTGTACGCGAAGATCACGTTTTCATCGACAAATAATTGCGATGTGCCTTGCGCGGTGATTCCACCACCGGAAGCAAAGGAACCGCTACCTCCGGCCTGAGGCCGGAATGCGAAATAGCCAGGCCGATTGACGTCGACATCGTTGTCGATCAACGTTCCCCGGTCCACTTCTGGGCCAAATGGCAAAACGATATCGCCGGTACTGGAGCTTTCATCATTGCCGTTGTTGTCCGTATCGAAGTTCGCCAATCCATCGATGCCGAATCCGGCTCCAACGGTGTCATCCCCGATGGATGTCAGCACCACTGGGAAGCCTGGCTGGCCGATGACTTGGATGCTACCACCGATGCGGTTCGCGATGTCGAGTGGTGTTCCTGTTGCGTTGAGCCCACTGGCCGATGAGTTACCACCAAATTTAACCACGAGACTTTGGTTTGCGGAGCTCTTGAGCTGCAATCCACCGTAGGTGTGTAAATTATCGGAGGTGATGGTGGACTGTACGACATGGACCATGTCGGTATCGTCCCAAACGCTTTGGGTCGTCAACGTTTGTCCTCGGATCAGCATGCCGTTTATGTCATTACGGGACAATTGATTACCACGGACCAAGGCACCTTGGTTCTCGAGGTATTCACCGGTTCGTCCGATGGTACCGGTGGCGCGGCCTGGATCATCGATGAATTGATTGTCGAGCGAGTTGACGTCGATATTGATCGCGGCACCACCGTTGTCGTTGATACGGTTATTAACGATGATCGGCTGTGACCCGCGGACGAAAATCGTAGCAGCAGCATTGGTTCCACGCCCGACTCTCGTTGAGTTCGTCGCATTTGCCTCTATACCCGCTGCATTGTTTTCGATGCGGGAGTTAGCAACGCGCAAATTCCCTTGCTGGGATTCGATAGCATTGAACGATGCAAAACCACCTTCGATACGCGTGGTTCCCCCAGCGTATCCTAGTCGGTTGTAGTCCAAGGACGCGGCGCTGCCTGGGCCTACATAGATTCCACCCCAATCGCCAGCTTGCGGTTGTGTGGAGCCTTGACTTCCAGAGGTGTCAAACGTTCCGCCGAAACCATACTTGGCATCGTTGATGCTCGTCATGATCACTGGCAAACCATCGGTGCCTTCGGCGAGCAGTTGACCACCATCCCGAACTTCGATCAGCGATCCACGGTTCTTCACGATCAAACCTGGATCCATGACCAAGCTGCCATCGAGGCGCGAACGGATCTTTGCTGTCAGTTCAGCCAATGGTGCACCGCTCGTGGATCCGTCGTCGACGAAGGTCGTTGAGATAGCATTGAGTTGGGCTACAAAGCGGTAAGTTCCACCGCCAGTTGCGTCACTTCGGTAAATTCGACGGCCGACGTAAGGGAGAGAACCCCCGACCGGTGGCAAGCTCGCCAATTGGATCGAACTGGGCGCAGCCACCGTGACCGAATCCGTCGGAATGGATGCCAAACTTTCGTTGCCATTGGTGTCAACGTAAACAAGTCGGTAGTTGTAGGTACCCGCGGGCAGCGAGCCGGATCCCGATCTGGTGACTTGAACTACCGTGGTCGGTGGGGATGCAACATCGAGAATCCCGCCACCTGCGGTTCCGGCGATAACCAAATTTTCGCCGAGGACGTGGGTGATGTCGACGTCATTGAATCGGGTTGCGGCAGTGATTGTTTCCAGCGTTTGACCAGCGCCTGTCTTGGTCTTCACGAACAAACCATTGATAGTATTGTTGACCACGCGATTGCCGTGAATGTCTGGTCCAACACGATCATAGTCTGGAATGAAAAGGCCCGCCGACTGCGACCGTGGATCGCGGAAGTCGTCTTCTCGGAAACTGTTTGGCGTAGCGCTCAATGCAGCATCGGCACTGCGTGTGACCAAGCTGTTCGCAACGGTTGGGCGAGCGTCCACGATGTTGATCGGTGTGATGACTTGCGATACACCGTCTACGAGGACTTGACCTCCACCGAAGCGAATATCCGAATGGATCACGGAGTTCAAGAAGAGACCGTTGCGTTCCTTATCAGTGCGTGTGGCATCGCTTCCATCGATGCGATTTCGGAAGTCGATTCCACCCCAGTCCCCAGGCGCAGCCGCCGGAGGGGTCTTGTCAGGGTTGCTGCCGATACCGGTTGTGTCGTTGATCGAGGTAACGATCACTTTGGCATCTGGTATTCCGAGCATTTGCAGCGACCCACCGCTGCGATTGACGCTGACGGTCGAACTGCCCACGCTGACGCGAGCGCGGCCCATCTTGATGATGGCACCGGCATCGATCATGACGTTGACATTCCTTGGAACATCAAAGGTGGTTCCATCCGCGAGGGCTTGGCCCAAGCGATTGAAGCCGATTTCGTAGGCGCGGCTTTGGGTGTTGCCGAGAATCCTTACGGCGACCACGCGTTTTCCAGTCGCATCCGCAGCAGCGATATTGCCCGCTTCGGTCAACGCGCGGCTGATCGTGTTGTATGGCAAAGCCAGTGTGCCGTTGCCGTTAGCAGCAGCGGTTTTGTCGACCCAAATGGTGTACGAACTGGTATCGGTGAGGCTAGTGGCGGTGCGATCGGGACGGGTTGGAACGAACCAATAGTTAAACAATCCACCGGCACGGCCATCCCCATCGCCATCGATTGCGGTTGGCTGGCCATCGTTGTCGGTCAAGGTCGACGCGGCAGGTGGAACGAAATCGATCCGCAGTTGGTACTTGCCTTCTGATCGCCCCCCCAATCCCGAATTGTCGATCGATGGGTCGTACGACGTGTTCCCCTTTGCGCTCACACCGACGACGTATTCGCCAGCGCTCACAAAGTCGAGATTGATACGAGCATCTTTGCTGAAGTAATCGTCGTTGGCGGCCAATTCAGTCCATTTCGGAGCCGCGGTTGTACCTTCATTGCGGTACAAACGGAGCGCCCCATCGAGAAGGCTCGAGTTCGCTTGGCGTTCAGCGATGATCTGAAGCGATAATTTTCCACCCTTTTCCGGAACAATGAATCGATACAAATCGATGTCGCTGCTTTCGGGGCGGAAAACGTATTGCCCGTGGATGATGTCCGCATTTCCTGGGAAGACATTTTCTACGTTTGGATCGGTGATTGGGCTGTTGTTCTGAATCGTCGACTGCGGCAGTTCATCCGCGTTGCCCAATCCGAGCAAGACACCGATGCCCCGCATGAATGAGCGGAAAAGTTCGGTACCGAAAATGTTGTCATCGGCCGTGTTGAAATCTTGGCTGTCGATGATGACCGCTGATTGAAAAGCGTTCGACAAAAGGGGGCCCGCAGCGTAGGTCAAACCACCGGGGCGGTTGGCTTCAATCGGAGTCAACGACAACGTTGGGTCGATCGCTTGCATGTCACCAACGGCGATCGTAAAGCCTTGATTGTCGCTCTCGATGAAACGCACCCCTAGGTACTTCTCGTAAAGCGATACGACTTGGCGAACCATCCCCTTCTGGATTTCTGTAATCGCATTGAGCTGAACGCTCTGGTTTGCACTTCCGAGTTGCGATGCAAAGTTGTAGCTGATGACTTCGATGCCGTCTTGATCGACGCGCGTTACGTGATGCTGGTAGCGATTGTCTCGGTTGCCTTGCTCGGTGTTAGCGCCTGGGAAGTCTAGTTTGTAGGCGCTCGTGTTCTTGATTTCGGAATCGACGATGGCTGCTTTCGCGCCAGTGCCGGCGAGCCATGCTCCACCGAGGTCAGTGGCGGTATCAAAGCGGGTACCAGGATCGGCCGATGGGGTGATCGCAGTCACCGAAGTGTTATTGACCGACGCATCATTGCCGATTCGCAAACGGAGCGCCGCCAAAGGAAGTGGCCCTGCGTTTGGATTGGCAGGGTTGACCAAGGCGTCCAGGTTGCGATCGAACGACAACGCGACTCGATTGAGGGCCGCATCGTAATTCACACTTACCGGACGAACAGCGATGTCGTCGCCACCGTTGAGGGTGTCCGCTGTTTGAACCAACTGATAATAAATCGGCTTGACCGCCTCGGCGCTGTTGAGTGTGTCTCCGTTGAAATAAACGTAGATCACATTCCGCAATTGAGTTTTGACACCGTTGTTGGTAACCACGGGCTGCGGCACGACCGCTTGGATGGTCGGTCCCAAATCCAAATCGAAGCGCACGCTTCGGGAGACACCGCCGTTGAATGCAAAACCGTCGACATTTCGAAGCGCAAATGGGCCTGTTCCGAGAATGTCGATCAGGTAGCTATCGTCGGGCAATGCTTCTGCAAAACGGATGATGATGTCGCGGCCGGAATCCCCAAGGCCGATGTATGCAGGGGTCACGAACTGGTCGTCGCCACCGGTCAAGATGAGTGGGGAATAGCTGGTGGAATTGCCACCGATGCGGGTCAAACCGGAGCCGCTAACCAGCCGTGCCAAAACGAGTTTGCTCGCCTCGGCCGAACCATTGACGGCATCGAGGACTTCTTGCACGGTCGTCTGCGCGCGTGGATTGCTGTTGAGTTCCACACGGACTGTTTGTCCGTTGACGATAACGTTTGGCGGCGCTGGGGAGTCAAAGCTACGGGAGGTGAACTCGATACGGGTTCCGGTGGCGCTCTGCGCAGTCCCGACCGCGATGAACTCGACTTGGAGGTTGGAAGAACCCGAGTTGAAGTTGGTAGAGGTGCGAGCCGCGCCGGCACCTTGGAGGGTTAAAATCTGATTGACGGGAACCGTATCAGCGATGACCGTTGAGTCCGCTCCGCGCAGGAACGAAGTTACGATCAACGAATTGACCGCAGCATCTTCCTTCATCGCCTTGACAAGATCCGCAGCGGTGGTTTTGAAACCGGCAGCGATGTTGACATCGATATTGATGCGTTGCCCTTGGACGCTCAAGATCGGGTAGCTCGCTGGTTTGCCATTCACGCCGGTGGTTCGCGATGACTGAGTAAATCGAAGCTCAGTCCCGTTTCCTTGTTGCCCAGGGAGCGATGCGCTGAAATCAACTACGGCCAAACCGTTGGTACCGAGATCGGTGGTCAGGTAGGCAGCGCTGAGGACGCCGTCGGCACCAGCTCGTTTGATCTGGATCCCGGTCAAGCTGTTTGCGTCGATGGACGATGAGTCATCGAAGCGCAGCAACAACTCCCTCGGGCTGACATTCAGCACCGTTGGCGTATTGGTCGCCCCTAATGCGAGAACCGAGCCCTCGTTTGGCTGAACACCGGCCAATAAGGGACCGGTGGTCATCAAATTACGGGTTTCGAGCGATTCCAACATCGAACGACGAACAAGTTGCTTCTTGCGGATCTTTTCACGATCCTTACGAGTTCGATTGTTGGCGGAAGACCCACTTCCAAAACCAAAGGTGGTCATCGAGGAACCTCTTAAAGAGCCAAATCAGGGGCAAAAAAGGGCTGCGCCCAAATGGAGAGACGCAATTTCGAGTCTAATTCGACCCGAACGCTTTGCAACGAATGCCTAGCCGGATCTCGCGACTTGGTTGGGCTCAGAGGGTTCTCCGCGCTCAATCTGCGGTTCCGCAGGCCGACAAATCCGGAATTGGCGATACAATGCAACGCGAGGCATTGGAGGGAGTTCGGCCGTTAAAAGTTCCCCGAAGAAGCCCTTGAGGGGATAATGACCAAGGAATCGTTGGAAAAACACTTCTCCCCTGGCCTCGGCGACGATAGATTCTCCGTAGCGCCCCACCGCGGCGTTGTAAACGGCCCAAAATTTCCTTATTTCTCGACCTGAGCCATGTTTCAGTCCCTTCAAGACGGCCTACTTTCTGCATTCAAGTCCCTTCAAGGGAAGGGAAAGCTCACCGAAGCCAACATGCGGGACGGGATCGCTATGGTCGAGCGATCCCTCGTCGAGGCGGACGTCAACATCGATGTCGTTCGCAAATTCGTAGCGGACGTTTCCGAAGCTGCGGAAGGCCGACGCGTCCTCCTCTCCCTCCGCCCGCACGAAGAGTTCATCAAGATTGTCTTCGAGGAATTGGTCAATCTCCTCGGTCCGGTCGACAACGCGTTGGCGCTGCGTCGTGGGGAAATGACCACGATCATGATGTGCGGCCTCCAAGGAGCTGGGAAAACCACAACCTGCGGAAAATTAGCCGTTGTAATCAAAGAGCAGAAACTCAAACCGTTCCTGATCGCAGCTGACCTGCAACGTCCCGCAGCGATCGAGCAGCTTCATGTGTTAGGCAAACAGCTCGGTGTTGGCGTATTTAGCAAGGAGGGAGCCACGGACCCTGTTTCGGTTTGCCGTGAAGGGATCGCAGCTGCCAAGGCTGCTCATGCCGATGTCGTCATCTTGGACACCGCGGGGCGGCTCGCCATCGACACGGAATTGATGGAGCAACTCAAGCAAATCGATCGGCAAATCAACCCCAATCAGGTGTTGCTGGTCGTGGACGGGATGACTGGTCAGGACGCGGTGAATAGTGCCAAGGCGTTCAACGACGCGCTGAGCCTCGACGGCGTTATTATGACCAAACTCGATGGAGACGCCCGAGGTGGCGCCCTGCTCAGTGTCAAAGCAGTCACGTCGGTTCCGATCAAATTTATCGGTACCGGTGAGCACCTGGATGCCCTCGAACCGTTCCGACCGGAAGGGATGGCGAGCCGTATCCTCTCCATGGGTGACATTGTCGAAGTGGCGCGCGAAGCCCACCGAATGATCGATGAACGGGAGAGGAAAGCCATCGAAGAACGGATGTCCAAGGGTGTTTTCACCTTGGGCGATTTCCGAGACATGATGCAAAAGCTCCGAAAACCTGGGCTCATGACGAAGATGATGTCCCTCATGCCTGGCATGGGAGAACTCTCGAAAATCATGGGGAATGCCGACAATGAGAAGGAAATGAGCCGTTTGACCGGAATCGTCGATTCGATGACCCCCAACGAACGGCGGAATCCCAAGTTGATCGATACCTCGCGGCGCAACCGTATTGCCGCTGGGTGCGGTGTTCAGCCCAATCAGGTTTCCGACCTCATTAAACAATTTGATATGATCGGGCCGATGCTGCAGATGGCGACTGCTGGTTCCACCAGCGACAAAATGAAAATGCTTCAGCAGATGCAGGGAATGGTGGCAAATGATCCTTTCAATCCGCTTGGAGGGATGAAAATCAAAGGAAATACAGGAAAACGGTTGACCCCCAAGGAGCGGGAAAAGCTGCTCAAGGAGCGGGAAAAGCTCTTGAGAAAAAAGAAACGAGGGTAGTGAGCCACATTTTTCGAAAATGAGACTCCCCAGCCAACGTTCCGAACGTTATCATCTTGGCCCTTGAACCCCGTTAAATTGTTGGAGAATGATCTGTGGCGGTACGTATCCGAATGAAGCGACTGGGACGTAAGAATCGTCCTTTTTATCGTTTGTGTGCAATCGATCAGCGCAGCCCTCGCGATGGCCGCGTTCTCGAAGAACTGGGCCATTACGACCCAATGTGCCGAGAGACCGATGCTCGCGCGATCCTCAAAGGGGATCGAATTGACTACTGGCTCAGCGTTGGTGCTCAGCCGAGTGAGAACGTCCATGTGCTCATCAAAAAGTATGGCACCAATGGCACTCACATTGCCAAGCAACAAGAAGCCCTTGGACGATTGGGACGCGCCCCCGCACAAGCAGCCGAGGCAGCTTCCTAGTCGAGGCGTCTCCGGTTCTCAACCGCTGTGTGAGTCTGGGCTGTGTGAGTCTGGGCCCTACCTGTTTGGCGGTAGCGAATGCTCCCGCCAGTCTCTTTGGCACGATTGCTGTTCTTGGAAACAAGCATTGTTCTTTGCAGCACCAATCGTGAGGCGGCATCATGCATAGCCAAAGCACGCCCGTTCCCTTTGGCCCGACGTTGCGTTTTGATATCGTGACATTGTTCCCGGAGATTTTCTCGGGATATCTGACGCAGAGTCTCCTCGCGAAAGCGATCGAAAAGGGGTTGGTGGAGATCCACGTCCACAATCTCAGAGATTGGTCGGTGGACTTGAAGCATCACAAAGTGGA
>CAIYZV010000444.1 GCA_903930765.1 uncultured Pirellula sp.
GGGGAGTCGGGGACAGGAAGAAGTTCTAACCTAGGGCCGAGAGCCAATTCTGGGGGGGCAGAATCCAAATCGCTAGTAGAATAGGGGTATGGAAAAATATGATCTAGTTGTTTGCGGTGGTGGTGTGATCGGTTTATCGATCGCGTTCGAAGCCGCTGTGCGTGGCTGGAAGGTTGCCATCCTCGAGGCGGGGGAGTTTGGCAAGGAGTCTTCGTGGGCAGGCGCTGGCATTCTTCCTGCTGGAGCCTCTATTGCTGCTCATGATCCGATCGAGCAACTCCGTAGTTTAGCACATCGCCTGCATCCGGTTTGGTCGAAAAAATTACGTGAACTATCTGGGATCGATAATGAGTACCGTGCATGCGGAGGACTCTACGTCGCTCTGACCCCAGCCGAACGAGCAACCTTGCTAGCAAATCGCATGTGGTGGGAGGAGCACGGGATTCCTGTGGAGCATTGGCCTCAGGAAAAAGCTCTGCGAACGTTGCCTGGACTCGAAGGATTGATAGCGAGATCCCCCAAATGCGATTTTTGGTTTGTTGAGGGTGATTGCCGCTTACGTACTCCCCGCCACTTGCAAGCGCTAATCATTGGCTGCGAAAAACTTGGGGTGAACATGCGCACTCATTGCCGCGTAGAAGGTTGGTCGACCAGCAACAACCAAATCATTGCAGCCAAGTACTCTGCGGGCGCTGCATCCCGAGGAGTTGCCACAACGAATGCCACAACTAATGCCACGAATAATAGGGCCATGCAATTGCGGTCAGCAATGGTTAGAGGCGGAGCAAGCCAGCTGGATAGCGACCATGAAATCCGGGGTGATCGGTTCTGCGTGGCTGCAGGAGCCTGGACTGCCAACCTGCTGGAACCCTTGCAGATCGCCACAGGTGTTTTGCCGGTGCGTGGACAGATGGTTTTGTATCGCTGCGAAAAACCTCCGTTCCCAATGGTGATCCACGAAGGAAATCGGTATCTCGTTCCCCGTGATGATGGTCGCGTTCTAGCTGGATCGTGCGAGGAGGAAGTCGGATTTGATGCAACGACGACACCGGAAATGATCGACCAGCTCCGAACTTGGGCCGAGGGCATCTGGCCGGGCCTGGCCCAAGCTCCCGTCGAAAGGACTTGGGCTGGACTACGTCCGGGCTCCTTCGATTCCTTTCCCTACATGGGGACACTGCACCCCTTCGAAAACGCGTATATTGCATCTGGTCATTTTCGGCATGGACTGCATTGGTCCACGGCTACAGCCACGCTCATGATGGAATGGATGAAAGGCGAAACGACCTCGATCGACATTTCACCTTTCTGCGTGCAGCGAGGACAATCTCAAGGCAGAACCAATTGGACCACCACTTCCGGGAATCGGTACTGACCAGGCGATCTGCTGCGTCAGTTTTGAAAACGTCAGGATTGGAATTTCGATGAAGACGACAGCTCATGCTTTAGGGGACAATTCGAACCGGAGCCCTTCACCCTCCGCCCTGAGAGGGTTGTTACTCGCAAGCGTATGGTGCGTGGTCGCAATCGCGGGATGCCAAAACAAGAGTTCTCAAGCCCCACCCTCGGACGTTGGAAAAACGTCCCAGTCAACCAACAAATCGAATGACGATTCAACGGCTGCTGGCGAGAAGCAATCTGGAGGCAGCTCGAGTAATAACAGCTCGAGTACTAGCAACTCGTCGACGAGCGATGGGGGGGCGGACAGCGATTCTAAATCCTACGAGGCTCGATTTCGAAAAGCGGTCGAAGCATTCGATCTCGGCCAAGCCGACGAGGCGTGGAAGCAAGTGAAGGAGTTGACGTTGATCAGACCGAAAGATCCTGAATTGATTTTTCTCGCAGCCAGAGTGCTCGCGGCGAGAAACGACATTTCGGGGGCTCTAAAGATGATTCAGCAAATCCCCGAGGATGCGCCGCAAGCGGGTCCAGCCAGTGGTCAGGCAGCCGAATGGTTGGTTGCTAAAGGAGATTTACGCGCTGCGGAAGCCAAGCTTCTGAAATTGATCAAGCAGTATCCGAACGCCGTCCCGGGCTTGCGACTTTTAGCACGACTTTACAACGCCGAGGGTCGTCGTTGGGAGGCGCAGCGTTATCTCGATCGATTGATTCGTCTAGGCGATTTCACGATGGGAGAATTGTTAGCTACCGTCGACTGCAGAGACTACTACGACGAGGAAGCGACACGGAACGCATTTGCTACCGCATTTCCCGAAGATCCTTACGTACAGTTCGCTGTGATCCGCACCAAACTGCTCCGCAACGCGTACGGCACCTATGTCCAAGAACTACAGACCATGTCCAAGGAAAATCCGGATATGCTGGAACCATGGGTCTGGGCCGGAACGTCACTTCTCGAACTCGACCGACTCGGCGATCTCTCGGAGTGGTTAAGCAAAAAACCTGGTGGCGCTGAACGCCATCCCGAGTATTGGTACGCCCTCGGTGGCCTGATGCTTCGATCCGAAAAGCACGAGAACGCCGCGAGATGCTTTTGCGAAGCCATCCGTTTGGATCGTCGCCACGTGGCGGCTTACCAAGGCCTCTCCGACGCCCTTCTCGGGATGCAACGTATCGACGATGCCCAGCGGGTCAGAAAAATGGGAAATGACTTAGTGACCATCAACGATTTAACCCAACAGATTTCCTACAACTACGGGGCTGCGGATCTGTTTTCAAAGATTGCAACGTTGTTTCAGGGGCTTGGCGATGACGCTGCGGCCTTTGCTTGGGAGGCGACCGGTTTAGCGATCGGTAAGCTTCCAATGACAGAGGGTTTGAAAACTGAACAACAAGCTCTCCGCAAGGGAAAACTTCGCGAGCCTTCGGTACTCGACGGATTGGACTATGAAAAATGGGAGCTACCCACCAATTTTTCAGATGGTCTTCCGACCGCGACCGACTCTGCACTCGCAAATAACGGTGACGATGGGACGCGAGACAATGGAATACGTATGGAAGACGTGGCCGGGCAATTGGGCGTCGACTGCGCCTACAATAACGGCTCCAAACCCAACCGTGGCTGGTACACCATCGAAGGCGTGGGTGGCGGAGTCAATGCATTCGATTACGACCGAGATGGTTGGCCTGATCTTTCGTTCGCACAAGCTGGAGATTCGCCTGCTGTTGCGAACCCTCGCTATAAGCCCAAGAGTCTTTACCGTTCCTTGGGTGGCTCAGCGTTCCGAGACGTTGCAATCTCTGCGGGTGTTGCAGACGTTGGGTATGGACAAGGAATCGGCGTAGCAGACATCGACCAAGACGGCTTCGGCGACCTTCTCATCGCCAATTTGGGCGTATCCCGAATCTATCGCAATAACGGTGACGGAACATTCCAGTACATGCAGATTCCACAGGTAGATCCACTTTCGCAATGGAATAGTTCCTTGCATGCCGCGGATATCAACGGTGATAATCTCCCCGATTTGCTCGACAGTTCGTATTTGTACGGTACTGAAGCAATCACCAAATGGTGTGAAGTCAAAAACTCCGCACGCGGTTCGTGCAACCCAAAGACCTTTCCACCTGGGAAGAACAGACTCCTCTTCAGCAACGGTGATTGGAGTTGGAATGTCGCGAGCAGCGAACTGCTCGAATCGATTCAAACAGGCTACACGCTCGGTACGCTGGTCACGAACCTCGATGGTAAAGAAGGAAACGATGTCTTCTTTGCAAACGATGTTTCACCCAATCTGTTGTTGCTTAGCAAACGAGATGAAAGCACGGGTAATCGTGTTTTGGTCGAGTGCGCAGCGGCGGCGGGAGTCGCCGTGGACAGCATCGGACGCGCTCAAGCGTGCATGGGCATCGCGTGCGGCGACCAAAATCGCGATGGGCTCTTGGATTTGATCGTCACGAACTTTTATAACGAAGTTAACACACTCTATTTGCAATCGCTTCCTGGGATTTTTGTGGATGGTACGAGACGGTCCAAACTCGGTGAACAATCTCTGGAACAACTCGGTTTTGGCTGCCAGTTGGTCGACTTGGATAATGATGGATGGCTCGATTTTACCGTCGCCAATGGCCACATCGATGACCTGCGGACCGACAACATTCCGTGGCAAATGCCCCCGCAGATTCTTAGAAACGTTCAAGGCCAATTTCGATGGCTTCAGACTCCATCGCCAGGCAAGTACTTCGAAGGTCGATGGATTGGCCGCGGTATGCAGATGCTGGATTTCAATGTGGATGGAAAGCCTGATCTGGTGGCCACCCATTTGGATCGACCAGCCGCGTTGCTTGAAAACCGAACCTCCACCGCCAATCATTTTGTTCAACTCGATTTGGTTGGGACGACGAGCGAACGGGATGCCGTCGGGGCTCTCATTCGCATTGAATGCGGGGATGAGTCCTGGGTAACAAGCATGTCGGACGGCGAGGGGTACTTTGGCTCCAACGAGCACATCATCCACGTGGGCCTCGGGAAACAGGCCAGAATCAACCGCATTTCGATTGACTGGCCGAGCGGCCAGCATGAGGAATTTGAAAACTTAGAGGCCGATACACGCTATTTGGTGGTTGAGTCTGTTGGCATCTCAAAGCTCTCCCTGCAAAGTCCAAAGGCGCAATAGCACAGTCCAAAGACGGGATAATCGGATCGACCGTTATAACCACTAGCACATCGACGGCTTCGAGGCTCCTTCGGCGAGCCAAGTTCTAATTTTCGCGTCCCCAGTGTAAAGCCTGTCATATCTTTGGGGAGTTTCGCATCTTCCCCCGGAAATGCATGCACCTTTACTCCAGCCTTTGGGTTCCGTTCAGGTAGTCGTACCTCGCAAGTGTGGTTCGTATGAGTACTCCGATTTCCATCACGAAACAGTGCGCGGATCTAGCCCAGTCATTGGGTGTGTTCTGTGTTCCTTTTTCGTTGGAGCCCAAGGGATTACGGGATTCCGCATACCTCTGGAAGCTCGAGGGAACGTTCGGAACCGAGTCGAACTCGGTCTTGGAAACGGTTCGGAACGCCGACAGCAGCGGGTCTGAGCAGCTTTTCCAACTGCTACCCGAGGAGTCTATCTTCGCGGTGCCGTTGTTCGATGCAACCGCCAAGTGGTTTGGTGTGGGCAAGATTTCGGCCAGAGCGACCGATTCGACGCGACTTCTTTTGAAGATCGCTCGCGAGTCCTTGCGTCGAGGGCTTGAATGCAACCGTCAACTCGAAACCGTTGCCAAATTGGAACACGATCTCAGCCGAGCCTGGGATGAACGGCTTTGGTTGCGTCAGTTGAACTCCGACCGCTCCAAACGCAAGACACGAAACAACCACTCGCGGCAATCCTTGGAATCATTGCGCTCCATGCTTCATGCCGAAGCCATGGGGCTCTACGTCTACTCCGATGTCTCCGACGAAATGCAGGGTATGCAATCGACCGTTGCGGGCAAAGGCGCTTGGCAAGTCTCCGACTTCCAGCAATTGCTTCAACGGATCACCAAACCGGATTGCGGCGAATCGAAGATCATCAACGACCAGCAGATCAAATTACCCAATGGGGTTGTTTATTCATGCGTGATCGTGCCCATCGGGGAGATCGACGCGTCGGGTTACCTCGTTGCCATCAACCGTCGCCCACCCGGTGTTTTGAAACCCAACGACGAAGATCGTCGATTCGATAGCCATGCAGCAGAAATGCTTTATGAGCTTTCATCGTTCTTGGTCATCGATGGACAGAACAACCTGTTATTCAAAGAAGGCGAACAGCTGGTACTCGGTACGCTTCGAGCCATGAGCAATGCGATTGATGCTCGCGATCCGTACACCCATGGGCACAGCGAACGGGTAGCTCAATTGGCCTACGAGATAGCTGTGAGACTACAGCTATCCGAGGTAGCTTGCCAAGAAATCTACTTGGCTGGCATACTCCATGACATCGGAAAAATTGGTATTCCCGATACGGTTCTTCTGAAGCCTGCGAAACTGACGGACGAAGAGTTCGCGATCATTAAAAAGCATCCGGAGATCGGATATCGGATCATCGAAGGACTAGGCAAACTCCGATTTGCATTGCCAGGGGTACTTCATCACCATGAACGTTGGGATGGAACTGGTTACCCATACCGACTCCGCGGCGACCAAATCCCTCTCATGGCCAGAATAATCGCTGTATCCGATGCGTTTGATGCCATGACCAGCAACCGAATTTACAAGGCGGCTGCGGACAAGGAACAAGCGATGGAAATCCTACGATCAGGACGAGGCACACAATGGGACGCACAAGCGGTTGATGCGTGCTTAGTTTATCTAAAAGAATCGCTCTCCGCTGAGTGTGACCTAGATTCGAACGGTTTAAGTTCCAATTCGAATTCCCATGATTGGAGATTGGTATCCCGCGCAATCAGTGTCCTGCAATTGTAACCCCGGCTTTGCATGACAGTTTGGTCCAATCGGTCCACCATGATTTCCCCCATTCTACACTCGATCCACCCAGCGACGATTCTCCCGAAATCGTACATGGGATTCAACATCTACCTCTCCAATCGAGAGGGTGAGAAACCAATCAAATTCATCTCGAGCAATCAGTGGGTGAATGACTCCGATTGCGGAATGCTGCGTGGCAATCCAGTGCTGCGTGTGTTCATTGACTCCTCCTCGCTAAACTCCTATCGTGAATACTTGGGGAGTTACGCGAATCAGTGGATGTCCGACCCGGACCTTCCTAGTTCACTAAAATCTTCGCTACTGCTCGATTGCGTTCAAGCAAAATGGCGACAAGGCGCCTCTTCGAACGATTGGCAATACCTCGCTGGCCTCGCCCGCGATATCAGCGTCCCCATCGCTGAGTTCATCAGCGTTGTTGGTATGAAGATCACCGATGTCCTGCAGACTATGGACCTGGGTGTTGATCTCACGACTCATTCGCTTCGCACTGCGATTTATGCGACGATTCTCGGGAACGAAATCGGCTGCGATCGCAAAACGCTGGTTGAGATTTGCATCGGAGGACTCCTTCATGATATCGGGAAACGACACATCGGCGATGAAACTGATGATCACTATGATTCCGAAGAACGACGTCTAGCGGCCCATCCTACGATCGGTTTTAGGCGACTCTGCCACCTTACAAATTTCCCGAAATTATCCCTCCTCATGTGCTACCAACATCATGAGACGATGGATGGAAGTGGTACCCCTGTCCAATTGGCCGATGACGAGATTCATTTCGCTTCGCGCATCTGCGCAATTGCGAATCGCTTCGACAAATTGACATCCAACGAAAACCCTAGGATGGCCTATTCCGCAGGTGCTGCTGGGCGCATTCTAGAACAAGACAGATCGAAACGTTACGACCCGGAGATGATGAAAACATGGCTGACGCTACTCAAGAGTCATTTGAAGAACTCCTCGACCTCTACCCACTTGATTTCGTAATTCCCCAGAAGATCCGCGACGAACTTCTCAGGAAGGGAATCGCTGTGTCTGTGCACGGGGATAAGCGAATGGCGCCACGATTCCGTACCAACGGATCGGCGATCATGTCGTGGATCAGTTCTCCGGAAGCCATGCCGCAACCTCAACCAACTCGACAAGTGGTCGTGAGGGACCTGTCCAAGACGGGCGTTTGTATTCTTACCAGCTCCGAATGGTATCCAGAGCAGGTCTGTAGGATGCAATTTGCCGTGGGCGAGATGACCGCTCGCGTGATGCGGGCCCGCCGACTCGGGCAACGCTGCTTCGAGATCGGATTGCGAGTCATTAAATTCGAACGCAACGACGGCGAATAAGCCTGCGTCAGGAGGCGAAACGGCTTTTGCCTGTACCAGCCTTCGCCTCGCCGATCGGCCAGCATTGAAAACCAAGCTGCTGCACCATGCTCTGAATACTCGCCGCAAAGTACGGTCGGACGATCAAGACGAATCCGACTCCCATGTTAAAGACATGGTCCATCTCGGACTGCTCAACCTCACCGAGCCTCTGCAACCACTGGAAGACGGGAGAAACCTCCCACGAGCCTCGCTCGAACACCAAGTCCACCGTTGGAGGAAGGATCCGCTCCGTGTTTTCCAAAAGTCCACCCCCCGTAATATGGGCTAACCCATGCACGACATTCTTCACCTTGTAGTGCGAAAGTACCTTGCGAGTTAGCTTGCTATAAAGCAACGTTGGCTCCAGAAGTGCATCGGCAACGGTTTGTTGCAAATCGGGGACATAGCTGTCGAGCTTTAGCCCCGCTTTGTCAAAGATGATCTTTCGAGCCAAACTGTAACCATTGCTGTGAATGCCGGAAGAGTTGACTCCGAGGATGACGTCACCATCGGCAATGCTCTTTCCAGTCACGATATCTTTCTTGTCGACGACACCAACACAGAACCCAGCTAGCTCATAGTCGCCCGCATGATAATGGTCCGGCATGATCGCAGTCTCGCCACCGATCAAACTGCACTCGGCTTCAATACACCCATCCGAAATGCCTTGGACCAATTGCTCGAGCAATGCCGGATTGTCTTTACCCATCGCGACATAATCGAGGAAGAACAAGGGTTCGGCACCCGTGCATAGCACGTCATTGACGCACATCGCCACCAGATCAATCCCGATCGTCGTATGGCGTTCCGCCCCGATGGCTACTTTCAATTTCGTTCCGACCCCATCCGTCCCCGATACCAAAATCGGTTGTTTGTAATTCCTTGCGAACAGTCGCTGAGAAAAGTCGAGTGCGAACAACCCAGCGAACCCCCCGTCGTTTCGCAAGACACGGGGTGTGAAGGTACGATGCATCAGTCGGGGTAGACGCTGCATCGACTCTTCGTACAGTTCAAGATCAACACCGCTGTCTTTGTACGTAATGGCCATGCAAACTCAACCGATGTAGGAACGTGAAAGGCGGTAGAAGTAGAAATTCGCTGCTGGCTACCAAATCGCTGAACCCGAATCCCGAGCCCAAGCTTTCAGCCGGTCAGATTATCGCCAACAGCGAACTCTCGGCGAGGGGTTATCAAGGAAATTCAACCGCAAATCATTGCGGTTTCGACAAAACCCCCTTAGCTGCGTCCGATAATCTCTTGATCAAAATAATTGATGCACATGCCCGCGTCCACGACCAATGTCTGGGCATTGATTCCCGAAGAGCGAGGACTGAGCAGGAAAGCCGCAACATTCGCTACTTCTTGCGTAGTCAATCCATCCTTCCTAGGAATCGCCCGCTCGGCAAACAAATAAGCGTCCACATAGCCGGGGATACCCGCCGACGCGCTCGTCTTGAGCAACCCCGCCCCCACCGCATTGAACCGGACTTGGGAAAAACGGCTGAACGATTTGGCTAAAAACGCAAGCGACGAATCGAGGGCCGCTTTGACCGGCGCCATAAACCCATAACTCTCGCTCGCCATCTTCGTGGTTGAAATGCTAATGGTCACGACCGACGCATCAGCCGCCATACAGGGCTTCAGTGCGTTGCAGATCGCAATGAGCGAAAAACAAGAAATATCGACGGCCTGGAGAAATTGCCGACGCGTCGTCTCATGGAAAGGTTTGATGCCGTCACTGTAGTCAGCAAAGGCAATCGAGTGGCAAACGCCCTGGATGGGTATGTTTGCCTCGGCGAGTTGCGAAGCAACTCTGTCGATCTCATCCTGCTTCTCAACATCACACACATAGACAAGACGCCCAGGAAAGAGTTTCGAGACCTCCTCCTGCCGTTTCGGCGAGCGTACGACGTAAACCGTGTCCGCACCCGCCTCCTCCAAGGTCTTGCCGACAAACGCAGCCACACTTTTTTTGTTGGCTACACCGAAGACAACGACCCGCTTACCCTCTAATTTTAGGTAGTCCATCAACGCCTACATGCCACCGAAGGAAGGACCAGCTGTGCTCGTGGCAGTCACTTTGCTCTTGATCGACTTGTTGGTGTCCGCCTTCTCAAGAACATCTCCGATGTCCGACCCAGACCACTTGGTATTGATCAATTTCAAATTCGCAAACTTTTCGTTCGCCGTCCAACTGTCCAAGCCTGAGGTATCCAATTCGGTCGCTTGAATGCTGAGTCGACGCAGCCGAGGCAACGTCAGGAATCGCTCGATCGTCTTCGAGTCGATTTTGTCACATTTCACCGAAAGGATCTCCAAATCACGGAACTCGAGGAGCAAGTCGATATCGGCAGGCGTTAGGCCGGGATCTTTCCAGTACACGACTTGAACCGGCAATGGCTTCATGTCAGTGATGTACTTCTCGAGCTGCGATGGCTCTTTCGGTGGTTCCGGCTTTTTAGGAGCGGCTGCTCCCTCGGCTCCTTCTTCCGCATCCTCATCCCCCCCACCTCGGCGACGGTTGTTCCTCGGCTGGGCCGCGAACTCGTCCTCATCACCTCGATGCTGCAACTGAACGAAGTCCCCGTTCTTGGCCTTCAACCTGGCGATCCGACTGTTGTGGTTGAGCCAGAACGAATAGATGTATCCACAAAACCCTAACGCCCCGACCAAAAGTAAAAGCCCAAGGATCGCAGCAGGCCCAAGACCCTTCTTAGGTGCCGGTGTGGTTGGTGCCTCAGGTTCCAATAGTTCGTCAGACATGAACGTTCGCCTGTACAGAAAAAAGACTACAAGTATGGACTAAAAGAAATGACCGAAAGGGACGACATTCCGATGCAACAGTCGGTTTTGACAATCGCAAATCGCCGCTGACGTGGGCACTCATTGCCCCGGACGCATGATAGACCGGCTAGAAGACTTTGTCACGGGCTTAATTGCCTGTTAAGTCATGGGCAATGGAAAGCTCTTGCAGGGTGCCGGCCGTTACATCCTGGATCCGGAACCGAATCTGAATGGAGGGCATTTTGTAGGCAAATGGAGGACTGGTTTCCCGCTCCCCCTCCTCGTCGGTGGCCCCGTTTCCGTCATCGTCCAAGCCATCCACGCCGGCATCTGGGAGCGGGTTGGAGGCCGAAGCCGCCAAGCCAAATCGAACTAAACCATTTGCGGACATGCCTGACGTCTGCCGATTTCCGTCCGATTCATAGTAGTCTGTAAAGGTATCGAAGGTTGGCTGATAGACGTTGCTAGACACGTTGAATCGCCCCGATTTGATCAATGACGCGTTCGGCAGCACAGTCGTCCCCATCGACAACGGTGAAAAACCCGA
>CAIYZV010000445.1 GCA_903930765.1 uncultured Pirellula sp.
CCACGGAATCGTTTCGTTGATGCTGACCGAGATGCTGGGGATGACGTTGGATTCATCGATGGATCGCGATGTTCATGAGGCTTGTCAAAAGGCTATCGATCTAATTGTTCGTAGCCAACGGGTCAAGAAAGGAGCCAACGCCCGCGGCGGATGGCGATATACGCCCGATGCCGGGGATAGCGATCTCTCGGTAAGCGTATGGCAACTGATGGCGCTGCGAAGTGCCAAGAATGATGGTCTCGATGTCTCGTCATCGACGATCGATGATGCGGTTGGTTACCTCAAGCGATCGTTCACATCTCCATTGGATTCACAAGGAACCCCCAGGGATCCAAAGAGTGGATTTTCGTACGAAGCCAACGGGGGTGGCCCCTCGTTCACGATGACATCCGCGGGATTGTTGGCGATGCAGGTATGCGGCCAGTATGAGTCGCCGCTGGTACTCGGTGCGTCGGATTGGTTGTTGGACCATCCGCCGCAATGGAGTGACCGGTTTATTCTGTATGGTCTTTATTACTTCGCTCAAGGCATGCATCAGCGAGGTGGAACGCACGCAGAACGTGCGGCCAAGATCGTTTCGGAGTTGTTGCTGTCCAAGCAGAAGGCAAACGGAGCGTGGGAATCATCGGGTGGTGAGGAACAAAACGCTGGTTCCGTCTACTCTACCTCAATGGCCGTTCTGAGTTTGTCCGTGAAATACCATTACCTTCCGATTTATCAAAGGTAATGGTGTCATTAATCGCTTCGCACACGCGAGGCTACTCTCCGAACGCCACAATTCGAGTGGGCGCTCCACCCACCTCAAATTTGGCGAGCACCTCAAGTCCATGCAGTGAGACTAGCCACAGGGACCCGTCTCCAGGATTCGAGATGCATGCCAATCTTCGATTGGGTAAGAAAGCGATCTCGTGATGACCTGAGTGCCCTTGTATTTTGCTCCGCCCTAGATCAAGACTACCGTGGATTTTTACATCGTCAGTCTTTTTATCTCCATTGGGATCGAGTTCGACTGCTCGGAGTATGTCGCTTGTTGGATCATCCTTTCCTTGCAGAACGACCCACGCATATTGCTTGCTGTTAGCGCCGACGGTGCAGCGGGGGGTGCTCGGTGACTGGTTGCTACCCGCGCCGAGTGGCAACGCGAGCAAGCTGGGTTTGTGGGACGCAGCATCGATGAGCCCGATTTGAGAATGCTCGCCAGTGCCAAAACTGAAAAGAACGTAGTCGCCTTGGTTTGCAAACGCTCCGGTACGATTGGGTTTATTGGTAACGGGGTCTGTACCTAGCGTAATCGGTATCGATAAGTCTGCATCCTGCGTCGTGTTTGTACTGGTTGGTGAGCTAGCATCCAATATGAAAATGCCATCAGACGGTGCTAAGAAAACCTTCCCGGAATTCGTTGTTGCGCCATGGAGTCCCCCAACCGGTAAATATGTCGTACGAGATTGGGAGTCATTGTTAGATCCGATCGGTATGATGTCGACTCGACCTTTGTTTTCCCCCTCGCGATCGGCCCATGTGCAATAGCACCAATGATCTGAAACGGCTGCTAAAGTAATGTGGTTACCCCCACCCGAGTAGAACTTTGATCCAAAAGGAGCTGAGGAATTTTGGACGGAATTGAACTCCACAATAGTGAATCCGTTTTTTGCATCATTTGCTATAAAGATTTTATCTCCATATCGGTAAATGTGAGCAGGGTTTCCTTGATCTGTATCTACCATGGACTGGACGACCTGAGGAGGCTTTTCAAATTGAGCATGGACATGATCACCATGTTCCTCAATCTCAACACCGGACGCGATTGATACCCATCCGCTTCCAACGTTTCCGCGGTCATTGTCATGAATCCCGACAATCAAGTGGTCATTAATGGATTCCATTTGCACTAGGTTTTGAGTCTCTAGGGCAATTTTCGGAAAATGCTCGAGTGTTTGGGGGGATAGTTGCCATTGATCGTTAATTCGGCATAAGTCTCCCCACTTAAGCGTCTGTGAGTCCATATCTTGCCAGAACAGCCGAGCAATAATTCGAGGTTTGGAATCCTTCTTAACGTTATCGGTTTGGGCGTGGACTATCGGTAACGGTGCGCCCATTACGAGTATCAAGGTACAGATTTTCAGGAGCGGTGATTTCATAGCTTGTGAGTTTTCGTAACTTGATTGGGAGAAATGGAATGGAGCATGGCCCGTAAATTACTATGGCCTTAGGCAATAAAGTCGATCACCACGGCGAATTAGTAAAGAGTTGGAGACCGCGCAAATGGCGTACTGGCGCGTCCGTCCGAGCATGCTTCGAGGGTTGTTCTCTTCGACTGCGGGATTGTCGGGCTTCCATAGCTCGTTGAAGGCGAGTTTCTTGTAAGCACGGTCGGCTTCAACCACCGTGGTCATCCCTTCCTCCCCCACGAAGTAAACTCGCGTGCCGACGGCTAGCGGAGTTGCCCAAACGGAATGCTCAAGGTTTTCGCTGAAGACTTCTTCGCCGGATTCCACATCCAAGCAGAAGAGTCGTCCTCGTCGGTCGACAAAGTAGGCAAGACCTCGGTGTGCGATCGGGGAGCAGAATCCGCAGGTAGCGCGAGCGGAACGCCAGATGTAGCGAGGTTGCCAGCGGCCGTCCTGCTTTTCTACAGCTACCAAGCCGTTCGATGCGACCGCTTCCTTGGTCGGTCC
>CAIYZV010000446.1 GCA_903930765.1 uncultured Pirellula sp.
GATCTCATTCTCGGATCGGATTGCTTCGACCCATGCCTTCCAGGAGTTTCTAGCTGCTCGGACGGAACTTCCGATCCCGAGTCTGCTCCATTGGTCACCCGGGCGACTTCACTTCAGCTCCGTCCAAGACCATAGCAATGGCCAACTCAACGGGACTCCCCAACGCCCCGACACTCTTTTTGCCATGGGCGAATCCTGTTGGGAATTGGCGGATTGGATGCCCGGGGAACCGGTCCGCAGTACTGGCTGGATTCGCGATGAAGCACTCAACAACGTGATCGACGCGATCGCGACGATGCACGCTCACGTGCGAGATTCGAGACCATCCTGGCCCGCTCCTGTGGATTGCATCGAGAGCGGACTGGAACTGCGCGCTAGCAAACTAACCGACTACATGCGGTCTGGATTCGACCGGTGCAGCACACAATGGGAGTCGATACCCGATCGGCGAAGCCAACCCGTTCTCGCATCCCTAGGCCGAATCCTGTCCCTAGCGAGAGCCATAGGATCACGCCTCTACAAGCCGATGCAGGAACTGGCCACGATTCCGGTCCGATCGCATTGGATTGCAAGGGATCTCTGGCGCGAGCATTTTCTTTTCGAGGGGGACCAACTGACCGGGATCATCGACTTCACTGCGTCGAAGATCAGTTGGCCCGGCCTGGACCTCGCTCGCAGCCTAGGCACGTTTCTATTGGACGAGGATCCAAGATGGGACGCCTCGATCGAGCGGTATCGATCGGCGGTGGGTCAAAAGAACATCGACCTTCGTGATGTCCGTGTAACGCATCGTGTATCAACGATTCTTTCCGCCATGCATTATGTGGAAATAGCATGTGAATACACTGAAAGCCTGCAGGCTAGGAACCGCATCCATGAACCGCGGGTCGCAGCCCGAATCCTCGAGCTGGAAATATGCATGGATTCTATTGCGAAAGCGATCGCGATTACTTGTTCTTCAATCCCGTGATCATGGCTTGGAATGCTTCTCGTTCAGCAGCCACCACTTTCTTAGGACCGGTCATTTTGATGAAGACGGTGCTTCCATCTTTCAGTTCCAAGATCGCGCCGAGCATTGCGTGGTTTTCCAGCTTCTTGGTTCCTCCGCCGGGCGCGAACGGCCCCCCCATGGACTCCTTGTACGTTCCCTCGAGCTCCACGATATGGGCAGTGGTCTTTTCGATTTCTTTCTTTTCAACCTTCGCATCCGCTTTCTTCAAGCCGTCGAATTGGCCGATCCAGCGATCGATGTTCGCTTGAATGCCACCCGTCGCCGACATAATCGTGATACGAGAGGCTTCATCTCCCTCTACTGGAGCGCGAAACTCGTATTCGATGATGTTCGATTTTGGGGGCATGGTCTTCCAACTCGCAGGCTTGGTTACCACGATTTTTCCGCCTGCCAGACTCAAGGACTCTGTAGCCTTGGCCGATTCCGCTGAGCCTGCTTTTTCCTGGGCCTGAGCGGCTGGCGAGGAATAACCGAAAGCGAACGCGGACGCGGCAAAGAGTGCAACAAAAGCAAAACGCATGAAAAATCTCCTGCGGTAAGGGACATCGAATACAGCTGGTTTAGGTACACTATACGCAACGGGTTGAAGCCAACAACCGGAAAGCCCCCAGACAACGAGAATTATGCGTCAGGATTACCGTTCGCAGACCATCGACCCACCCCTCCTCGACGACCTTTCGCAGCTAGTGCGACTGGCGATTCGGGAGGATCTCGACCGTACGATGGACATCACCACCATGGCGATTGTGCCTCAAGGCGTACGTGGTTCGGCAGCCTTGATCTCGCGAAATCCTGGGGTTGCCGCCGGTTTTGATTTGATCGAGGCGATCCTGCAGGAGCTGGACGCGCCGATCGATTTGCAGCAGCAAGTGGGAGATGGGGAATCGATCGCTGCAGGACAGTCCTTGGCGGTCCTTTCGGGTGACGCAAGGGATCTGCTGACCTGCGAGCGGACCATCCTGAATTTCATATGCCGGCTCAGTGGCATCGCATCGCTTACCCGCAAGTTCGTCGACGCGGTGGCAGGCACCAAAGCTCGGGTCTACGACACGCGAAAGACGACCCCAGGCTGGAGGCGACTCGAGAAGTATGCTGTCCGCTGCGGCGGCGGACATAATCACCGCCTCGGATTGTACGATGGGATCTTGATCAAAGACAATCACTTGGCCAGCCGAGCGGTTATCGACGGCAAACTGCTCGATCCCGGCCAAGCTATCCAATTGGCGAGAACATTTCTCGCATCTGGTGCTTGCCGCTTTGAGCATCCGCCGATGTTGGAAGTGGAAATCGATCGATTGTCCCAATTGGAGTCGGCGCTCGGGGCATCCCCGAATATCGTTTTGCTAGACAATATGTCGTGCGATGAGCTATCGCATTGCGTCGGTGTTCGGAATACGTTGGCTCCTGAGGTTGAATTGGAAGCCTCGGGTGGCGTTAACTTGAAAACCATCGGTGCGATCGCCGCAACGGGCGTCGACCGGATCAGCGTGGGTGCATTGACTCACTCCGCCCCTGTCCACGACATAGGACTGGATTGGAACTTACGCATTGAAGGAGCTGTCGGTCGCTGATCCGGTGACTACACTCGAAGTAATCGAATTTGAATAAGACCTCGATCTAGGTATTCGCATCATGGCAGCACATCGTTTTGACCCGAAGAAGTTCCGCATCAAAGAAGGAGATTCGTTCCGACTCTCAAAGATCCCAACCCATGCAGGGGATGAACTCGTCAAGAAAACCGATGGCGTACAAGCACTCGAGGAGGACATCCAGAGCTTGCAGCAAGCTCAGGATAGGCTTTTCGCGTCGGGCGGCCGCGCCGTTTTGGTCATTCTTCAAGGAATGGATACCGCTGGAAAAGATGGAATCATTCGACATGTGCTCCGGGGTATCAATCCTCAGGGCTGCCGGGTCCAAGGCTTTCGCGCACCGAATACCGAGGAACTGCAACATCACTTTTTGTGGCGTCCGATGCGATTCCTGCCAGGCAAAGGGATGATCGCGATTTTCAATCGCTCGTATTACGAAGAGGTTCTCGTCGTTCGCGTCCATCCCAATTTTCTGGAACCGCAAAACTTGCTTCCTTACAAGAAGCTCTCGGATCTTTGGAAGCGACGGTACGAAGAGATAAAGTCGTTCGAGAAGACACTGGTTGAAAGCGGAACCAGCGTCTTGAAATTCTATCTACACATTTCTCAGGACGAGCAGCGCAAACGATTGCTTGAGCGACTGGACGATCCTTCGAAGCACTGGAAGTTCAATCCTCGTGACCTCGAAGAGCGAAAACTCTGGAAGAATTATGAAGAGGCTGTCGAGGACGCGATTTCGGCGACCTCGAACAAACAAGCCCCGTGGTACATCATCCCGGCAGACGACAAATGGTACGCCAGAGCCGCAGTCGCGGATATCTTGGCCGGCCATGTCGATTCCCTGGATTTGAAATACCCTGAGGTCTCCGCTGAGGATTCCGCAAAGTATGCCACCCTCGCTCAGTCGCTTCGGGATGAAAAGAAATGATTGAATTGGTCGATGGCCCGATCGATGTAGATAGCCTACTGAGGTATTGTGAGGACGAACACTGCGGGGCCACGAGCCTATTTCTGGGGACAACGCGTCGCTGGACCAATGGCACCGAGACGGCTTATCTCGAATACGATGCCTACCGGGAAATGGCACTCGTGAAAATGCAGGAGCTCGCCTCGATCGCGCAAACCAAATGGCCAGTACAGCGATTGGCGCTGGTGCATCGGCTAGGGCGAGTCGACATCGGACAAGCGTCCGTTGCGATAGCGGTGAGTTGCCCACACCGAGCCGATGCAATCGCCGCTTGCCATTGGCTGATCGACGAACTCAAAGCCCACGTGCCGATCTGGAAGAAAGAATGGTTCGCCGTCGAAGGCCCGAAGTGGATTCACCCCGGCACTGGGTCTAATTAACGGAGCGACTATTGCCCCGCGTTTAACTTCGTCGTCGACGAATGACCAAGGCTAGGAGCCCACCAATTCCAGTCAGCGCGATTGATGTTGGTTCTGGGACGGAGGAAAAAGTTGAGATGGTGCCCGGTGAACCTGTTTCTGTGCCTGGAGCAGGCCCATCTGTCTTGAAACTCACAAATGCACCATTAATCCCAGCGACGCTAAGCTGCGTGATGGTCGCGTCATTTAAGCCTGCCGCATTATCAAACGTAAATCCAACCGTTGCTGCCCCGAACGTTACGGAGGCTTGTTTCACACCGGCTGCATTGTAGATATTGACTCCGTCTCCCGCTGAACTTAATCCGACCCCGCTTCCGTTGTAGCTTCCTATTAACACACTACTGGTCTGAGTACCAAACCAGAAGTTATTAAAGTTGGCAACTCGGGTCGCATAGTTAGCTGTGGATGTCTCAAGAAAAACCACTGATTTTCCCGCAGCAATTACAGTGACTTCCGCTCCGAAGGGTACTGCATTTACAAACGAGTTGGAGTTGTCATCCATTTTCCAGCCCGTGATATCGACATCGCTTGCCCCGGTATTCGTCAGTTCAAACCAATCAACAGCATAGTAGTTGGTATTTCCACTCCCTGCGGAGTAAACCTCGCTGATAACGATATCTGCGTAACAGGGCGTGCAGCATACAACTACTACGCAAAGGATTTGGACGATTGTTCTCACGGACTTTCCTCATAGTTGCTGTGTACCAACATGCGACCTTCAAACCCCATGTTAGTCCGTCGATGCAGCCAATAGCAGTCCAGCAAAGTGAATTATTGCTTAAGAAACCGTGAAGCCCTTCAGGGTTCTTTTCTCTGTCATGTCGATCTGCAAGTCGAAGCCGATCTTACCGGGAATCGCTTCTGAGCAGCACGCTCATTCCGAAAATCTCTTCGAACAACTCACCCGACTGGCGCACGGTGAGTTGCTCCAACGAAACATCCTCTACGCCGTGAGTCAGGATTACGAGTCGATCTTCTTCGCGGCGGCAACGGATGTTGCTGATCCGCTGCGATCGGGATTCGTCGAGTGCGATTGCCAGCCGTAGGATCGCCGCCAGTTTCGCAACCGCTACTCGATCATTGCGTTCGAGGGTCGAATACCCTTCATGGTCCGGTTGTGGAGAAGATCTTCGGTGATACCGGACGACCAATGCGACAAGCAGTTGGTCCCGTTCCGAGAGACCGAACAGTTCGCTATTTCGGATCAGGTACATCGCATGCTTGTGATGGCTGCGGGCGTTGATAAACATACCGATTTCGTGCAAGATCGCCGCCAGGAACAGAATCAGTTCCATCCGCTGGTCCAGTTGATGCTCATCGGCCAAATCCGCGAATAGTTTTCGCGATAGATTCGCGACGTGCCGTGCATGCGCCTCATCAAAATCCATCTTGCGACCCAAGTTGATCGCGGACCGAATGATTTGATTGCGAAACTCGGCGGTCCAAGCGTCGCGCACCGCCATGTCGCTCAACAGCCCGTCACGAAGGTTCGTGTCTGCCACAAACATCATTGGGCACTGGAACTCGCGTGCCAAAAGTCCATAGCTCATCAAGGCCGGCCAAAGAGTCTCCGTGTCCGAGAAGCTCAACGAATATCGGCTGATCAACTCCTCTTCCCTGAGCTGTCCGATCCGTCTCGCAAAATCCATCAGTGCGTCCGTAGGTAACTTGTGAAGTGTTTTTTCCTGCTCCACACCTTCGATGTTTTTGACCGCCATCCGAACATCACCGCCGATGGCAACCATTTGGATTTCGCGACCTGCGTCGACATGCTCAAAGATCTGATGCACGATCCTACGGATCTGCGTTTCGATGATAGCGCGTTGCTTGGAGTGGGATGTCTTAAATTTGTCGACTTGCTCGAGCATCCGCAGCGAGCCTAAGCGGTAGGTGTTGGAGAACAAGACGTTGCCTCCACGCACCACCAGAACTTCAGTACTACCGCTCCCAACCTCGACCACAATGGTCTTTACCGATGCCAGCACCGGGTTGGATTGCAGCAGAGGCTGAATACCCATGTACGTGATCCGGTTGACCTCCGCCTCATCCAATGACTCGACCTCTAGTCCTGTCGCTATGTACATACGGTCGATGAAGGCGAGACGGTTGCTCGCTTCACGTACGGCGCTCGTCGCAACCACGCGGACTTGGTCTGCCCTGGTGATTCCGAACTCCTGCATCAACCTCCGATAGCTTTTAAGCACCCGAGCGCATTCTTCAATGCTACGCCGGCTGATGTTCTGGGAAGTGAACGTATCTTTCCCCAACGAAACGGCTTGTGAGACCTCTTCCAGTGTCCGAACATTCCCTTGCGGGTCGATCTCCGCAATCGCCATCCGCACGCTGGTCGAACCGATATCGACGACAGCCACGGGTCGACTGGTCGCCGAGATAACAGGCGGATTAGCACGGGTTTGGGGACCAGACGACATGATTGGGGGAGCAGTTCCTTTGGATAAACGGTTTCCTGACCCCATCGATGATAACCGCGAACGCGCACCGAGCCCAGGGTTCGAACGGATCAGATCATAGCCAAAATCGTCGGTACATCGCATCGAGGACGGGACGAAACCATACAAACCAGCGTGAATATCGACCGCAAGGAACCCGAACTTTCGCTGTTGCTCCGATACGTGGATCGATCAACGTATCGATTGGCCGGATCCGAGCATCCAGCGCCGGTCCGGTCCAATCGTTCCTAAACGCATGATCTATGGATTCAATGAGTCCCGTTTTATGCACCCCAGGCTCTGACGCTAACACGAACTCAACCTTCACCCGATCCGATTTCGGATCCACTCGGTGCCAAGCTTGTAGAACGTACCCTGCATCCCAGTCCATCACACTGGACGTCAGCTGCCAATCCGCGTCCTTAGGAACAATTCGGGCCATCGGGTCCCCTCGGCGGACCGGCCGATCCTCCGAATCGTGCCAATCCGGATCGCAGACCAACACTCCGTCGACGGCCGCGTGGATTTCAAGGCGTTTCTCCTCGCCATCGAGCCATAGGAGTTGCTGGTCGATACTTTCCTGACGTTTCGACAACTCTTCCAATTCACCCGCGAGCCGTGCCCTCATCAATGTGGCCGAGTCATCGCGGTTGGATATTTCGTTAACCGTAACCTCAACACTGCTTCGCTTCTCTGCGGTGATTCGCTTTTCCGACTCCAATTGCACTCTTTGCAACTGGAGGTCGGGTGATGCGATCCGAGCGACAAGGTCCCCTGCTTGCACAGGTTGTCCATCACGGGCTGAAAATGTTGCAACGAAGCCGTCGGAGGGAGCATAGAGGATTCGCTGGGACTGTGGTTGGAGCGCCCCGTCGAGCTCAATCCATAACTCAATCGGCTGAAACAAGGCGACCACTCCCGCCAAGCCGGCGAGCCATTTCCAACGGTGCTTGCCCAGCCATTGGCCCCACGTCCTGGACGGCTTGCTTAGCCAAACTTCGCTGGCATCCATGATCCATGGAACCACCGAGTGCAAGACACCCTGATAAGCATCGAATTGCTCGCGTTTACTCCACTCCACAAGGATTAGGCCTAGCGGATGGATCGGTGTTTGTGCAGAGTTCGCACCAACCTCAGGTCGATTAGGGTCGATTGAGCTCGGGCGAAGAGTCCGCGTCGATTCGGATAAAAAAACAGGGATCGCAATGGTGCTTCCCATCCCCGATTTCTCGGAGAAATCGTTGAGGAAATTGGTCCTCTCTTCCTCCGACCTTGAGCTCAAAACCTTCGAAGCGAGATCTAACCAAGGCTGGACAGCATCCCGAGATGGCGGCGAAACTGCAGCTCCACTCATGGCTACGAATTCTGCGTTGGTTCGACAAGCATCATCAGGGGCGCTGCCATCATC
>CAIYZV010000447.1 GCA_903930765.1 uncultured Pirellula sp.
TTCACCTTGGTTGGTAACAGCAAAGAACTGTCCTCCAACGGAAGACAAACCGGTAACTTCACCGATGGCCGTGCTGAAAAAGCCTGATGCTCCAATTTGTGTCCCTGCACCACCCAAGTTAGGTCCATTGTCGGTGGTGGATCCATCCGAGTTCAAAGCATTTCCAGTCGCTGGATCTAGCCGATAAAGGATGTTTCTCTTGAAGGGCGCTTCCACCGCTGCACTGTTGGATTGATTGATCCGGCTGCCGACCCCCCAGAATGTCGCTGCTCCACCGTTGGAACTGATGTTCGAGAACGAAAGTGCATGGAATCGCATGCCGTCCCCAACGGTGCCACGTTGTTCGATAATCAAATTGGGAGGGACCGCATTATCAAAGTTTCCTACGTATGTGATCAGTCCAGAACTCGGCGCAGAGCTGCCAGCAACGCCTACACCTGCATCACCAATATTGATGCCAAAGATCACTGGACCACTAGCATCCGTATTGCCCGACTGCAGTGAGCTCTGTGCACCCCATGCTCCACCGGCTGGAGATACGGCAATATCGACGGCTACTCTTCCGCCGTAATCACTTCCGGAACCCTCTCTGGCACCTGTCAACGCATTCGCATACAGCATTTGAGTAGCAGTACCCGCGAATACGGTCACGTCCGACAGATTGAAGGGAACCGCGTTCGGCAAGCCTACCCCCCCCGCGTTGGGCATGGTTGGTGACGTGGACGCCAAGGCAAAGGAAACCTGAACGGGATCCGAATTACGCGATGGCCGAGTTGGAGAATCTGGATCGAAACGATCTTCGGAGATCACTCGGACCGAATCGAGTGGTTCAAAACGAACCGTGTTGGACCCCGAAAACCCATCGGCGGTGGTGAACTGATCCATGTTCACATTCTTCAGGGATGCATTGGTTACTGCTACCGTGTAATCCCCTTGAGGCAGTTCGATGGGGCCGAGGTAAGCATCGCGTTTGCCTTGCGAGCCACGGGTCAGATCCGTGAGGTCCGCACCCATATTCACCCGAGCTTGATCGTCCTGAATGTTCGATTCGTTGGCCGTTGCCACGAGGGTCAGTTGGCCGCTGGTCGCATCGCGTCGGAATACCCAAAGCTGAGTATTCGGACGGCCTTGGCCGTCGGCGTAATCGATATCGAAGGTCAAAGCGATATGGTTGCTAGGCGTTGTGCTAACTTGTTGGATCGCTTCGCGAGAGACCGAGAAGTTGTACCAGTCGATGTCGCCTCGCGATGCCAAGTTTGCCGCGATCGACGTTCCCGCGCGATCGTTGGTGATGATATTGCCAAGGTTAATTGCGCTTTGATCCGAAGCATTGGTTTCGTTTGGATCGAGTTCACCCACTTCGCCCAAGAGCGGCGAGTGCATCGGTCCACCTTGAACGTCAATGCCGATTTGCGCATAGCGAATGTCCGCAAATCGAACCGCTGACCCAGCGACTTCTTGTTGCTGTTGCATTCGAACTTGGACTTTGTAACCACCGGTCGTGATCCCTTCGCGGACCAATGCTGGGGATGTCAATCGTGCCGGATCGTTCTTGCCCGGTTCCTGAGACACGTTGCTGCTGCGAACGCGGAGGAAGTAATTGTTAAAGCTTCCGGCAACTCCGGGCAGTACTACGCGGAAGCCAGCATCGAGAGGATTCACGCCTAGGAAGTCAACCTGTGCGCCTGGTTCGTTGGCGTTGGTCTTTGCCCAAGCGGATTGATCCATGGGCAAGACCCGTCCATCGGGAATGAAGGAAGGATCGGAGAAGGTTGTTTTCGCAACCGACTCAGCGATCGAGTTGTCGCTCAGGGCGATGATCTGCCCGTTGCCATCAACGAGTTCGACGACAGAATCCAACGAACCCGAGGTTTGATCGACGTCGATCCAAACGGTCGTTCCCGCATTCGCCGAGAACCGGTAAACGTCTAGATCGCGTGGCGAGGCGATCGAGCCGGTCAAGGTCACGCCTAAGCGGAGGTTTTCATCGCCGCCGTTTAGGTTGCTGGCGAGTGAGCCTAAATCCTCTGCATCGGATGGGAAATCGTTCGAACCTTCGCTGATTTGATCTGGTTCACGTTCGTATCGGAAGTCAACATTTCGATCATTGCTGAATGGGGTGAATGTGATTCCCTTCCAATCTCCGGCCACACCGCTTGAGGGGCCGTTGTTGTTGGTGTCGAGCAGTGAGTTTCCGAGGTAGTCAAAGCCGGCACCGATCGAATCGTCGGCGAGGCTGGTGATGACCACTGGGAATCCAGGCTGACCGATGACTTGAACGGTACCACCGATCCGGTCCTTGATATCGAGCGGGCGGCCTTCGGCGGTGATCGACGCGCCGTTGCTGGCCTTGATAACTAGGCTCTCGTCGGACTTGCTTACCAAACGTAGTCCACCGTAGGTGTGGTAATCGGGCAGCACCAGATTGCTGCGGAGCAAGTGGACGATGTCGGTGTCATCCCAAACCGACTCGGTCATCACGACTGCGCCGCGCACACGCATCCCGTTGAGGGAGTTTCCGCCGAGTTGGTTGTTGCTCACCAAAGGCCCGAAGTTTCCGATACCGACGTTTTCTCGTTGGTTCTCCCCGATCGATCGTCCCCAGTCACGTACGAAGGTCGAGTTGAGGGAATTCGCATCGACGCTGATCGCAGCGGTATCCGCGGAGTTGTTGTTCTTGAAGACGTTGTTGATGATAACCGGTTGGCTTCCTAAAACAAAAACCACCGCCCCTTCATTGACGCCTCGGGTATCCCGATTGGTAGCGCCCATGTTGGTTGCACCGGACGCATTGGAA
>CAIYZV010000448.1 GCA_903930765.1 uncultured Pirellula sp.
CGATTTCGACCAACAAAACTATGAAAAACCGAATTTTATCGGAACGTTGGGTTACCCATACCATTTGCTAGCAGAACGACATCTTTTTTGCGGATTTTGAAAGGATTCACTCAAGATTGGGCTGGAGAAAGGATCAAGCGGTTTTCTAGACTCCGGCCGCAAGTCGGACGATTCGGGTGGATTCGCAGGAGGTGAACCCATCTGTCGTCCCAACAGGAGAGACAACTCGGCATGGATGCACGAACAGTGGGTTTGGCGTTGGCGTTATGCGCAACATTGGTTGCACCTGGATTTTCACAACAAGTCCTGGGTCGCCGATTCGTAAGCGAGACACCGAATTTTCGAATCTTCGCGCAGTCCCCTGAATTGGCGACCGAGGTGGGGCAAATGGCCGAAGAGTATCGCCGTCATTTGGCGATGCACTGGCTTGGTCGCGAGCTATCTCCTTGGATGGAGAAAGTCCCAGTGATGGTTCAGTCCTCACCGAATCTACCTGCTAGCGGTGAAACGAAATACACACTGGCTGCTGGATCCATTCGCAACATACAAATGTTCCTGAGTGGGACGCGCGAGCGCATTCTGGACAGCGTTTTGCCGCATGAATTGACACATACCGTATTGGCAACCCATTTCGCACCTAGCGGAAAACCGGTTCCGAGATGGGCCGACGAGGGAGCGTGTACGACCGTTGAACATGCGAGTGAACGCAGCAAGCACGACATGATGCTCGTCAGGTTTCTGAGTGAACGTCGATGCTTTCCGTTCAAGACTCTCTTCGCGCTGCGAGAATACCCGAGCGACATCATGCCGTTGTACGCTCAAGGGTACAGCTTATGTGCTTTTCTTATCGCCCAAGGTGGCCCGCGGCAGTTTGTGCAATTCCTCGAGCGAGGAATGCAGGATGAGGATTGGGCCTCAGCAGTCGCCAATAATTACGGCTACCCGAAACTTGGAAAACTGCAACTCGCATGGAACGATTGGGTGAGTGACGGTGGAGGCAATGTGACCTCGTACACCGCAGTTTCCTTGGGCTATACTCCATCCACGGCAACGCTCGCGTCAGCAACATTGAATACGAATAGTTCGGTTGCATCGAATGACTCTGCAGCCTTGAATGCAGTCGCTGCACCATTGATCGCGATTGCACCGAGTCCCTTCCCATCCAAAGAAGCCTCCCCGTTTATTCCTAGAAAGTCGGGTTATTACCAGCAGCAGTTCCAGCTTTATGGATCGTCCACAGAGGGAACAGCCATGGTGGCTGGAGATTCGAAGACATCGTCGATTCCTGCATTGGTTGCAGCATCGACCGGAGGTGATAGAACGATGGGATCGCAACCCACAAGCAATCCCGTAAATTCGCTACCTGCCCCGTTAACCCCTAGCTCGATTCCAGTCCAAGTCGGATTGCCAGCCCCGTTTCAAACGATCGGTGGAACCGTGATGCGATAGCCAAGGCACCTTCAACAACGTAGGTTTCAAAGTCCTTTCAAGGCCAGCGAGTATCGCTGGCCTTTTTTATTGGATAGATGACTCCAACGAACGAGCCAGTTCGATAAATCCCGCGGAAATCGAGGCCCTCTTGGGGATCTTGGAAATCTAGGGAACTAAGCCGTCTTCACCCATTTTGACATTTCGAAAAATACTTTCCGTCACCGCGAAAGTGGCCTTGACCGCATCCTTCGCGGCCGACTATTCCCAACTCCACGTATTCGGGAAACCGCAATTTCGGGGGAGTCCCTGCCCAGTGCATGAAGCGTTCGGCAGTCGATGGAGTCCGTTGTTGAGGTTTCTCGAGACGACGAGCGTTTAGTCATCATCTGAGCGATAAAGGAGTGTCGCGTTGAAATACCTAAATCCCTTAAGGACGTTTCGGCTAATGACCGCAGCCTGTGCGGTGACTGCGCCCGTCGTTGTGCCAGCAGGCATCGTGGTAGCCGTTGCTAGCACCGCGGCGATTGCGCAGCAGCCAGCGAACGACAAAACCAATCCACCGAGCACGTTGCCACCATTGCCACCGAGTGCACTACCTGCGGCGCCAGCAGCTACGGCAGGTGCACCGGCAGCAACCGATACGACGAAGAGCCGAGCCGCAGCTGCGCTGTCACGAGCACCGGGGCTTTTGCCACCGGGCCCTGCCAGCGCGAGTGGAGCAGCAGCAACACCTGCTCCTGCAACGCAGCCAGCGGTCGCTCCGAATCCAACACGCGACCAAGCAGCAAGCTTAGCAGCCGCTGCAAAGCTCGCGTTGCAAAAAGGCGATTTTCCAGCGGCAAAGTCGCTGGTGGATCAAGCCAACGCGCTCAAAGTACCCGACAACCAATTCGGCCCGGGGCAACTCAAGCCTTGGGACGTTACCATGGACATCGAGAGAGCCATCCGGCTGCGTGGTAACACCGGTGTTACTACTGCTGCTGCGGTGACTCCCGCGACAACTACGAACGGGACCAACGGAAACCTGTCCGACAGGAACGCTGCCGTTCAGCCTGGGGTTTTCCAACCTAGTGCCGACATGTCCAAAGTCGCGCCAGCAAGCAGCAACTTGACTCTCGGTGCGGCCACACCTCAAGATTCGACCGCCAACGAATGGTACGAAAAAGGAATTGAGGCCATGTCGCAGGGTAACCGCGATACCGCCCTTCAGTATTTCAGCAACGCTTGGAAGAAGAAGGACGACCTCGATCCAGCGATTCGTGCGCAGCTCAAGGACAAGCTAACTTACCTGCAATCGCGTTCGGCTCCAGAACCTGTCTCGGCGATCCCCAACGAGAATCGTGAAGCTATCCAAAAGAAACAAAGGCTGTTCGCGGAAGTCTCTGGCGAAATCGCCGATGCGGAGCGACTCGTCAATGAGAAGCCTTACGAATCACTCGATCGCCTGAAGGCGCTCCGCGCTCGCGTCTCCCAAGCGGATGTCGATGGTGC